>JBFWWD010000070.1:0-22709 GCA_050246385.1 Geminicoccaceae bacterium
GGATAGCGCCGCGCTTGCTCGGGCCGCAGCCCGACCCGGCGCAGCATCTCGCTCACCGCCTGCTGGCGCTCCGCACCGCTCGCCTCGGTGTTGATCTCGAGCGGCTCGGCCAGGATCTCCTCGATCTTCTGGCGCGGGTTGAGAGAGCCATAGGGGTTCTGGAACACGATCTGCACCGTCCGGCGCAGCCGGCGCGCGGTCGCGGCGTCGGCGCCCGCCGGATCGGCGCCGTCGACCTCGAGCCGCCCGGCCGAAGGCGGCTCGATCAGCGTCACCAGCCGTGCCAGCGTGCTCTTGCCGCAGCCCGATTCGCCGACCACGGCCAGCGTCCGGCCGCGGTCGAGCGTGAAGCTGACGCCGCGCAGCGCCTGGACCTCGCCGCCGGCCTTGAACAGCCCGCCCCCCACCGTGTAGCGCCGCTCCAGCCCCTCGCCGCGGAGCACCGTCTCGGCGCTCATGCCGCGAGCCCCGCCGGGCCCGGGTGGTTCTCGGGCACACCGCCGGTGAGCGGATAGTGGCAGCGCACGCGCCCGCGCGGCCCCGGTGCGAAGGCGGGCTGCACGGTGCGGCAATGCGGGGTCGCGAAGGGGCAGCGCGGGCTGAACAGACAGCCCTGCGGGCGGTCGAGCACGCCCGGCACCACGCCCGGGATGGTCGGCAGCAGCCGCCCGTGCGACCGCTCCGGCAAGGCCGCGAGCAGGGCTGCCGTGTAGGGGTGCATGGCGTCGGCGAATAGGCCCTGCACGTCCTGGGCCTCCACCTGCTGCCCGGCATACTGCACCACGACCCGGTCCACCGTCTCCGCCACCACGCCCATGTCGTGGGTGATCAGGATCAGCGCCATGCCGCGCTCGCGCTGCAGGTCGAGCAGGAGGTCGAGGATCTGCGCCTGGATGGTGACGTCGAGCGCCGTGGTCGGCTCGTCGGCGATCAGGAGGCGCGGGTTGCAGGCGATCGCCATCGCGATCATCACCCGCTGGCTCATGCCGCCGGAGAGCTGATGCGGGAACACGCCCAGCCGGTCGCGGGGCGACGGGATGCCCACCAGATCGAGCAGCTCGACCGCCCGGTCGCGCGCCGCCGCGCGGCGCAGCCCCTCGTGCAGGCGCAGAGCCTCGGTGAGCTGGAACTCGACCGTGAAGCACGGGTTGAGCGAGCTCATCGGCTCCTGGAAGATCATCGCCATGTCCTTGCCGATCAGCTTGCGCCGGCGGCGCCCGCTGAGGCCGAGGAGCTGCTCGCCCTGGAAGACCAGCCGGTCGGCGGTGATCCTGGCGGTCCAGGGCAACAGGCCCATCACGGCGAGCATGGCCACGCTCTTGCCCGAGCCGCTCTCGCCGACGATGCCGACCACCTCGCCCGGCGCGACGGTGAGATCGACCCCGTCGACCGCCTTGAGCGGCCCCATGGCGGTGCGGAACTCGACCGAGAGGTTGCTGATCTCGAGCAGCGGGGCGGCCATCGCGCTCAGCTCCGCTTGAGCTTGGGGTCGAGGGCGTCGCGCAGGCCGTCGCCCATCAGGTTGAAGGCGAGCACCGTGATCAGGATGGCGAGGCCCGGGAAGGTCACCACCCACCAGGCGCGCAGCACGAACTCGCGCGCATCGGCGAGCATGGTGCCCCATTCCGGCGTCGGCGGCTGGGCGCCGAGGCCGAGGAAGCCCAGGGCGGCGGCGTCCAGGATCGCGTTGGAGAAGCCGAGCGTGGACTGGACGATCAAGGGCGCCCAGCAATTGGGCAGCACCGTCTTGAACATCAGCCGCAGGGTGCCGGCGCCGGCGACCCGGCTCGCCA
Organism: Geminicoccaceae bacterium; assembly: GCA_050246385.1. Classification (GTDB taxonomy): domain Bacteria; phylum Pseudomonadota; class Alphaproteobacteria; order Geminicoccales; family Geminicoccaceae; genus Benzoatithermus. The sequence continues at coordinate 1,794 of JBFWWD010000070.1, forward strand.
CCACATAGTCCTTGGTCAGCTCGGTGATCACCGAGGCGCGGGTGAGCCGGGTGAACTGCGGCAGGTAGGTGACCGCGACCGAGATCATGGCGTTGACCAGCCCCGGCCCGAGGATCGCGACGATGACGATCGCGAGCAGCAGGCTGGGCAAGGCCAGGATGATGTCCATCACCCGCATGATCAGCGTCTCGGTGATGCCCCGCGCGAAGCCGGCGACGAGGCCGAGCGTCACGCCGACGGACAGCGAGAGGACGATGACGATCAGCCCGATCAGCAAGGAGAAGCGCGCGCCGTAGATGATGCGCGAGAGCATGTCGCGGCCGACGGCGTCGGTGCCGAGCGGGAAGGCCCAGGAGCCGCCCTCGGCCCAGGCTGGCGGCTTCAACAGGGCATCGCGGAATTGCTCGGTCGGGTCGTAGGGTGCGATCAGCGGCGCAAAGATCGCTGCCAGGACGACCACGATGATGACCGCGAGCCCGGCGACGGCGCCGAGGTTCTCGCTGAAATAATGCCAGAACTCGACCAGCGGGTGCGGCGGCAGGCTGACCGGGACGGGCTCGGCAACGGCGGCGGCGAGGGCGCGTTCGGCCATGGCTACCTCGCGTGCCGGATGCGGGGATTGATCAGGCCGTAGAGCAGATCGACGCCGAGATTGACCAGCATGACGATGCTCGCGATCAGCACGATCCCGCCCTGCACCGACGGATAGTCGCGGCGCGAGATCGAATCGACCAGCCACTTGCCGACGCCCGGCCAGGCGAAGATGGTCTCGGTCAGGATGGCACCGCCGAACAGGGTGCCGATCAGCAGGCCGATCACGGTCACGACCGGGATCAGGGCGTTGCGCAGGGCGTGCACGCCGACCACGCGCGCGGGCGGCAGGCCCTTGGCGCGAGCGGTTCGGACATAGTCCTCGCCCAGCACCTCGAGCATGGCCGAGCGGGTCTGGCGCGCGATCACCGCGAGCGGGACCGTGCCCAGCACGATCGCCGGCAGGACGAGATGCGAGAGGGCCGAGCGGAAGGCGCCCTGCTCGTCGCTGAGCAGGCTGTCGATCAGCATGAAGCCGGTCCTGGCGTCGACGAAGTACGTCAGGGAGATCCGGCCCGAGACCGGCGTCCACTGCAGGATCCCGGAGAACAGGATGATCAGCAGCAGGCCCCACCAGAAGATCGGCATCGAGAAGCCGGTGAGCGAGATCCCCATCACCGAGTGATCGAGCAGCGTGCCGCGCTTGACCGCGGCGACGATGCCCGCCGGCAGGCCGATGACGAGCGCCACCAGCATTCCGGCGATCGCCAGCTCCACCGTGGCGGGGAACAGGGTTAGGAACTCGCTCAGCACCGGCTCGCGGGTGACGATCGAGCGGCCCAGATCGCCGTGCAGCAGATTGCCGAGAAAGCCCAGATACTGGACCAGGAACGGCCGGTCGAAGCCGAACTGCGCCATCATCTCGGCGTGCCGCTCGGGCGAGATGCCGCGCTCGCCGACCATGAGCAGGATCGGATCGCCGGGGATGAGCCGGATGAAGGCGAAGGCGACGAAGGTCACGCCGAGAAAGGTCGGGATCAGGATCGCGAGCCGCGAGCCGAGGAAGCGCAACATGTCAGCGCGGCCGGTCCGGTTGGACGACGCGCCCCTGGCTCATCCGCAAACCCGTTCTCCCGCGCCCGAGGCGTTCCGGCGAGAACCTAGCCCCGTCCAGACTGGAAGCGGTAGAGAAAAGAGGGGCCCGGCCGAGGCCGGGCCCAGTCGGACCGGATGAAATACGGACGTTCGGGCTAGGCGCTCGAATGTCGCGCCGTGTCCTGCCGCAGCGCTTCGTCGCCCGATTGCGTCATGCCATCGTCCATCGGCGCCCACAGGTCGGCCGCGGCGTGGTCGGAGGGCAGCGCGGCGAAGCTGGTCGAGAAGGTGGCCGATGCGTCCGCGGCAACGCTGCTCTGCACATTGCCCGCTGCAGGCACCGGAGCAGCCGCATCCCGGGGATCGAGGCTCGCCCAGGGCTCGGGCAAGGGCTCGGCGAGGCCGGGCGCCGGCGTGTACTCGGCCAGCCAGTCCCCGCTCGCCGTGGTTCTGGCCGCCGCTTTCGCGGTCGCGGCCGGCATGAAGTCCTCGAGCGGACGGACGCCCTGCCCCAGATCGATGCCGACGATGCTGTCCGGACTGCCCGCATAATCCGAGACCGTGGCGACGACCTTGCCGGCATGGCTGACCAGGAGATCGTCGCCGCGCAGGTCGAGCGACAGCCTGGCCGGGTCGGCCCCGATCAGCCGCAGGCTGTTGCGCCCCTCGTGATCGAAGACGGTGTCGCCGGATTCCTGCAGGCCGAGCACATAGACGTCGTCGCCCGCCCCGCCCCAGAGCGTGTCGTCGCCGAGACCGCCCTCCAGCCAGTCATTGCCGGCGCCGGCGTCGATGAGGTCGTTCCCCGCGCCGCCATAGACCGCATCGTCGCCGCCACCGGCATGTATCCGGTTGGCGCCGGCATTGCCGACGATCAGGCTGCCGTGATCGTCGCCGACCACGTCGTGCGCCGTCTTGCCCTCCAGCCGGATGTTCTCGATGTCGGGGTCGATCTGCTGGCGGAAGCCGGCGACGCCGGTCGGGAAGTCGGCGATGTCGGGCCGGCCGAGCACGAAGGTGGCGCGCCCGCCCGTATCGGCGAGCGCCGACGCCAGGCTCTCGGCGTAGCTCTGCGTGACCACCACGGTGTCGTTGCCGCCGGCGTCCGCACCCAGGCCGAGCTCCGTCACCGCGTCGCGCACATCCGCGAGCACCAGGATCTCGTCGCCGGTGCCTCCGGCCAGCCGGTCGATGCCGCTGCCGCCGTTCAGATAGTCGTCGCCGCCGCCGCCGAGCAGCTCGTCGTCGCCGCTGCCGCCGAGCAGCTCGTCGTCGCCGCTGCCGCCGTCGAGCAGATCGTCGCCGGCATTGCCCTCGAGGCGGTCGTCGCCGCCGCCGCCGAGCAGCTCGTCGTCGCCGGTGCCACCCTCCAGGTGATCGTCGCCGCCGGCGCCGTCGATATGGTCGTCGCCGGCGCCGCCCACGACATGCTCGTTGCCGTCGCTGCCGATGAAGATGTCGTCGCCGTCGGTCAGCACGGTCTTGCCGTCGCCGTTGCCGCGCACATACCTGCCGATCGGGCCGAGATCCTCGTCGTCGGACGCTCCGGCCGCAGCGTCCTCGCCTGTGGGCATCACCGGCTCCGGCAGCGAAGCGAACGTCAAGGCTGCCCCCGCCGCCGCAGGTCCGAGCGCCGGCTGGCCGGCCGCGCCGCCGCTTCCGCCCGGCGCGCCGTGCGCGTCGTCTCCCGACGCGACGATGACCGCCTGATGAGACGCACCCGCCATGCCGCCCAGGCCGACCTGCCCGGCACCCCCGGCCGAATCAGGGCCTTCCGACGGCGCCAAGACCGCGGACGGCTCGGGCAGCAGCTGGAAAGCCGCGTCGTCGAGCCCGAGAACATGGCCGTCGGAAGAGGTCGCGCCATGCTCCTGCGGTCGAGCCCGCGCGAGAGCAGGTGCGAGATTGTCGATCAGGAGCAGGCCCAGGAAGGTCGCCGCCACCGGCGTGGCCATCTCCTGCAGGGCGGCCTGCCGCCGCCGCGCTCGCGTGCGCGTCGGCACGCCCCGACCGGCGCCGGAGCCCGCCTCGCCCCGGCCTGACCAAGCCCCGCCGTCCAGCAGCATGCCCGCCGCTCCCTCGCGACCATTGCGCCACCGACCGTCCAGGCATTCCCCGGAGCCACGGGCTCCTAATCTTCTGGTTGAAATTATGAATAGGCGGCTAGCCTTGGAAATTCAAAGGAAATCAGCCCGCACAGTCAGGCGGAGCGCATTCCCGATCAGCGAACATCGAGTTATGTCGCAATAAACGGCGATAAGTCGCTCTAGTAACTAGTTTTTTCGTCTGCGCAGCGCCAGGAGCAGCTCGTCGATGCCGACATAGCCGAGCATCCGGTCGGTCTCGTCGACGATCAGCACCGGCCAGCCGCTGTTGCGCATGGCCTCGATCGCCTCGCGCATCGGCGTGTCGGGGCCGGTCGCGAGTAGCCAGTCGCAGGGCACCTTGCCGTCGACGAACGGCTCGATGGTGCGGACGACCCGCAGGGGCAGCCCGGCCCCGTCGACTCCGGCCACCCTGCCGGCACCGTCGAGCTCGGCGCCGAGGCGGATCCGGGGATCGAGCTGCAGCGACCCGTTCCCCTGCCGCATCGCCTCGGTGGGTCGCATCATGCTGCCGAGCTTGAGGACGTTGAGCGGGTTCACGTTGGCGACGAAGCTGCGGACATAGTCCGTGGCCGGTGCGGTGACGATCTCCTCGGGCGCACCCGCCTGGACGATGCGGCCGCCTTCCATGATCGCGATCGTGCTGCCGATCTTGAGCGCCTCGTCGAGGTCGTGGCTGACGAACACGATCGTCTTGTGCAGCGACTGCTGCAGCTCGAGCAGGTCGTCCTGCAGCTTGTCGCGGATCAGCGGGTCCAGGGCCGAGAACGGCTCGTCCATGAGCAGGATGTCGGCATCGGTGGCGAAGGCGCGGGCGAGGCCGACGCGCTGCTGCATGCCCCCGGAAAGCTCGTGCGCGAACTTGCCGGCCCATTTCTCGAGATGGACCAGCGAGAGCTTGTCCATGACGATGCGGTCGCGCTCCGCCTTGGGCGTGCCGCGCAGCTCGAGGCCGAGCGCCACGTTCTCGGCCACGGTGCGCCAGGGCAGCAGCGCGAACTGCTGGAACACCATGGCCACACGCTGCATGCGCAGGCGGCGCAGCGTCCTCGCGTCGCACCTCGCGACGTCGACCACAGCACCCCCGTCGTCGACCCTGACGGCGCCGCGCACGACCTTGTTGAGCCCGTTGACCGCCCGCAGCAGCGTCGACTTGCCCGAGCCGGACAGGCCCATGAGCACACAGATCTGGCCCTTCTCGACCGCCAGCGTGCAGCTCGAGACGCCGAGCACCTGCCCGGTCTCGGCCAGGATCTGCTCGCGCGACAGGCCCTGCTCCATCAGCGGCAGTGCCGTGCGCGGCTTGTCGCCGAAGACGATGTCGACCGCTTCGAACGAGACGGCGCTCATCGGCTCAGCCCTCCCCGCTGGTGCCGGGGCGGCGGCACAGCCGGTCGAGCATGATCGCGAGCAGGACGATGGCGAGCCCGGCCTCGAAGCCGCGCGCCACGTTCACGGTGTTCAGGGCACGCACCACCGGCTTGCCGAGGCCGTCGGCGCCGACCAGGGCCGCGATCACCACCATCGACAGGGAGAGCATGATGCACTGCGTGACACCCGCCATGATCGTCGGCATGGCGTAGGGCAGCTCGACCTTCCACAGGAGCTGCGACGGGCTGGCGCCGAAGCTCTCGCCGGCCTCGAGCAGCGGCTTCGGCACCCGGCTGACGCCGAGATAGGTGAGCCGGATCGGCGCCGGCAGGGCGAATATCACGGTCGAGATCAGGCCGGGAACGACGCCGAGACCGAACAGGATCAGGGTCGGGATGAGATAGACGAAGGTCGGGATGGTCTGCATCAGGTCGAGGACCGGCCGCATCACCATGTAGACGCGCGGCCGGTGGGCGGCGAGGATGCCGAGCGGGATGCCGACCAGCATGCAGATCACCGTGGCGGCGATCACCAGCGACAGGGTCTCCAGCGTCTCCTGCCAGTAGCCCATGTTGATGATCAGCAGGAGCGACACGACCACGAGCACGACCAGGTGCCAGGATCGGTGCAGCAGCCAGGCCAGGAGGGCGAGCAGCACCACGAGCAGAAGCGGCGGGATCGAGACCAGGGCCACGGTCATGCCGTCGATCAGGCCGCCGAGCACCCAGGAAATGAGGTCGAAGAAGCCTGCGGCATGGGCGTTGAGGAGATCGACCAGCGACTTGATCCAGCTGCCCAGCGGAATCTTGTGGTCGGTCAGCCAGTCCATCGCATCCTCCCGGCCCGTGCCTGCGGGCGTCTCGTCGTTGGCCGCGGCGGCACCCGGAGCGCCGCCGCGCGGTCAATGTCAGGAGCCGAGCGCACCCTTGACGGCCGCGAGGCCGTCCTGGCCGTCGAAGGTGGTCACACCGGCGAGCCAGCCGTCGAGCACGCTCGGATTGTCGCCCAGCCAGGTCTTGGCCGCCGCCTCGGGCTCCTCGCCATCGTCGAGGATGCCGCCCATCACCGAGCTTTCCATCGGCAGCGTGAAGGCGAGGTTCTGCAGCAGCTTGCCGACGTTGGGGCACTCCTGCAGGTAGCCCTTGCGCACGTTGGTGTAGACCGTGGCGCCGCCGAAGTCGGGGCCGAACACCTCGTCGCCGCCGGTCAGGTAGGTGAGGTTGAACCGCGTGTTCATCGGGTGCGGCTCCCAACCCAGGAACACGATCGGCTTCTGGTCGCGGCCCGACCGCTCGACCTGCGACAGCATCCCCTGCTCGGAGCTCTCGACCAGCTCGAAGCCACCCAGCCCGAACTGGTTGTCGTCGATCATCTTCTGGATCAGCCGGTTGCCGTCGTTGCCCGGCTCGATGCCGTAGATCTCGCCGCCGAGCTGGTCCTTGAACTTGGCGATGTCGGCGAAGTCCTTCAGGCCCTGCTCGGCGAGATAGGTCGGCACGGCCAGCGTGTACTTGGCGCCTTCGAGATTGGCGCGCACCGTCTCGACGCTGCCGTCCGCCTTGAACGGCGCGATGTCGGCCTCCATGGTCGGCATCCAGTTGCCGAGGAAGACGTCGATGTCGCCGTTCTTCAGGCTCTGATAGGTCACCGGCACCGACAGGATGTCCGCGGTCGGCTCATAGCCCAACGCCTCGAGCACCACCGAGGTGAGCGCCGTCGTGGCGGTGATGTCGGTCCAGCCCACATCGGAGAAGCGGACCGTCTTGCAGCTCTCGGGCTCGGCGGCCGCCGCGGTGCCCGCGACCAGCAGTGCTGCACCCAATCCGCCGACGAGGTTCTTCCACATGCGGGCCTCCTTCATGCCAGTTCGGCTTGTGGTTCGAGGTTAGTCGCGGGCGGGGGCGCCGCCAACTCGGTCGCCGTGCGCCCCGGGCGCTGCCGGGTGCGCCAGTCGGGCTCGATCCAGACCGGGGCTTCGGAGCGCGGCAAAGGTGGCCGGCCGAGGATCATGTCGGCGGCCTTCTCGGCCAGCATGATCGTCGGAGCGTTGAGATTGCCCGAGACCATGCTCGGCATGATCGACGCGTCGACCACGCGCAGCCCGTCGATCCCGCGCACCCGGCACTCCGGATCGACCACGGCCAGCGGATCGCCGCCCATCCGGCAGGTGCAGCAGGGATGGTAGGCGCTGTCGGCCTTGGCGCGGACGAAGGCGTCGATCTCGCGGTCGCCGGTGATCGCGGCGCCCGGCATGAGCTCGCGGTCGCGATAGCGGTCGAACGCGGGCTGGGCGAAGATCTCGCGGGTCAGCCGCACGCAGGCGCGCAGGTCGACGCGGTCCTGCTCCTCGGCCAGGTAGTTCGGCTCGACCAGCGGATGCTGCCGGGGATCGTCCGAGCGCAGCTCCAACCAGCCGCGGCTCGCGGGGCGCATGGTGCCCGCATGCGCCTGGTAGGCGTGCATCCGACCCTTCGAGCGGCCATGATCCTCGACCAGCGCCGGCAGGAAGTGGAACTGGAGGTCGGGATGCTCGATGCCGGCCCGGGAGCGGATGAACCCGCCCGCCTCGAGATGCGAGCTCGCGGCCGGGCCGTCGTGGCGCAGGAACCAGCGCAGGCCGATGCGGACCATGTTGTGCGGCCGCATGGCGTCGAGCAGGGTCACCGGCTCGCGGCAGGCGACCTGGAAGTAGAACTCGAGATGGTCCTGCAGGTCGCGGCCGACTCCGGGCAGATCGTGCGCGACCGGCACACCGACCCGGCGCAGCTGGTCGCCCGGCCCGATGCCCGACAGCATCAGCAGCTGCGGTGAGTTGACAGCGCCGCCGCTGAGCACGACCTCGCGCGACGCCCGGGCACGTTTGGTGATGCCGTTCTCGACGAACTCGACACCGGTCGCCCGGCCCTTCTCCAGCATGACGCGGGTCGAGAGGCAGCCCGTCAGCACGACGAGGTTTCGCCGCCGCAGCACCGGGCGGAGATAGGCCTTGGCGGCACTGCACCGTCGGCCGGCGCGGATGGTCATGTCCATCCGGCCCATGCCCTCCTGGCGGTAGCCGTTCATGTCGGGCGTGGCCGGATAGCCCGCCTCCGCGCCGGCCGCGATCCAGGCGTCGAACAGCGGGTTGTCGCCCGATCCCCTGGTCACGGTCAGCGGACCGTCCCCGCCCCGATAGGCGTCCGCACCGAGCGAGAAGGTCTCGGCGCGACGGAAATAGGGCAGCACCTCGGCATAGGACCAGCCCGCGGCTCCCTCCGCGACCCAACGGTCGTAGTCGAGCGCATGGCCGCGGATGTAGACCATGGCGTTGAGCGAGGAGGAGCCGCCGAGCACGCGGCCCCGGGGCCAGTAGAGGCGGCGGCCGTCCATGTGCCGCTGCGGTTCGGTCTGATAGAACCAGTTCACCCGGTCGCTCGTCAGATTGTAGGTGAGCGCCGCCGGCATCTCGATCTTCCAGCCGCCGTCGCGCGGGCCCGCCTCGAGCAGCAGCACGCGCAGCGCCGGATCGGCGCTCAGCCGGTTGGCGAGGACGCAGCCGGCCGAGCCGGCGCCGACGATGACATAGTCGAACTCCACCGCCTCAGGCCGCAAGCAGCCGGTGGAGATAGTCGCGGGCCAGCGCCCGCGCGGCGCCCGGGCCGGCATCGGCACGGCCGAGCGCGTAGCTCAGCCAGAGGCCGTCGATCATCGCCGCCAGGCCGGCCGCGGCCATCGGCGCACGCGGTCCGATCAGGCGACGCAGGTCGTGGCGCAGGTGGCCCTCCAGGCGCCGGGCATAGATCCGCTGCAGCCGCGCCAGCGCCGGCTCGTGCGGCGCCTGCCCCCAGAAGGCGAGCCAGGTGACGATCACCTGTGGCTGGAACTGCCGGTCGGCGAAGTTGGCGTCGATGATCGCCTCGATCCGCTCGCGCGGCCCGCGGGCGGAGCGCAGCGCCGGCACGACACAGTCACGCAGCTCGATCATCAGGGCGCGCATGGTCGCGGCGAGCAGGGCGGCCTTGCCGCCGAAATAGTGGTGGATGATGCCGGGCGAGACGCCGGCGGCGCGGCTGATGGTCTGGACCGTGGTGTCGGCGAAGCCGTTGCGGTGGATGGACGCCACCGTGGCCTCGATCAGTTGGCGTTTGCGGATCGGTTCCATGCCGAGCTTCGGCACGCCATTCCTCCCCTGCCGCTCCGGCCACCCTGCCGTTTCTTGATTGGACGATCAATCAAAAAAGCCGGGCGGACGGCATGCTCTCACGTGGCGAGTCGGGCGCGCTCGCTCGCCACCCGGCGGCGCAGCTCGTCGAGGAGCCCCTCGACCTGTCCGCCCTGGCGCTCGATCACGGCGGCGAACTCGTTGCGGTAGGTCAGCAGGAGGCTCACGCCTTCCACCGCGACATCGAGCACGCGCCAGCCGTGATTGGTGCGGCCCACCCGCCAGTCGAGCCGGATCGGCGTCGCCCCGCCCTCGACCAGGCTCTCGACCGTCACGTCGTCGCCGCTCGGCCTGGCGCCCGTGACCCGGAAGCTGCGATCGGCGTAGTCGTGGAAGCGCCGGCCATAGCTGATCAGGACATGGTCCTTGAACAGCGTGACGAAGGCCGACCGCTGCTCGGGGCTGGCGGGCTTCCAGTAGCGGCCGAGCGCGATCCTTGCGGTGCGGTCGAGGTCGAACGATCCCCGTGCGACACGGTCGACCTCCTCCAGGCGCTGGGCCTCGCCGTGCGCGGGATCGCGCAAGGCGACCACGATACGGCGCGCGAGGTCCGCCACGAACGCCTCGGCCGTGGCGCTTGCAGCCTCTCCAGCACGGGCTTCGCGCAGACCGGCCGCGCCGATGCAGCCGACCAGGAGATCGCGGAGCAGAGACCGTCTCGACAGTTTCGGGTGCACTGTGCTTCCCAGTGGGCGGCAAGCTGCCGCGCTGCCGGCAGAGGCTGCCGTGTACGAGTTAAGGCCGGGCTAACGGGCCACGCCCATGTGATCCGACGCGATTGCGGGGGCGCTGGCCAGTGCGCAGCCGCGGGCGCACATCTCGTCTCGCGGCACTCGCGGTGCGGTATGGGTTGCTCGGATCGGGAAGCCGGTATTGGACGGGTTGAGAGCGGTATTCGTGGGCGGCGTCGTGGCGGCGCTCGCTCTGGCCCCGGGAGCCGCGATTCCCGCGGAATATTCGGTGCATCTGGTGTCGGAGAATGAAAGCGGGCGCTTCCGCTTCGAACCGGCCGTGGTTTATGCCGAGGTCGGCGATACCGTGCGCTTCATCCCCGACGACGGGATGCACGCTGCCAAGTCGGTGCCCGGGATGCTTCCGGTTGGAGCGAGCCCGTGGCGGGGGGGGATGGGCGAAACCATCTCTGTGCATCTCGAGGAGCCGGGGGTCTACGGCGTCAAATGCCGTTCGGGCTACGAGGTCGGCATGGTCGGCCTGATCGTCGTCGGCTCCGATCCGCCGAACTGGGACCAGGCCCGGGCCGTGCGCCATCCGCCGCGCCCCAGCGCCGAGTTCGCCCTCCTGTTCGACGAGGCCGGCTGCAAGCTGCACCGCTCGCCATGTCCCCAGTGAGCAGGCTCACGGCTCCAGGGTGACCACCACCCGGCGGTTGGCCGCGCGCCCCTCGGCCGTGTCGTTATCCGCAATGGGCAGGTCTTCGCCGCGCCCGCGGACCTCGATCCGCTCCCGCGCCACGCCTCGCGACGCGAGGGCGTCGCGGACAGTCTCGGCACGCGCGAGAGACAGTTGCCGGTTCGCCTCGGCCTCGCCGACCGCGTCGGTGTGCCCCTCGATCACCACGGTGCCGCCCTGCTCGGTGCGCAGCCAGGAAGCGATCGCGTCGAGCTGCAGCACCGCATCCGGCCGCAGCCCGGCGCCGCCGGATGCGAACGCGGAGCCGGACATGGTTTCGCTGTGGCGCTTCGGCTCCGGCGTGACCAGTGCCGCCGGCACCTGCGCCGCCGCCGCATCGAGCCTCCGCTCCAACCGGGCGATCTCGGCCGCACGGGCGGCAAGCTCCCGCCGCTGCTCCGCCGCCGTCGCGCGCAGGCGGTCGCTGTCGACGCGCAGCGCGCTGACCTCGCCCCGCAGGCCGTCGCGCTCGCGCTTGAGGCCGACCATCGTCTCGGTCAGCCGCTCGATCTGCCGCCGCGCCACCTGCAGCTGCGCGTCGGTCGCGGGTCTCGGCTGCTCCGCCAGGCGGCGGCGCAGCTCGGCCAGCGCCGCCTTGAGCTCGGCCACGGTCGTCGCATCGCCCTGCGCCTGCGCAGCCTCGGGCGCCGCAAGGCATGCCCAGACGGCGAAACCGGCCGCCAGACAGGCGAGGACCCCGGACCTGCGAAGCGCGGCGCGCAGCGCCGCCTGCGGTCTCTGACGGAAGGTGCGACGTCTCAGTTGGCCATCACCACCGGCAGGTCGGCCGACGCCAGCATGTGGCTCGTGGCGCCGCCGAAGATCATCTGGCGCAGCCGGCTCTGCGTGTAGGCGCCCTTGACGATCAGGTTGGCACCGCAGTGGGCGGCCTCGCGCAGGATCGCCTCGCCGGTCGAGGCATCACCGGGCGGGACCTCGCGCCACTCCACAGAGAGCCCGTGCCGCTCCAGGTTGCGGGCCAGCTCGGCGGCGCTCGGGCCGGGTACCGTCCCGCGCTGGACCGTGAGCACGGTGATGCGCTGCGCCATCTGCAGGAGCGGCATGGCGAAGCCCACCGTGCGTGCGGTCTCCGTGCTGCAGTTCCAGGCGATCAGGACATGCTCGCCCATGATCGCGGGCGGCGTCGGCGGTGCAATCAGCAGCGGCCGGCCGCTCTCGAACAGGGCGGTCTCGAGGGTGGCCATGCTCGGCGCCACCGCATCGGGCAACGGGCGCCCCATCACGATGAGGTCGAACACGCGGCCGGTGCTGCCGATCGCGCTGTGCCCGCTGCTGACCTCGATCCGCCAGTCGGCGCACAGGCCGCTGCCCGGCGGCAGGCCGGTCGCGCGCGACAGGCCGTTGCTGGCCATGAACTCCTCGAACCGGGTTCGCGCCCGCTCGGCCCGCTCGCGTGCCTCGCGCTCGAAGCTGGCCACGAGATCGGGCGCTGCGGCGACGAAGCCGTCCGCCCCCGCGGCGATGATGTCGGGCTGGCCGGGGCGCATGTGCAGGCCCTCGATGTAGCTGCCGAAGCGCCGTCCGATCAGGAGCGCGCATTGCAGCGCCGAGTCGAGGACCGGGCTGACCTCCAGGTTCACCAGGATGGTTCGCATGCAGACCTCCATCGGGCCGGGCCCCGTTGCGTCAGGCCCAACCCGCTAGTCGCGCGGAGCGCGGTCCTGCGCATGGGGCGACGAAAGTCGCTGATAGAGCAGTGGTCGCCGTGCCGCCAGACGACTCGCTGCCTCGGCCGGTCGCACCTGCGGCACGTCCGCAACCGCGATCCCATCAACGGTGCCGGCCAGCAGCGTGCCGTCCGGACCGAGAATTGCGCTGGCCGGCTCCGCCGCCCGGTTGGCGAACACCAGCCCGCACCCGTTCTCGAACGCTCGCGCCCGTAACAAGGCCGTGACGATCTCGGGCGGCAGACCGGCGATGTCGGCGGCGACCGCAAGGATGGTGGCGCCCGCCAGCGCCAGGGCGCGCGCGGGTTCCGGAGCGAGCAGGTCGTGGTCGGCGAGCAGACCGACGGCGAGACCGCCGAGGCGCACCTGGTTGAACCAGTTCCCCGCGGAGAGGCCGGCCGTCGTCGCCTCCGCCGCCAGATGGGCGGCGCGATAGTTGGCGAGCGCGAGGCCCCTGGCGTCGACCAGCTGGACGGCGTGGTGCCGCCTGCCCGTGCACTGCTCGACATAGCCGAAGGCCGTCGCCACGCCATGACGCGCTGCGGCCTGCGCCAGCGTCCGCAGCACGGGATCGTCGGACAGCAGCGCTTCCTCCTCGCCGCAGCCTCCGAATGTCTGCTGAGGCAGCACGAGAAGCTCGGCGCGCGCCGCCGCGGCATCGCTCATCCGTCGCTCGGCCCAGGCCAGCGCGTCCCGCGCGTGGGCGGGCGCCGGGCCGCCGGCGACCGCGAGGCGCAGACTGGATGCGGTCAATGCCGGACCTCGCAGCTAGCGTGAGAACATGGACGAAGTGTAGTAGATGTCATGAAGGCGAAAGGCAGCGGCCATTTCCGCAATGTATATGCCTGGTCACGACGAGACGCCGCGGCAGTCGGCGGCGTCCGAGGAGCAGACGGAGTAGCCGATGCCCACGAATTCCACCCCTCACACCCGTCGGTCGCGCCGGGCGCCGCTGCTGGCGACCGTGGCCGTGCTCGGCCTCCTGGCCGGCGGCGGGGCCGTGTCCCTCGCCACCGAGCCCGCGCCCGCCAGCGCCAACATCGCCGCTACGGCGGCGCCCTTCTCCGGCTATGCCGATCTGGTCGCCGCGGTCAAGCCGGCCGTGGTGAATGTCCGGGTCGAGCGGACGGAAACCGCTGCCGAGGGCGAGCAGCAGGGCCCGCAGATGGACCCGGACATGCGCCGGTTCTTCGAGCGCTTCTTCGGCGAGCCCGGCGAGGGCCGCGGCCCGATGGCGATGCCGCAGCAGCCCAAGCAGCGGATGCATGGCGAGGGCTCGGGCTTCATCGTCAGCCCGAACGGCCTGATCGTCACCAACGCCCATGTCGCCGGCGGTGCGGACAAGATCACCATTCTGTTCGACGACGGGCGCGAGCTCCCGGCGACCCTCAAGGGCGTCGACCAGAAGACCGATCTGGCGGTGCTCAAGGTCGACGCCGGCAAGCCCCTGCCCTTCGTCACCTTCGGCGACAGCAGCAAGGTCCGCGTCGGTGACGCCGTGGTTGCGGTCGGCAATCCGTTCGGCCTGGGCGGTACCGTGACCGCCGGCATCGTCTCGGCCACCGGCCGCGAGATCGGCAGCGGCCCCTATGACGACTTCCTGCAGATCGACGCCCCGATCAACCGCGGCAATTCCGGCGGTCCGACCTTCAACATGAAGGGCGAGGTGGTCGGCGTGAACTCCGCCATCTTCTCGCCGTCGGGCGGCAGCGTCGGCATCGGCTTCGCGATCAGCTCGAACCTCGCCAAGGAGATCGTCGCCGACCTCGAGGCCGACGGCACGGTCGAGCGCGGCTGGCTCGGCGTGCAGATCCAGGGCGTGGACGAGGATCTCGCCAGCCATCTCGGCCTGGACAAGCCGCGCGGCGCACTGGTCGGCGAGGTTCAGCCCGACAGCCCGGCCGCGGCCGCCGGCATCGAGCAGGGTGACGTCGTCCTCTCCTTCGCCGGCAAGCCGATCGACCAGGTCCGCCAGCTGAGCCGCGCGGTCGCCGTCGTGGCGCCGGGCTCGGACGCCAAGATCGTGGTCTGGCGCGACGGCAAGGAGAAGACGCTCGACGCGCAGATCGCGGCGATGCCGAACCAGGACCAGGTCGCCTCGGCCGAGGAGGGTGGTCCTGCCGCCGACCAGCCGCGGCTCGGCCTCGCTTTGGCGCCCATCGCACCCGAGCAGCGTTCCGAGCTCGGCCTGGACGCCGATCAGAAGGGCGTGCTGGTCACCCAGGTGGTGCCGGGCGGGCCGGCCGAGGCCAAGGGCATCCGCGAGGGTGACGTCATCCTCTCGATCGACCGCAAGCCGGTGGCCCAGCCGTCGGACGTCGTGACCGAGCTCCGCAAGGCGCACGAGACCGGCGCCAAGTCGGTCCTGCTGTTCGTCTCGCGCAACGGCAACGAGCGGTTCGAGGCCGTGCCGCTGGCCACCTCCTGAACCGTGGCGGCCGCCCGAGGACAGCCTCCGGCGGCCGCCCGCCGTTGCCCTGCAGCGGCGGCCCGAGCAACCTGGGAGCCCGTAGCCGATGCAAGTCTTGATCATTGAAGACGACCGCGACGCCGCCGGCTACATGGCCAAAGGCCTCAAGGAGAGCGGCCACAATGTCGAGGTCGTCAACAGCGGCAAGGACGGCCTGCTCATGGCCGCCGGTGCCGATTTCGACGCGCTGATCGTCGACCGGATGCTGCCCGAGCTCGACGGCCTCAGCCTGGTGCGCACCTTGCGCGCCACGGGCAACCAGACGCCGGTGCTGTTCGTCAGCGCCCTGGGCGACGTCGACGAGCGGGTGAAGGGGCTGCGCAGCGGCGGCGACGACTATCTCGCCAAGCCTTACGCCTTCTCCGAGCTGCTCGCCCGGCTCGAATCGCTGGTCCGCCGCAGCTCGACCAGCGCCGCCGCCGTACCCGAGACGGTCCTGCACTATCAGGATCTCAGCCTGGATCTGCTGGCACGGCGGGTGATGCGTTCCGGCCGGCCGATCGATCTGCAGCCGCGCGAGTTCAAGCTGCTCGAGGTCCTGATGCGGCATGCCGGTCAGGTGATGACCCGCACCATGCTGCTCGAGAAGGTCTGGGACTATCGCTTCGATCCGCAGACCAACGTGATCGACGTCCACATCAGCCGGCTCCGGCAGAAGATCGATCGCGGCCATGCACAGCCGCTGATCCAGACCGTGCGCGGCGCCGGATACAGCCTGCGTGCCCCCGACCAAGCCGCTTAGAAGCTCGACCTTCCGCCTGACGCTGGCCTATCTCGGCCTGTTCGGGATCTCCAGCGCCATTCTCCTCGCCGCCATCAACCTGATGGCGGATCGCTTCAACGGGCAGCAGGTGCGTGCCGTGATCGAGGAGGACATGGCGCTGCTGCTCGAGCAGTCGCGCTTGGGCGGGATCGCGACGCTGCGCAAGCTGATCGCCGAGCGCGCCGCGGTGGAGCCGAATCGGCGCGCGATCTACGTCCTGTCCGATCCGGTCGGCAATCTGATCGTCGGCAACCTGGTCGGCGGGCCGACGCAAGCGCCGGGCGAGGACCAGTTCGTCTGGTTCGACATGGAGGTCGCCGAAGGCGGCACCACCCGAAGCCACCCGGCGCTGGCCAAGATCATCCACAACGACGAGGGCTTCACGCTCCTGGTCGGCCGGGACATCCACGATCTGGTGACCGCTCAGAAGCTGATGCACACGGCCAGCCTGCTCGGGATCGCGGCGATCGTCGTCCTCGGCCTGGTCGGCGGCTTCATCATGAGCCGTTGGATGCTGGCGCGGCTGGAGCGCGTCAATCGGTCCACCTCGCGCATCATGGCCGGCGAGTTCGGCCAGCGGATCGCGACCGACAGCAACGGCGACGAGTTCGACAACCTCGCCCAGAATCTCAACGCCATGCTCGACCGGATCGAGCGGCTGCTGGCCGGCATGCGACAGGTGAGCGAGGACATCGCCCACGATCTGCGCACGCCCCTGAACCGGATCCGCTCGCGCATCGAGGTCGCCCTGATGGGCTCGCCCGACCCGGACGAGGCCCGTTGCCTGCTCGAGCAGACCCTGCAGGACGCCGACCGGCTGATCGAGACGTTCAATGCGCTGCTCGCGATCGCGCGTGCCGAGGCGGGGGCGCAGCATGGCGACTGGGAGCGGCTGGACCTGTCCGAGATCGCCCGCGACGTCGCCGAGCTCTACGAGCCCCTGGCCGAGGAGGGTGGAATCAGGCTCGACACCGACCTGCGGCCGAATGCCGTGATCGTCGGGCACCGGCAGCTCATCTCCCAGGCCATCGCCAACATCGCCGACAACGCGATCAAATACACGCCGCAGGGCGGCATGGTCGCCATCGCGACCGCTCCGGGCCCCTTCCCCAGCATCACCGTGACCGATACCGGCCCGGGCATTCCCGCCGAGCTGCGCGAGCATGCCAAGCAGCGCTTCGTCCGGCTCGATGCGCAGCGCAGCACGCCGGGCAGCGGGCTCGGCCTGAGCCTCGTCGACGCGGTGGCCAAGCTGCATCAGGCGAGGCTGTCGCTGGAGGACAACGGCCCCGGCCTTCGCGTGACGCTCGAATTCAGGCCGGCGCCCACCGAGCAGGTCGAATTCAAGGCCGCTGCCGCCTGAGCAGCGGGTCACTCCGATATGTCCGGCGGGTGAATCCAGACGTCAGGCTGACATTGTTAGTCGCTCCTTAACGCCCGGGAAACTATACGAGACCGGTCCAGGCAGCCCGATTGCTCGGGCGAAGGTCATGGAGCGGAACAGGATGCTGCGGCCGGCAGAGCGCTTCTCGGTTAACGTCGTGCATCAGGACGAATACATCGGACCGCAACCGCCGATCTTTCGTCCCTCGGCGCTGACGCTGGTGACGTTCGCGGCGATACTCGGAATCGGCATGGGCGGTCTGCTGCCGGCGGCCTGGGGCCCGGCGCCCTACCGTGCCGCACCGAGCCTGGCCGATGTCGAGAGCGGGCTGGCACTGATCGAGCCGGCAGCCGGACCGGCAGGCGGCCTTGCCGTGCCGCGCGCGGCGGACCGGGCCTTCTACGCGCCGGTGCTGTTGGACGGGATCGCGGTGACCATGCGTCTCGGGCCCGAATCGCCCGGCTCGGTCCTCGCCGGACGCGACGCGCGGCTCCTTGCCGCGGCCCAGGCCGGCTCGGCCGAGGTCGCGATCCAGCGGATGCACCTCGGCGGATTGACGGCGGGGCCGCTGACGCTGCCGGTTGTCGACGCCGAGGTCTCGGTGCTCGGGGCCGACCTGCTGCAGCGGTTCGGGTCCGTTCGCGTCGACGACCGGCAACTCACTCTGGGCGCGCGGTGAGCGCGCGCTTGCCCGCTGGCGTCCGTCAATCCATCTAGGAGCCACGAACGGAGACCTCCTCCGGTCGCGGAGCGGTGATGGGCGACGAGACGGACGGACGACTGCACCGGTTCTACAGCACCGACCTCGCCCCATGTCCCTACCTGCCCGAGCGACAGGAGCGTCGTCTCGTCGCGCTGGTCGAGGGCCAGGACGGCAACGACCGTCTCGATCTGCTCACCGAGGCCGGCTTTCGCCGCAGCCAGGGCTATCTCTACAAGCCGGTCTGCCCCGGCTGCAGCCGGTGCGTGCCGGTGCGGATCGCCGTCGACGGCTTCCGGCCCGGGCGCAGCTTCCGCAAGGTGCTCGCCCGCAACAACGATCTCACGGCGCACCCCGCCCCCGCCATCGCCACCGACGAGCAGTTCTCGCTGTTCCACCGCTATCTGCGCCGCCGCCATCAGGACGGCGGCATGGTCCGCATGGATCGCGGTGCCTATGCCGAGATGGTCGAGCTGGCGCCCGACGGCACGCGGCTGATCGAGTTCCGCGAGGCGTCCGGACGTCTGGTCGGGGTGAGCCTGACCGATTTCGTCCGCTCCGGCCTCTCCGGCGTCTACAAGTTCTACGATCCCGATGCGGCGCAGCGCTCGCTCGGTACCTTCATCATCCTCTGGCACATCGAGCATGCGCGTCGGATCGGCCTGCCCTACGTCTATCTCGGCTATTGGATCGGCGAGAGCCGCAAGATGGCCTATAAGGCGCGCTTCACGCCGCTCGAGCGCCTGGACGGGCCCTTCTGGCGCCCGTTCGAGCCGGAGTCCGGCGAGCCCGCCTGATCGCGGCCGGCAGTGACGCCGCCTGCCGGTTTGGCTAGCAACGGCGCCGTGGCGCATGGGAGGGCCGGCGATGACGGAGAGCTTCAGGGCGGTTCTGCTGGAGCAGGTCGACAGGACGACGCGGGCCAAGCTGGCCGATGTTCCGACCGACCGCCTGCCGCCCGGCGAGGTCGAGGTCGAGGTCAGCCACTCGTGCCTGAACTACAAGGACGCGCTGGCGATCACCGGTGCAGGCAAGATCGTGCGCGAGTTCCCGTTCGTGCCCGGGATCGATCTCGCCGGCACCGTTCGCAGCTCGGGCGACCCGCGCTTCGGCCCCGGCCAGGAGGTCTTCCTGACCGGCTGGGGCGTCGGCGAGCGCCATTGGGGCGGCCTCGCCCAGCGCGCCCGGGTCAAGGCGGACTGGCTGCTGCCCAAGCCGGACGGCCTGACGCTCGCCGAGACCATGGCGATCGGCACGGCGGGCTTCACGGCCATGCTCGGCGTGCTGGCGCTCGAGGAGCAGGGCGTGGCGCCCGGCGACGGCGAGATCGTGGTCACCGGTGCCGCGGGCGGGGTCGGCAGCGTCGCCATCCCGCTCCTGCGGCGCGCCGGCTTCGCCGTGGTCGCCTCCACCGGCCGCGCGGCGCTGGCCGACTACCTGACCGGCCTCGGCGCGCAGCGCGTGGTCGATCGCGCCCAGTTCAGCGAGGGCTCGAAGGCGCCGCTCGACTCGGCCGTCTGGGCGGGGGCGATCGACTCGGTCGGCGGCGCCACCCTGGTCAACCTGCTCAAGGGCATGCGCTACCACGGCGTGGTCGCCGCCTGCGGGCTGGCCGGCGGGGCGGCCTTCGAGGGCACGGTGTTCCCGTTCATCCTGCGCGGCGTGCGGCTGATCGGGATCGATTCCGCCTACTTCCCTGCCGACCGGCGGCCGGCGGTGTGGGCGCGGCTCGCCCGCGATCTGGACCTCGGCCTGCTCGCGCGCATGACCGGCACGATAGCGTTGGCCGACGTTCCCGCGGTCGCACCCGATTTTCTGGCCGGCAGGGTGCAGGGGCGGGTGGTCGTCGACATCCGGGCCTGAGCCGGCCGGGAGCGGCGGGTGCTGCCGCATTGCGTGCTCGGACCGCTGTG
Source organism: Geminicoccaceae bacterium (assembly GCA_050246385.1). Lineage (GTDB taxonomy): Bacteria > Pseudomonadota > Alphaproteobacteria > Geminicoccales > Geminicoccaceae > Benzoatithermus. Next base: position 21,425 of record JBFWWD010000070.1, read on the forward strand.
CTATAGCACCAGCCTTCGTGATTGGCGGCGGCCGGCGCGAGCTGCCGGTCCAGCCGGTGTGTTCGTCTGGTAACGACCGACCAGCGCTGGTCAGAACGAACGCTGTCGATGAACTCGCCCTGGATGCCAATCCGGCGCCGCCCCACACGGGGTGCGCGCCCTTCTGCGCAATCCCCAGGCCAACACGCCGTCCATGCCGCGCGATCAGGTCGCGGGCATTGCCCATGCGCCGGCGTGCACCGGGAATATAAGAACTGATGCCCAAGATCGAGATCGAGACCGACTATGTCGAGAAGTTGGCCGAGCTGCTCGCTCGCACCGGCCTGAGCGAGATCGAGATCTGCCAGGGAGACGCCCGCGTCCGCGTGGCGCGGCAGACGGCGACGAGCATCGAGTATGTGCATGCCCCGGCGCAGGCGACGACGGCGACCGTCGCGGCGGCGGCCCCCATCGTCGCGGCGTCGCCGGAGGCCAGCCACCCCGGCACGATCACCTCGCCGATGGTCGGCACCGCCTATCTCTGCCCCGAGCCCGGCGCGCCGGCGTTCGTCAGGGTCGGCGACGCGGTGAAGGAGGGCCAGACGCTGCTGATCATCGAGGCGATGAAGGTGATGAACCAGATCCGCGCCCCCCGGGCGGGGAAGGTCACGCATGTCTTCGCCAGCAACGCGGCGCCGGTCGAGTATGGCGAGCCGCTCCTGGTGATCGAGTAGCCGCCCGTGTTCAACAAGGTCCTGATCGCCAACCGCGGCGAGGTGGCGCTGCGCATCTTGCGCGCCTGCCGCGAGCTGGGGATCGCCTCCGTCGCCGTGCACTCGACCGCCGATTCGCAGGCGATGCACGTCCGGCTCGCCGACGAGAGCGTCTGCATCGGCCCACCCAAGGCCGCCGACAGCTATCTCAATCCCCTGGCGATCCTGGCCGCGGCCGAGATCACCGGCGCCGACGCGATCCATCCGGGCTACGGGTTCCTGTCCGAGAACGCCGACTTCGCCCAGATGGTCGAGGAGCACGGCTTCACCTTCATCGGCCCATCGCCCGAGCACATCCGGCTGATGGGCGACAAGATCGTCGCCAAGGCCACGGCGCGCGATCTGGGCATCCCGACCGTCCCGGGCAGCGACGGCCCCGTCCTGACCGAGGCCGAGGCGGTCGAGCTGGCGCATGAGATCGGCTTTCCCGTCCTGATCAAGGCCGTGGCCGGCGGCGGCGGCCGCGGCATGACCGTGGTACGCGCCGCCGACGAGCTGAGCGACGCCGTCCGGTTGGCGCGCACCGAGGCGCG
>JBFWWD010000071.1:0-22615 GCA_050246385.1 Geminicoccaceae bacterium
TCGCCCGACCCGAAGGCGAGGCCGGCGTCGATCTCGATCGCGACGGCGCCGGGCGGGACGGCGTCGCGGGCGTGCGAGCCGTGAACCACGAAACGACCGACGGCGACCGGCGGAAGTCTCAGCTCGGTCGCGCGGGCCCACTCCTCGGGCTCGACCCGCTCGACACCGGTTCGGGTGACCCACATTCCCGCCGCCGCCAGTTCGGCCTTCAGCTGCCCGGCGTCCGGCGGCTCGCGGAACAGGAGATCGATCCGCCAGCCCACCGTGTCGGCCGTGCGCTCGTCCTCGATCTCGAACAGGGAGACGCTCAGCGCCTCGTCCTCGATCGCCTCGGGCAGCTCGGGCATGGCGAAGCCGTCGGTCTCGACGGTCAGACGCCACAGGTGGGGATCGGGCATGGCCGCCTCAGGCCGGCTGCACGAAGCTGTCGATCACCTTCTTGCGCCCCGAATGCTCGAACTCGATGTCGAGCTTGTTGCCCTCGACCTGCTCGACCTTCCCGTAGCCGAACTTGTCGTGGAAGATGCGGTCGCCGGTCTTGTAGGCGCCGGTCCGGCCCGGCGGGCGCGATTGCAGGATCTCGGCCTTGCCCTCGATCAGCTTGCCGAGTTCCGCACGGCGCGAGCGGAAGCGGCTGGTCGGCCGCGCCTGAAACGGCTCGTCATCGAGGAAGCTGCCGAGATCGGGCCGCGTCACCGGATTGCGGTGCAGATGCTCGACATGTTGCGCCGGCAGCTCTTCGACGAAGCGCGACGGCACGCTCGACGACCATTGATTGTAGACCCGGCGATTGGCGGCGAAGCTGATCGTCAGCCGTCGCCGGGCACGCGTGATGCCGACATAGGCGAGGCGCCGTTCCTCCTCGAGCGCCTTGGTGCCGCCCTCGTCCACCGCGCGCTGGTTCGGGAACAGGCCCTCCTCCCAGCCGGCGAGGAACACGTTGTCGAACTCCAGGCCCTTGGCCCCGTGCAGCGTCATGATGGTGACGAGATCGCCTTCCGCCTGTGCGGCGTTGTCCATCACCAGGCTGACATGCTCGAGGAAGGCCGCCAGGGTATCGAATTCCTGGACCGCCTTGACCAGCTCCTTCAGGTTCTCCAGCCGGCCGGGCGCGTCGGGCGAGCGCTCGGCCTGCCACATCGCGGTGTAGCCGGACTCGTCGAGGACACGCTCCGCGAGCTCGCGCGCGGGCCGCTCGCGCAGATCCGAGCGCCAGCGGTCGAAGTCGGCCAACAGCTGCGAGAGCGCGTTGCGGGCACGCCCGGGCAGCTCGTCGGTCTCCGCCATGGCGCGGGCGGACTGGAACAGGCTTACCTCGGCGGCGCGGGCCGCCGCGCGCAGGCTGCGCAGGGTGCTCTCGCCGATGCCGCGTCGCGGCAGGTTGATGATCCGCTCGAGCGCCAGATCGTCGTCGGGCTGGCAGACGACCCGGAGATAGGCGATCGCGTCCCGGACCTCGGCCCGCTCGTAGAAGCGCGGGCCACCGATGACGCGGTAGGGCACGCCGAGCTGGATGAAGCGCTCCTCGAAGGAGCGCGTCTGGAAGCCGGCGCGGACCAGCACGGCGGTCTGGCTCAGCCTGCCGCCGTGGCGTTGCCAGGCCTCGAGCTCGTCGGCGACGAAGCGAGCCTCCTCCTGATCGTCCCACAGGCCGGCGACTCGGACCGGCTCACCGGCCTCGCCCTCGGTCCAGAGAGTCTTGCCATGACGCGCACGGTTGCGCGCGATGACGCCGGACGCGGCGCCCAGAATATGGCCGGTGGAGCGGTAGTTGCGCTCCAGTCGGATCACTCGTGCCCCGGGAAAGTCCTGCTCGAACCGCAGGATGTTGCCGACCTCGGCGCCGCGCCAGCTGTAGATCGACTGGTCGTCGTCGCCGACGCAGGTGACGTTCCTGTAACCCGCGGCCAGCAGGCGGAGCCACAGGTACTGCGCAACGTTGGTATCCTGATACTCGTCGACGAGGATCGCCCGAAAGCGACGCTGGTAGTGGGCGAGGACGTCTGGATGGCCGGTGAGGAGTGTGAGCCCGTGCAGGAGCAGATCGCCGAAGTCGCAGGCGTTCAGGGTCGCGAGACGCTGCTGATAAGCGGCGTAGAGCTCGACGCCACGTCCGAGCGCGAACTCCCCGACCTCCGCCGCCGGAACCTGGTCCGGCCGATGGCCGCGATCCTTCCAGCGCTGGATGATGCCGGTCAGCAGCCGGGCCGGCCAGCGGCGCTCGTCCAGTCCGGCGGCCTGCAGCACCTGCTTGGCCAGGCGTTCCTGATCGTCGGCGTCGAGGATCGTGAAGCTGGGCTGGAGTCCGACGAGCTCGGCATGGGTTCGCAGCATGCGGGCGCCCATGGCGTGGAAGGTGCCGAGCCACATGCCCGCCACGCTGCCTCCCACCAGGTGCTCGACCCGCTCGCCCATCTCGCGCGCGGCGCGGTTGGTGAAGGTGACCGCGAGCACCTCATGGGGGCGGGCGCGGCCGGTGAGGAGAATGTGCGCGAGGCGGGTGGTGAGGACGCGGGTCTTGCCGGTGCCGGCACCCGCGAGCACGAGCAGTGGCCCATCTTCCGCCGTCACCGCCGCGAACTGCTCGGGGTTGAGCCCGGTCAGATGGTCCGCTGCGCGAACGGCGGGCGTCACCGGCGACGCGGAACGCGGCAGGGCTGCCATGGGATGGACACAACTCCTTGCGACCGGGAGCCGCAAGGTAGGAAGCATCGGCATCGCCGGCAAGGCGGTGTCGGCCGGCGTCGCGATCGGGTAACATGCGATGCTGTGGCGCAATTGAAAGCGGCGGCCGTCCTTGGATGAGCGGCCGGTTTGGGCCACTTGTTGTGCATGTACCCTTTTGCTAGCCGACGCATACCCTGCCGGCGAGTGAGCCGATGTCCCGCGTGGCCATTTGTATTTGCACCTGTGATCGCGCCGCCTTGCTCGCGCGGGTGCTGCACGTGCTGCAGAGGGTCCAGCTCGGCGATCTTTCGGCGTCCGATCTCGTCCTGATCGTGGTGGACAATCGTGCGGACGGCACGGCGCGCGAGGTGTGCGAGCGTCACCGGGCGCACCTGCCCATGAGGCTGCGCTTCATCGAGGAACCGCGCGCCGGCATCTCGTTCGCGCGCAACCGCGCCACGTCCGAGGCGCTCGCCTGGGGCGCCGACATGGTGGCGTTCCTCGACGATGACGATGTGCCGCGACCCGACTGGCTATGGCGTCTGGTGGCGAGGCAGCGCGAGACGGGTGCGGATGTGGTGTTCGGTTTCTGGTGTCTGCCGTCGGATCTGAAGCTGCCGTCCTGGCTGCGCAACACGCGCTACTTCCGCCCGCCCCTTCGCGACGACCGCAACCGCTTTGGGCTGCCCGCTTGGGCCGGCACCTACAATGTGCTGATGACCCGCCGGGTTCTCGAGGCCTTGGCACCCTCGGACGGCCCGTTCCGCAGCGAGTTCGCCCATTGCGGCGGCGAGGACAGCGATCTGTTCATCCGCGCCAAGGAGGCGGGCTTCGCCTATGCCTGCGCGCACGATTCGGTCGTGGTCAGGGCGTGGGAGGCGAACCGGCTGACGCTCGGCGGCGTGCTCAGGCGCGGCTTCCTGCGCGGCGGTTCGCGCGTGCATATCGCGCGGGCTCATCTCTCGGCCGAGCAGGTCCGCGCCCTGGCCTGGTCGAGCTGGCGCAAGCTCGCGAAATCCCTGCTCCGGCTGCCGTTCGGCTGGACCCGTTCGCGGCTCGTGGGCAGCCTGCTCAGCCTGTCGCACGCGCTCGGCGAGATCTATGCGTGGGCCGGCATGCGCTACGACTACTATCTGCGGCGGCGAACGTGAGCGCCCGGCCCCCGGACCCGTCACGCCAGCGCCACGCCGGGGCCGATGCTGCCGCACCCGCGCGCCGGCTGAGCCGCCTGCGCAAGCGGCTCGGCAAGTGGGCGGGCGCGGTTTCCGACATCATGCGTCTGGCGCCATTGCACCACCGCCTGCTCGTGGTGGTCGGCTCCTTCCTCTCCAGCGTGCTCGACCTGATCGGCCTCACCATGATGGTGCCGCTGATCATCGCCGCTTCCGACGCGCAGAACTCGACCAAGGGCATCGTCGTCGCGCTGCACGGCGTCCTGGACCGTTTCGGACTGCCGTTCACCCCTCCGGCGATCCTGACCATCATCATCGTCGGCCTCTCGCTCAAGGCGCTGGTCGGCGTGCTGGTGACCCGCTACGTCAACCAGGTGGTGGTCAAGGTCACCCGCGACATGCGGATCCGCATGATCCGCAGCCTGCTCGGCGCGCGCTGGGGCTATTTCGTCCGCCAGCCGGTCGGCCGCCTCGCCTTCGCCATCGGGCCGGAGACCGAGGCCACCGGGCAGAGCTTCGAGGCGTTGACGACGCTGATCGCCTCGTGCCTGCAGGTGCTGGTGTTCGTCACCATCATCGCTTTGCTCTCCTGGCAGCTCCTGGTGATCGCGATCATCGCGGCCTGCATCGTCGGGTTCTGGTTCGGTGGGCTGGTGCGGCAGTCGCGCCGCGAGGCGAAACAGCGGCGCCAGGAGGCCCGGCAGCGGACGGCGAAGTTCACCGACACCCTGATCGGCATCAAGCCGATCCGGGCCATGGGCCGGGCCGATCAGTTCGCCGACCTGTTCGAGCACGAGGCCCGCAGCGCCGCCAGGGGTGCGCGCAGCCGCATCATGGCGCCGGAATATGCCGCCGACCTGCAGGAGCCGGTCATCGGCGCGCTGCTCGCCATGGGCTTCTATCTCGCGATCACGCGCCTGGACCTTCAGATCCACGATCTGCTGATCATGTCGATCCTGATCGTGAAGACGATCGCCGCCCTGATGCCGATCCAGCGCCTGGCCCAGCGGTTCATCCAGTCCTGCGACCAGTACCGCTCCCTCACCCGCCTGCTCGAGACCAGCGAGAGCGCGCGCGAGATCTGGAGCGGGCGCGTCGTTCCGAGCCTGCAGCGCGAGATCGCCTTCGAGCAGGTGACGTTCGGCTATCGCACCCCGCCGGTCCTGGACGAGCTGAGCCTGCGCATCCCGACCGGCTCGATCACCGCGCTCGTGGGCCAGTCGGGCGTCGGCAAATCCACGATCGTCGACCTGCTGGTCGGCCTCTACCAGCCCCAGGGCGGCGCCATCCGCGTCGACGGCGTCGATCTGCGCGAGATCGACATCGCCCTCTGGCGGCGGGACATCGGCTACATTCCGCAGGAAGTGCTCCTGTTCCACGACACCATCCGCAACAACGTGACCCTCTACGAGGAGGGGATCAGCGACGAGGCGGTGCTGCAGGCGCTCGCCGCGGCGGGGGCGCGGGAGTTCGTGCTGGCGGCCGGCCAGGGTCTCGACACCATCGTCGGCGAGCGTGGCAACCGGCTGTCGGGCGGACAGCGCCAGCGGATCTCGATCGCGCGCGCCCTCCTGCACCAGCCGAGCATCCTGATCCTGGACGAGGCCACGACGGGCCTCGACCAGGACACGGAATGGTCGATCTGCCAGCATGTCCGCACGTTGTGCGAGACGACGGGCGTCACGGTGCTGGCGGTCTCGCACCAGCACGCCTGGCAGCAGGCGGCGCACCTGGTCTACCGGGTCGATGCCGGCAAGGCGGTCCTGGCGACGGCGGCCGTTCACGCCGTTCCGGACCTCGCCGGCACGGCGGCCTGAGCTCGTGGCCGAGGTGCCGCTCGGCGCTTGGGATCGTCCGCACGCCGGACGCTCGCTCCCCGACCTCGGGCAGGCGATGGGCTCGCTGCGCCGGGCGCTCAAGCTCTATGCACGCGGCGAGCGCGACCGGGCCCGGCGTCTGGTCACCGACAGCCTCGTCCTGCTGCGCGTTCCGGCGCCGGGCGTGCCGAGCCTGACGCGGGCGCTGGAGCTGCTCGCACCTTCCGCCCGCTCGCCCCGGCCACTGGCCGAGCCCGCGGACGTCATCGTTCCGATCCACAATGGCGCGGATCACGTTCGGCGGCTGTTTTCGACCCTGTTCGAGCACACCGACCCACGCCACCGGATCCTGCTGGCGGACGACGGCAGCACGGACCCGGCGGTGGTGTCGCTGCTCGCCGCGGCAGCCGAGCGCCCCAATGTCCGTATCACCCGGTCCGACGGCAATTGCGGCTTCATCGCCACGGTGAACGCGGCGATGTCCGCGACGACCCGTAACGCCGTCGTGCTGAATTCCGACACCGAGGTGCCGCCCGGCTGGATCGACCGGCTGCTGCGACCGATCGAGCAGAATGCCGCGGTGGCATCGACCACGCCCTTCTCGAATGCCGCCCAGATCTTCAGCGTGCCGGTCCCGGACCGGGACCACGGCCTGCCGCCGGACCTCGACCTGGTCGCGGTCGACGAGGTGTTCGCGCGGCTGCATCCGGGGCCCGCCGAGGAGCTCGAGGCGCCGACCGCGATCGGCTTCTGCATGGGGATCAGCCGGCGTGCCTGGGCGGCGGTCGGCCCGTTCGACGCGCAGGCCTTCGGCCGGGGTTACTGCGAGGAGACCGACTGGAGCTTGCGCTCGCGGGCTGCCGGCTGGTCCAACCTGCTCGTGCCCAATCTGTTCGTCTTTCATCTCCACGGCGGCTCGTTCGTCGACTGCGAGCGCAAGGCCTTGCTCGAGCGGAATCTCGCGATTCTGCATCGGCGCTGGCCCGACTACTATCGCCGCCTCACCGACTTCCGCCGGCGGGACCCGTGGCGGCCCTATCGTGCCGCAGGGCTGCTCGCCCTGGCGGCCGGAGCGCCAGCGCCGGGCGAGATCGAGCTGCGCCGCGTGGCCGGAGGCACCATGCTCGAAGCCGGGCGGGGCGATTGGCGCACGAGATTGCTGGCGACGCCCGCGGACACCGCCGACGCCGTTCTGGACGCGCTGGCGACCCGGGCGGCGTGCCGTGGCTGACGCATGGACTCGCGGCGGCGCTCACGCTACAGGCTGGCCGTCGAGTGCCGTCACGGGATCTGGCCCCGCACGGGCGGCCGCGCTTCGATCGTTCGGACAGGAACCAGTTGAGTCGCGTCCAGCCCCTGCTCGAGCATCTCACAAGCCTCGCCGAGGACAGAGCCGCGCTGACCGGGCTTCCGCCGGGTTATGGCCGCCTTGGTCGGCTCGCGCTGCGCTCGCCTCGCCTGGTGCCGGCCGCTCGGCTGCTGTCGCGACGCGAGCAGCGGCTGGTGCGTGCCTACCATCTGATCGCCGCGTCGGGGCTGTTCGACACCGAGTGGTACCTGGACCAGCCCGGCATGCCGGCGCGCGCGCGGCGGGACCCGCTACGGCACTTCCTCGAGGAGGGGACCGCACGCGGCTTTCTGCCCTCGCCCGCTTGGCGCGGTCTCGACGCCGAGGGTTGCGCCGCCTTCGCCGAGGGGCACGGCAAGGCCGGCCGCGAGCTGTGGCGCTACATGCGCTACGGCCGGACCGCCGCCGCCGACGCGTTCCGCACCGCACATTCGTCGATCCTGGGCCCGTTCCCGTCCGGGCGCCTTCTCGCCGCGCTCGACGCCTCGCCGGAGGCCGCCGGGCGGCTGCGGCTCGACCTCCTGACGATCGATCACGCGCTCGGTGGCGGAGCCAACCGCTACCGCAACCAGCGGCTGAGCGGCCTGCCGCCCGATGCGGCGCTGGGGCTGCTGACCTACCGCGTCCAGGAGAGGCGGTACGCGCTCGACCTGCGCCTCGCCGGCCGCCACGTCTCGATCGTGGCAGCGGATCAGGCGGAGCTGGCCGGCCTCCTGCGGCGCCTGTCGCCGGCGAGCACGCTGCTCAACAATCTCGTCTCCTACCCGGAACCCCTGGCGCTGCTCGACCTCCTGCGCGAGCTCGCCGCGCAGGGGCCGCTCGAGGTGCCGCTGCACGACTATTACCCTCTCTGCCCGTCCTTCACCCTGCTCGATGAGCAGGGGCGCTTCTGCGGTCTGCCCGGGCCGCGCCGGTGTGCCGCCTGCCTCGCCGCGATCGATCTCCCTCTGCCCGGACAGGGAAGCATCCGCGACATCGGCCGCTGGCGCGCGGCCTGGGCGGCGCTGCTCGGCGCCGCCGACCGGATCGTCTGCTTCTCCGGCGCATCGATGGAGCTGCTCCTGCGCGCTCATCAGAACCTCGACCCGGCCCGGATCGAGCTCCGTCCGCATCAGGTCGATCATGTACCGACGCGCACGCTCCGCCTCGACCCGCGGGCGGAGCTGCACATCGGCGTCGTGGGCGAGATCTCGCCGGCCAAGGGGGCGGCCGTGGTGGCCGAGCTGGCGCGGCACCTGCGGGCGAGCGGCTCACCCGTCCGCCTCAGCGTGATCGGGACGGTCGCCGAGGAATACCGGGCCGGCCTGTTCCAGACCGGACGCTATCGCGCCGCCGACCTGCCGGAGCTGATCGAGCGCACGGGCGTGAATGTCTGCCTGGTGCCGTCGATCTGGCCGGAGACCTTCTGCTACGTGGCGGAGGAGCTGCTGCGGCTGGGCATGCCGGTCGCCGTGTTCGATCTCGGCGCCCCGGCCGAGCGGGTGCGCGGCGCCCCCCGGGGGCTGGTCCTCGGCAGCCAGGAGCCGGCGCGGATCCTGGCCGAGCTGCAAGCCTGGTGGGCCACGCTGGCGCGGTCGTCCCGCGTCCCGGAGCAGGCGGCATGATCTATGCCTTCACCAGCGCGGCGCTGAACTATTTGCCCAAGGCGCGGCTCTGCCTCGGCTCGCTGCGCCGGTTCCATCCCGAGTTCCGGCTGGTCTATGCCCTCGCCGACCGTCTGCCCGACGGCATGGAGCTGCGCGAGGATTGCGTCGACGAGGTGATCCCGGTCGAGACCCTGCCCGGGATCGGCAGGCCCGGCTGGATCTTCCAGCACTCGATCGTCGAGCTCAGCACCGGCATCAAGGGCGCCGTCCTCCAGCGGCTGCTGGCTCGACCCGACTGCGAGGCGGTGCTCTATTTCGACCCCGACATCGTCCTGTTCTCGCGGCTGGACGATCTGGTCGAGCGGCTGCTGGCCGCGGATATCGTCCTCACCCCGCACCAGGCCAGACCCGAGGCGACGCTCGAGCGGATCGTCGACAACGAGATCGGCAGCCTCAAATGGGGCATCTTCAATCTGGGCTTCATCGGCGTCCGCAACGGCCCGACCGGCAGCACCTTCGCCGACTGGTGGGCCCACCGTCTTCAGCACTTCTGCTTCGACCGGCTCGAGCAGGGCCTGTTCACCGACCAGAAGTGGATCAACCACGTTCCGGTGTTCTTCGACGGGGTCGAGATCCTGAAGGAGTCGCGTTTCAACGTCGCCACCTGGAACATAACCACGCGCGAGCTGACCGGCGACGCCCCGGACGGAGTCCTGGTCGACGGCAGGCCGCTCGGCTTCTACCACTTCACCGGCTTCGACAGCGGCGCCCATGCGGTGATGGCCGAGCGCAACGGCGCGGGCAACCGCACGCTCGAGGAGCTGGTCGGCTGGTACGAGCGAGCAAGCCGCGCTGCCGACGACGACGCCCTGGCCCGCATGCCCTGGGCGTTCGCCCGCTACGCCGACGGGACCTCGATCGAGCCCGGGCAGCGGCGGGTCTACGGCATGCGCGCGGGACTGCAGCGAACCTTTCCCGACCCATTCGGCGCGGCACCGGGTCCGCGAGCCATGGATGGGTGCAACTCCTTTGCCGACTGGGCACGAACGCGGGGTGTCATCGAGTATCCCCAGCTCTGCGGCGACGCCATCACCCGAGCGGACATCCTGGCGACGGAGAACGCGCGTCTGAGAGAGGAGCTTCGCCTCCTCAAGGGCTCGCTGTCATGGAAAATCACCAAGCCGCTGCGTGTCATGTCATGAGTCTTCGAGGATGACGTACTTCCAAAATTGGGGCTATTGCACGACTTGCCCCGGGGCGACAATGTTCGTCGCAGAGAATGCTTGGTTTCGCGACAACTATGTTTGCGCCACCTGCGGCAGCATCCCTCGCGAGCGCGCCTTGATGCTGGTCCTCGAGGAGCGATTTCCGGATTGGCGCAACATGCAGATCCACGAATCATCTCCTGGATCTCGGGGAGCAAGTCTTCGATTGGCGCGAGAATGCTCGAACTATGTCCCCAGCCAATACTTTCCCGACGTGCCTCCGGGCGAATACCGTAACGGCATCCGTTGCGAGAACCTGGAGGCACAGACTTTCGCCGACGACAGCTTCGACCTCCATGTGACGCAAGACGTCTTCGAGCACATTTTCGATCCTGCCGCCGCCTCGCGCGAGATCGCGAGAACGCTGCGTGTCGGCGGGGCGCATCTCTTCACGGTACCGCTGGTCAACAAACGACAGCCGTCCTGCCGCCGGGCGCGACGGGGGCCGGACGGAGCGGTCGAGCATCTCGCCCCGCCCGAATATCACGGCAATCCGATCGACGCGAGCGGTTCTCTGGTCACGATCGACTGGGGGATGGACATCGTACAGCATATACTCGAATCGTCGGGTCTGATTACCGAGATCGTCACAATCGACCGCCTGGATCATGGCATCCGCGCTGAGTACATCGAAGTCCTGGTATCGAGCAAGCATGCACCAGTCACCATCTGACCAGTCGCTGTACAGCGATTCTCGCGCGATCGAGCCTCGCGGGGTGCGCGAGGCCGCTTCCGATCGGGGCGACGGATTGATCGATCCGCTCTTGGAGTTCTCGATGAGCCGGCCCGATCGTCTCGTCGAGCCGGACGCCTGGGTCGGACACATCCCGTTCGCGTTCTGGATCGTCGCAGCGCATCGGCCACGCACGCTGGTGGAGCTCGGGACCCACAGCGGGAACTCGTACGGCGCCTTCTGCCAGGCGGTAGCCTCGCTCGGACTGGAGACAGCCTGCTACGCGGTCGATACCTGGGAGGGCGACCCACAGGCCGGCTTCTACGGTGCCGAGGTTTTCGACGATCTCAGGCGGTACCACGATCCGCGCTACGGCGCGTTCTCACGCCTGGTGCGGGCCACCTTCGACGACGCCGTCGGGCATTTCGCGGACGGCTGCGTCGACCTGCTGCACATCGACGGCTATCACACCTACGACGCCGTGCGGCACGATTTCGAGACCTGGCGGCCGAAACTCTCGCGAAGAGCTTTGGTGCTGTTTCACGACATCAATGTGCGGGAGGGGGATTTCGGCGCCTGGCGCCTCTGGCAGGAGATCGCGGCGGGCGGGCCGGGCTTCGCGTTCCATCACAGCCACGGCCTGGGTGTGCTCGCGGCCGGGGACGAACTCTCGCCCGAGGTACGGGCACTGATCGATGCGTCGGCAGGCCGAGCCGTCGTGCTGCGGCGCTGGTTCGCCGCGGCCGGCCAATCCCTGCTGGGCGAGCTGAGCGCCAAGCGGTTGCAGCAGCTGGAGCGCCACCGCGACCAGCTCGAGACGGCTCTGCACGCGACGATGGCCGAGCGGGACGCCACCGCAGCGCAGATCGAGAAGCGGGAGCGCGAGCTGAACGAGCAGCTGCAGCGGGCCGCCGCGGAGCAGCAGCGGGCGGACGCTGATCGGCAGCGGGCAACGGCCGCGGAGCAGGAGCAGGCCCTGGTGCAGATCCAAAACCTGCACGCTGACCGCGCCGCGCTGCTCGACGCGCGGACCTTTCTTCAGCGGCAGGTCACGAAGGAGCGGCGGCGCCGCAGGAGATTGCGCAGCACACTGACTTGGCGTGCGACCAAGCCGCTGCGCGCCGCTGAAGCGGCGGTTCGCAAGCTCATCCGCGGCAAGCACAAGCCGCGCGATCAGGAAGCCAAGCCGAAGCCTGCCGACACACCGACCGCTCCGACGCTTGCGCTCCAGCCCGCGCCGACCGTTCCAACGCAGGCAGCCGTACCTCTGATCGAAACGAACCCGCTGACTAACCCGGTCGCACGCGTCATTGCCTTCTACCTGCCGCAGTTCCACCCTATTCCCGATAACGACCGCTGGTGGGGCAAGGGCTTCACTGAATGGACCAATGTCAGTAAGGCGCAGCCGCTCTTCGAAGGACACTACCAGCCTCACTTGCCGGGTGAACTCGGCTTTTATGATCTGCGGCTGCTGGAGGTGCAACGACGCCAGGTCGAGCTGGCCAAAGTCTACGGTGTGACTGCCTTCTGTTTTTATTTCTACTGGTTCTCGGGCCGACGGCTGCTCGAGCGGCCGCTGCAACAGTGGCTTGAGCACCCGGAGCTGGAGCTCGAGTTCTGCCTCTGCTGGGCCAACGAGAACTGGACCCGGCGCTGGGACGGGAAGGAATCCGAGATCCTGATCGGCCAGAATCACTCGCCGGAGGACGATCTCGCCTTCATCGCCGAGGTGGCGCCCTACCTGCGCGACCCGCGCTATCTCCGCGTCGAGGGCCGGCCCCTGCTCCTGGTGTACCGACCTGCGCTGCTGCCCGACGCGGCGGCTACCGCGCGCAGGTGGCGCGACTGGTGTCGCGACAACGGGATCGGCGAGATCGTGCTGGCCTACACCCAGTCCTTCGAGACGGATCCACCGGACCTTTATGGCTTCGATCTCGCGGTCGAATTCCCGCCCAACGAGACCCGGCCACGCGAGGTCACCTCATCGGTCGTGCCGCTGCGGCCGGAATCGTTCCGCGGGAGGATCTACGATTGGACGTCGGTGGCCGAGCGCGAGCCGGAACCCGGCGGACGACCCTACCCACTGGCCCGGGGAGTCTGTCCGTCCTGGGACAACACGGCGCGCCGCGGCGAAGCCGGGACGGTGCTCCTCAACGCCGAGCCGCGCCTGTTTCGGGACTGGGTGGAGCATGCGGCGATACAGGCCTGCCTTCGAGCCGGTGCGCCGGACCGCGATCTCCTCTTCGTCAACGCCTGGAACGAATGGGCGGAGGGCGCACATCTCGAGCCGGACCGGCGCTACGGCTACGCTCATCTGGAGGCCGTCCGGCAAGGCCTCAGGCTGGCGTCGGCGCGCCTTGCTCCGGCAATTTCCGAGAGCGCGACCACGGCGGTGGTGGTCCACGCGTTCTACCCGGAGATCCTGGACGAGATCCTGCCGCGGTTGAGCGAGGTGGGGCTCGCCAGGCACCTCTATCTCTCCTGCACGGAGCACGCAGCCGAGGCCGTCGCGGCGGCGCTGGCCAAGCACGGCATCACCGGGGCCGAGATCGTGGCCGTGCCGAATCGGGGCCGGGACGTGGCTCCCTTCCTGAAGATCGTCGCCCGGATCCAGACGGCCGGCCACGCACTGGTCCTGAAGCTGCACACCAAGCGGTCCCGACACCGCCAGGATGGCGACAGCTGGCGCGAGCAGATCTACGGGCAGCTTCTGTCTCCGGAAGGATCGGCCACTTCGCAATCGACGCTGCGACGAGGCGATGGCTTCGGAGTCATCGGACCTGAGGGCAGCGTGGTTTCGATGACTTGGTACCGCGGCTCAAACATTGCGCGTGTGCAGGATCTTGCGGCGCGCATGGGTGTGGCGTCGCTCGACGAGCGGCACGACTGCTTTGTCGCCGGCACGATGTTCTATGCGCGGATCGACGCGCTGAGGCCGCTTCTCGAACTCGACCTGGCACTCGACGATTTCGAGCCGGAATGCGGCCAGGTGGACGGCACGCTGGCGCACGCGGTCGAACGGGCCGTCAGCTACTCGGCCCTGGCCGCAGGCTTTCGCGTCGGCGAGATGCGTCGTCGGAACGGCGGGGTGGCTTGTGAAGCACCCGATCCTTCGGCCGCAACGTTCCACTTCGCCGAGGTAAGTGCCTGAGTCGATCCGGGCCTAGTCGCGATTCGAGCGTTGCTCGCCTCGGCCGTCGTAGGGATCGTCCGCGACCGCCATGAGATACTGACCGTAGCCGCTTTTCGCTAAGCCGTGCGCCAGGACGAGCAGCTGCTCCCGCCCGATGAAGCCCATCCTATAGGCCACCTCCTCCGGGCAGGCGATCTTCTGGCCCTGCCGGTGCTCGAGGATTCGCACGAACTCGGCGGCCTCCAGCAGCGAATCGAACGTACCCGTATCCAGCCAGGCGTAGCCGCGCCCGAGCCGTGCGACCTGGAGCCGGCCCTGCTCGAGATAGGCGCGGTTGACGTCGGTGATCTCGATCTCGCCGCGCGCCGAGGGCCGCACCGCGGCGGCGATGTCGCAGACCTGATGGTCGTAGAAATAGAGGCCGGTGACGGCCCAGTTGGAGCGTGGCTCGGCAGGCTTCTCGACGATCGCGAGCGGCCGCCATGCCTCGTCGAACTCGACCACGCCGTAGCGCTCGGGATCGCTCACGGCATAGCCGAACACGGTCGCACCCAGCGGCCGGCCCGCTGCCGCCTGCATCTCCTCGGCGAGGCCGTGGCCGTAGAAGATGTTGTCGCCGAGGATGAGCGCGCAGGGCTGGCCGGCGACGAAGCTGCGGCCGACGATGAAGGCGTCGGCGAGGCCGCGCGGCTCGGGCTGCACGGCATAGTGCAGGTCGAGGCCCCACTGGCCGCCGTCGCCCAGCAGGGCCTGGAACTGGGCCTGGTCGCGCGGCGTGGTGATGATCAGGATCGTGCGGATGCCGGCCAGCATCAAGGTCGCGATCGGATAGTAGATCATCGGCTTGTCGTAGACCGGCAAGAGCTGCTTGCTGATCGCGAGCGTCACCGGATGCAGGCGCGTGCCGGAGCCGCCGGCGAGAACGATGCCCTTCATGACGGTGTCTCCGCCGCGCGCAGCTCGCGCGCGACCTCGGCCAGCGCGTCGCGCCACGGCTTCGGCGTGATCCCGAACACGTGCCCGATCTTCCCGCAGCGCAGGACCGAGCTGGCGGGGCGCCGGGCCGGGCGCGGAAACTCCGCGGCCGGGATCGGCACCACGCGCGGCGGCGCCCGACCCGCGGGCGGGCAGAGGTCCATCACGGCCTGGGCGAAACCGGCCCAGCTCGTGCTGCCGCCGCCGACGAAGTGATAGGTCCCGAACTTGCCGCCACCCTCGATCCGTGCCGCCATGGCGCAGATCGCGTCGGCGAGCTCGCCGGCCCAGGTCGGCGAGCCGAACTGGTCGCCGACCACGCGCAGCTCGTCACGCTCGGCCGCGAGCTGGCGCATGGTCAGCACGAAGTTGCGGTGATGCGAGCTGTAGACCCAGGCGGTGCGCACGATCAGGTGCTCGGCCAGCTCCTCGCGCACCGCGCGCTCGCCGGCCTCCTTGCTCGCCCCGTATACCTGGAGCGGTGCGACCGGGTCGTCCTCGACATAGCCCTCGCGCTTGGCGCCGTCGAAGACATAGTCGGTGGAGACATGGATCAGCGGCACCTCGGCCCCGGCACAGGCACGGGCGAGATGGCGCGGGCCCTCGGCGTTGATCGCAAAGGCCCGCTCGGGCTCGCTCTCTGCCTGATCCACGGCGGTGTAGGCAGCAGCGTTCACGACCAAGTCCGGGTCGACACTGGTCATCGCCCGCTCGACAGCCGCGCGGTCGGCGATGTCCAGCTCGCCGTGGCCGAACCCGACCAAAGCAAAACCGGCCGGGCCGGCGCGTGCCATCAGCTCCTGGCCGAGCTGCCCGCTGGCGCCGGTGATCAGGACCTTAAGCGGCATCGCCCGGCGCCGCCGCGGCAAGGCCGAGCCGATCCCCGCCATAGCGCTTGGCACGGATCGCCTCCCACCAGTCCCGATGGTCGAGATACCATCGCACGGTCTCGGCGAGACCCTGCTCGAAGCTCCGCCGCGGCGACCAGCCGAGCTCATGCCGGGCCTTGGCGTCGTCGATGGCATAGCGGGCGTCGTGGCCCGGCCGGTCGGCGACAAAGCTGATCAGCCGCTCGCGCCCCGAGGCGCCGTGCTCTGGCAGCGCTGCGTCGAGAAGGGCGCAGATCTGGCGGACGACGTCGATGTTGCGGCGCTCGGCGGCTCCGCCGAAATTGTACCCTTCCCCCGGCCGGCCCCGCTCCAGGGCCGCGAGGATGCCGCGAGCATGGTCCTCGACATGGATCCAGTCCCGCACGTTCTCACCCTTGCCGTAGACCGGCAGCGTCTCGCCAGCCGCCGCCTTGATGACCGTCAGCGGGATCAGCTTCTCGGGAAACTGGTAGGGGCCGTAATTGTTCGAGCAGTTGGTCAGGATCACCGGCAGCCCGTAGGTCCGGTTCCAGGCCCGAGCCAGATGGTCGCCCGCGGCCTTGCTCGCCGAATAGGGCGAATTCGGATCGTAGCGGGTCGCCTCGGTGAATCGCCCCTCGGGCCCGAGCGAGCCGTAGACCTCGTCGGTGGAGACCTGCACGAAACGGAACGCGGCCCGACGCTGCTCCTCGAGATCGCGCCAATAGGCGAGCGCCGCATCGAGCAGGGTGAAGGTGCCGACCACATTGGTCGCGATGAACGCCGCCGGTCCATCGATGGACCGGTCGACATGGCTCTCCGCGGCGAGATGGATCACGGCGTCGGGCCGGAACTCCGTGAACGCCCGGGCCATCGCGGCGCCGTCACAGATGTCGGCCCGCAGCAACCGATGGCCGGGGTCGCCCAGCACGTCCTCGAGCGCATCGGGGCTGGCGGCGTAGGTCAGCTTGTCGACATTGAGCACCTCGTGCCCATGGTCGCGGACCAGCATGCGCACCAGTGCCGAGCCGATGAAGCCGGCGCCGCCGGTGGCCAGGATCCTCATCCGTCCGTCACTCGCTGTCCGCTGCCGAAAAATGTCTATGCCGTGAACAACTCGCCTTCCGGCACGGCGTCAAGCAGCGGCAATGCCACGTCCTTGGCAGAAAGCACCGCCCCCTGCGCCGCGACCGGCCATGCGATCGCCAGGGCCGGATCGTTCCAGCGGATGCCGCGGTCGCGCTCGCGGCTGTAATAGGCGGTGACCTTGTAGGCGACCTCGGTGTCCGGCTCGAGGGTGCAGAACCCGTGAGCGAAGCCGGCCGGTATGAAGAGTTGGTTGCCGAGCTCGGCACTCAACGTGACAGCGACGTGCGCGCCGAAGCTCGGCGAGCCCCGCCGGATGTCGACCGCGACGTCGAGGATGCTGCCCCGCAGCACCCGGATCAGCTTCCCCTGCGCGTGCGGCGGCAGCTGATAATGCAGGCCGCGCACGGTGCCGGCGCCGGAGGAGCGGGAGTGGTTGTCCTGGACGAACTCGTCCGGGATGCCGCCGGCGGCGAAGTCGCGCCGGCTGTAGGTCTCGGAGAAGAAGCCGCGCGCATCGCCGAACCGGTCGGGCACGACCAGCCGGACTTCGGGAATCGTCAGGGAGGTGATCTGAACCGGCATGCTGCCCCACGCGGTCACGGCGCCGCGTATTTCCACGGCGCTCCTTGAGGGTTCAAGCCGACCGTTGCTATGCTGAGACGACACGCCGCGGCGGCCCGCGCCGCGGCACGGACCTGCCTCGTGGGACATTTGACATGACGAGCGTCAACGGCCGGCCACGGTTCGCCAGCCGTGTCGATGGGCTTGGCGGCGCGGAGGCCGCCGCCTGGGACATTCACGGCGAGGCCGTGCGGCGCGCCGCCGCCGGCGAGGACGTGATCCTGCTTTCGGTCGGTGATCCGGACATGCCCACGCCAGCGGCCATCGTGGCCGCCGCCAAGGACAGCCTCGACCGCGGACGCACCCATTATGGGAGCGTGGTCGGCGAGTACGGCCTGCGGCAGGCGATCGCCCGTCATCATGCCCGACTCACCGGCCAGGAGATCGACCCGGGCCGCGTCGTCGTCCTCGCCGGCGCGCAATCGGCCCTGTTCACCGCCTGCCAGTGCCTGCTCGAGCCCGGCGACGAGGTGCTGGTGCCGGAGCCGATGTACGTCACCTATCCCGCCACGGTCGCGGCGACGGGGGCAAGAATCGTGCGGGTGCCGCTGCTCGCGGAGCGGGGCTTTCATCTCGACCTCGATGCGCTCGCCGCCGCCGTCACCGCCCGGACCCGCGCGGTGCTCGTCAACTCGCCACACAACCCGACCGGTGCCGTGATGACGCGCCATGAGGTCGAGACGGTCGCCGAGCTGTGCCGGCGCCACGATCTGTGGCTGATCTCGGACGAGGTCTATGCCAGCCTCCTCTACGAGGGCGAGCATGTCGCCCCCGCGGCCCTTTCCGGCATGGGCGAGCGGACGGTGACGGTCTCGAGCCTGTCCAAGTCGCACGCCATGACGGGCTGGCGGCTCGGCTGGCTGATCGGCCCGGACGAGCTCGCCGACCACGCCGCCCATCTCGCCTTGTGCATGCTCTACGGCTCGCCGCCGTTCATCCAGGATGCGGCCATCGTCGCTCTCGGTGCCGACGATGCCGTCGGCGAGCAGATGCGGGAGCGGTTCCGGCGGCGCCGCGACGCCGTCTGCCGGCGACTGGCCGGACTGCCGGGCCTCGACTGCACGCGTCCCAAAGGGGGCATGTTCGTGATGCTGGATGTACGCAGGACCGGTCTCACGGCGCAGGCGTTCGCCGGTCGCCTCCTGGCGGAGGAAGGCGTCTCGGTCCTGGCGGGCGACGCGTTCGGCGGGGCGGCGGCCGGCCATGTCCGGGTCAGCCTGACCGCCCCGGACGAGCGGCTGGCCGAGGCCTGCAACAGGATCGGGCGGCTGGCTTTTCGCCTCGCCGCGCCGACGGGCGCGCGCCGCGCCAGCGCCTGATCCCGCGCTTTACCCGATGCACGCCGCGTGTATGCTCCCGGCGCGGTCCTAGAAGAACACGACCGCAAGGCAGGGGAGGCGGTGCTTGGCGTTGCTGGAGCTCCAGGCCGTCGCGAAGCATTTCGGCGCGATCGAGGCGTTGAAGGGCATCGATCTGTCGATCGAGCCGGGCGAGGTGCTCGGCCTGATGGGCGACAACGGCGCCGGCAAGTCGACCCTGGTCAAGATCATGGCCGGGAATTTCCCGGCCTCCGAGGGTCAGATCCTGCTCGAGGGCGTCCCGCAGCACTTCCACAAGCCGGCCGACGCCCGCGCCCAGGGGATCGAGATCGTCTATCAGGATCTCGCCCTGTGCGATAATTTAAGCGCGGCGGAAAACGTTTTCCTCGGGCGTGAGCTGAAGCGCGCCGTCGGGCCGTTCAGGATCGTCGACTATGGCGCGATGTATGTCCGGGCCGCCGAGCTCTTCAAGGAGCTGAAGTCGGAGACCAGGCCGCGCGACCTCGTCAAGCAGATGTCCGGCGGCCAACGGCAGGCGGTGGCGATCGCCCGGACCCGGCTCGCGGACGCCAAGCTCGTGCTGATGGACGAGCCGACCGCGGCGATCAGCGTGCGACAGGTCGCCGAGGTGCTGGAGCTGATCCGGCGCCTCAAGCACCAGAACATCGCCGTGATCCTCATCAGCCACCGCATGCCCGACGTGTTCGCCGTGTGCGATCGGGTCGTCGTGATGCGGCGGGGAACCAAGGTCGCGGACAAGGAGATCGCGACCAGCTCTCCCGAGGAGGTCACCGGGCTCATCACCGGCGCCATCCGGGCGGCCTGAGAGGGTAGGGAATGCAGAGCACCCGGCCGCTGCAGACGAGCGTCGACATCGACGATGTCACCGGCATCAAGGAACGCACCGCGCTGCAGCGGATCTTCAGCAGCCAACCCTTCTGGGTGCTCATCGCCCTGGTGCTGATCTGCGTGGTGATGAGCTGGCTGCAGCCGCGCGCGTTCGCCAGCATGGACAACTTCTTCAACATCACCCGCAACTTCGCCTTCATCGGCATCATGGCGATGGGCATGACGGCGGTGATCCTGACCGGTGGCATCGACCTGTCGGTCGGCTCGATCATGGGCCTCGTCGGCGTGGTCTGCGGGCTGATCCTGCAGGCGGAGCAACACTGGGTGCTGGCCGTGGTCGGCGGCCTGGCCGCCGGCGTGGCCTGCGGTGCGGTCAATGGCGCCCTGATCGCCTATGCCGGGCTGCCGTCGTTCGTCGTGACGCTTGGCATGCTCTCGATCGGCCGCTCCCTCGCGATCGTCCTGTCGCAGAACAAGATGATCTACGAGTTCGGCCCCTATGGCGACACCTTCAACGCCATCGGCGGCGGCGAGATCTTCGGGATCGCCAACCCGGTCTGGATGCTGGTGGCGCTGACCTTCGTCTTCGCGTTCGTGTTCAACTTCACGAGCTGGGGCCGCTACCTCTACGCGATCGGCGGCAACGAGGGCGCCGCCCGGATGACCGGCGTTCCGGTCGACCGGATCAAGCTGCAGGCCTACATGGTCTCGGCCCTGACGGCGGCGATCGCCGCGGTCATGATCGTCGGCTGGCAGGGCTCGGCCATCAACGCGCTGGGCCAGGGCTACGAGCTGCGCGTGATCGCCTCGACCGTCATCGGCGGCGCCAATCTCATGGGCGGTGAGGGCGGCGCCTTCGGGGCGTTCATCGGCGCCGCGCTGATCGAGGTGATCCGCAACAGTCTCCTGATGGCCGGCGTCGACGCCAACTGGCAGGGCACCTTCGTCGGCATCTTCATCATTCTCGCGGTTCTGCTCGAGCGGATCCGCGGAAGACGCTCGGGCTGACGGGTCGGTCCCGAGGCTATTCGTCCGCAAGGGGGGTTATGGAATGAAGAAGTTGCTCGTCGCCACGGCTTCGGCCGCGGCCATCTCCGCCTTCTCCGGCATGACGCCGGTGCAGGCGCAGGAGCTCGATTTCGCGCTGGTGCCGAAGAACATGAACAATCCGTTCTTCGATCAGGCGCGCGACGGCTGCAAGAAGGCCGAGGCCGAATCGGCCGGCAAGTTCAAGTGCGACTATATCGGACCGGGCGAGCATGGCGGCGGCGAGGAGCAGGTTCAGGTCGTGCTCGACCTGATCGCCCGCGGCGTCGACGGCATCGCGGTCAGCCCCTCCAACGCAGCCGCCATGGGCAAGGCGCTGGAGAAGGCCAAGGAGGCCAACATCCCCGTCCTGACCTGGGACAGCGATCTGCTGGACAAGGACAAGGGTCTGCGGATCGCCTATGTCGGCACCAAGAACTACGACATCGGCGTCAACCTCGCCAAGCTCGCCCAGGAGATCAAGCCGCAGGGCGGCACGATCTGCATCCAGTCCGGCGGTGCTGCCGCCGCGAACCACAACGAGCGCATGCAGGGCATCCGCGACACGCTCGCCGGGGTGCAGAGCGCCGAGGCCCCGGGCGACCGGCTGACCGGCCAGAACGGCTGGAACGAGGTCGATGGCTGCCCGCTCTACACCGACGATGACTTCCCGCGCGCGGTGCAGCAGATGGAGGACATCCTGGGCAAGTACCCGGATCTCGACGCCTTCATCCCGACCGGCGGCTTCCCGCAGTTCATCCCGCAGGCCTATGCGAACGTGGCCGAGAAGCACAAGGCGCGCATCGAGAGCGGCGATCTGGCGCTCGTCGTCGCCGACACCCTGCCGGTGCAGATGGACCTGATGAAGAAGGGCCTCTCGCTCGGCCAGGTCGGCCAGCGGCCGTTCGAGATGGGCTACGAGACCATGGGCTTCCTGTACGAGATCGTGACCGAGCAGAAGAATCCGGCCGATCCGACCTACACCGGCCTGGACGTCTGCACGCCCAAGAACGCCGACACCTGCATCGGCGGCTGAGCTCTGCATCTCTGAGGACCAGCGCCGCCTCCGGTCTTGCCGGGGGCGGTGCGCCGCGGAAGGCGACATGACCCAGCACACGCTACGCGCAGGAACCATGGAGTTGATGGTCGACGCCGCCCGCGGCGGCTCGATCATGACGTTTCGCGACCGAGGCTTCGACCTGATGCGGCCCTGGGACGGCGTCAGCGACGACCCGCGCAGCTATGCGAGCTTCCCGCTGGTGCCGTTCTCCGGCCGGGTGGATCACGGACGTTTCCGCGCCAACGGCAGGAGCTACGATCTCGCCCCGAACTTCCCGCCGGAGCCGCATGCGATCCATGGCGACGGCTGGACCTCGCCATGGGCTGTCGTGAATACCGGCGCGACCAGCGCCGAGCTCGAGCTCGTCCACGATGCCCCGGGCGAGGCTCTGCGCTACCGGGCGACGCAGTTCTTCTGGCTCTACCCCGACCGGCTCGAGGTCGCGATGAGCATCACGAACCGCGGCGGCGAGCCGATGCCGTTCGGCCTCGGCCACCATCCCTACTTCGGCGACCGCGACCAGGCCCGGCTTTCGGCCGAGGTCGGTGGTGTCTGGATGCCCGACGAGCTGAACATCCCGCGAACGCTCGAGCAGGTCCCGGTCCCGTGGGGCTTCCGTCTGCGCCGACCGGTCGACGAGCTCGTCCTCGATCACGTGTTCCAGGCCTGGAACGGCAAGGCCCTGGTGGAGTGGCCGGAGGCCGGCCGGGCGCTGGAGATCACGGCCGACAAGCTCTTCCGCCACCTCGTGGTCTACGTGCCGCCCGGCCAGCCCTTCTTCTGCGTCGAGCCGGTGAGCATGATCGGCGACGGCTTCAACCGCCTGACCGAGGGGGTCGAGGGCACGGGCGTGCGGGTGCTGGAGCCGGGCGGGTCGATGCGCGGCAGCATGTACTTCCGGCCGGTGCCCGCCGGGCCCGTGTGAGCCGGCCCCCGGTCGACCGCTGCGTGGTCGGCCTCCTTCACCAGCCGCTGAGCGGGATCAGATCCAGCCGCCGTCGACGATGTAGCTCTGGTTGGTCATGGCGCTGCTCGCATCCGACGCCATGAACAGGACCACCCGGGCGATGTCGTCGGGCACCAGCTGGCGCTTCAGGCACTGGCGGGTCATCAGCTCGCGCTCGCCTTCGGCGTTCAGCCACAGCGTCTTCTGCCGCTCGGTCATGA
>JBFWWD010000072.1:0-22545 GCA_050246385.1 Geminicoccaceae bacterium
GCGTCGCGGTCCCGATGGACGCGGGCGACATCCTGTTCTTCGACGGACTGATCCCGCACGGGACGCCCGTCAACCATACCGACGAGTTCCGCTGGGCGGTGCAGTTCCACTATCGGCCGGCGGGGGCGACGCTGACCGACGACAGTGCCCGGCTCGCTCATTTCGGCAGCGAGGGGCGCGACGTGACCTGCTGAGGCGGCGCACACCGCCGATCGAACTGACCTTCCGGCCGCGCTCGCGCGGCCGGTCCTGCATCGCCTCGAACAATCCCAAAGTGACAGTCGACATCGGCCATCGTTGACGGAATCAATTGTTTCACACGGGCCGAGCGAGACTGATGGGACGTCGCCGAAGCGGCGACGACGGGTGAATGCCCGTGGATCTCCATGTCCGGCAAATCGGCAGGAGGTTTCGGGTCGCTCTCGAGCAGTCTCGGTCGGCAGGCAACACGCCCTGGCGGAGAGACCCACCGGATGCAGGCATCACCGATCGAGGCGTCGCTCTGGCACGCGACGGCCGCCGATCCACCCGGGACCCATGCGCTCGAGGGCGAAACGTCCGCCGACGTCTGCGTCATCGGTGCCGGCTACACCGGCCTCTCGACGGCGCTGCACCTCGCCGAGGCGGGGGTTCGTGTCGTCGTCCTCGAGGCGCGCAGCATCGGGTTCGGCTGCTCGGGTCGCAATGCCGGGCATTGCACGCCGACCTTCCACTTCTACTCGATCCCGACCGTCCGCAGGATGCTGGGGCCGGTCTATGGCGAGCGGCTGGTCGCCAAACAGACCAACGCCGCCAACCTCGTGTTCGATCTGATCAGGCGCTACGAGATCGACTGCGAGGGGGTGCAGAACGGCTATCTCATGGTGGCCCATGCACCCTCGAAGGTGAAGGTGCTGGAGGAGAAGCAGAAGACCTATGCTTCCGCCGGCAAGGTCACCGAGCTGCTCGACAAGGACGAGACCGAGCGGCTGACCGGCTCGCCGCGCTATCATGGTGCCTGGCACCACCCGGAAGGCGGCCATCTCAATCCGCTGGGCTATGCCCGCGGGCTGGCCCGGGCCGTGATCGGCCTGGGAGCGAACATCCACACCGATTCCCCCGCCCAGGCGATCAAGCCCGCTGGAACCCGCTGGCGGGTGGAGACGCCCAAAGGCGCAGTTCTGGCGGACAAGGTCATCTGCGGCACGGGCGCCTACACGGACGGCTACTGGCCCGGCCTGGAGCGCAGCTTCGAGCGGATGACCGCGGCGATCATGGCGACGCAGCCCTTGTCCGACAATGTCCGCAAGTCGATAGCACCGTCCAACCACACCGTGGTCGAGACCCGCGCCGATCCGATGATCTACAAGTACAACAAGGACGGCCGGCTGGTGACCTCGGCCTTCGTCGAAGGCCGGCGCGGCAGCGACGTCGAGTACACGAAGAAGTTCATGGGCGAGAAGCTCAAATGGCTGCTGCCGCAGCTCGACGAGGTCGATTTCCAATATTACTGGACCGGCGAGCTTGATCTCCAGCCCAAGACGTTTCCGCGTCTGTTCGAGCTGGCACCCGGTGTGGTCGCATCGCTGGGCTATTCGGGCCGTGGCGTGCCGACCGGGACGATGATGGGCACGGTCCTGCGGGACTGGGCCATGGGCATGTCGCGCGAGGAGCTCACCCTTCCGCTCGAGCCGCTCAAGTCGGCGCCGCTCTACATGAAGGTGGTGCCGCGCATGTTCCTCGCGGCGACGCGTTGGCAGGACCAGCGGGTGGCACGCCGTGAAGGCGTGAACCCGCCTCCCTATTGAGGCCGGGACCTGTCGATGCGCGCGGTGATACGGAGATCGGATCGGGGGAGCGAGATCGATGGCCATGGCCGAGGACGAGCGGGCCTCGCGCCCGGCCAGTGCGCCGACGCGGCTGGAGCCGCGCACGATCGACTATTCGAATGTCTCCCTCGACGTTCTCGGCACGCTGCTGAGCTTCCAGGCTCGCACGGTCGGGCTCGCCCTGAACAAGTCCCACGACCACGAGATCGCGGCGGTGTCGCTCGCCAAGGGGACCGGCAAGGTCTCCGTGCTGCTGCTGACGGCGGCCAATCCGGGGATCAGGCCTTCGGTCATCGCCCACTTCATCCACAAGGACCGCGCCGCGATGGCGCGCCTGATCGAGCAGATGAAGGGCAAGGGCTTGATCGAGCACAAGATCGACGCCGAGGAGCGCCGTGCGCACGAGCTCTACCTCACGGAAAAAGGGGCGAGCCTGATCGAGCGGGTGCGGGCGATCGCGGTGGGCCACTCGGCGCGCTTCTTCGGCGTGCTCTCCGAAAGCGAGCAGGCCGAGCTGCTGCGGCTGCTGATGAAGCTCTACGAGGCGCACGTCTCGCCTCTGCCCTCGACGGTGGCGCGCGCCTGACGTGCGATTCGGGGATCCGCCGATGAGCGGGCGCGGCGTGGTCTTGGTCTCGGGCGGCAATCGCGGCATCGGTGCCGCTGTCGTGCAGGCGCTGGGTGCGCAGGGCTGGGACGTGTCGGTGGGGATGCGCCGGCCGCGGCCCTTGTCCGGCGTGGCGCAGGTCCATCGCCACGACGCCCTGGACCGTGCCAGCGAGGCGGCCTGGGTGGCCGCGGCGGTCGAGCGCTTCGGCCGGATCGACGCGATCGTCGCCAATGCCGGGATCATGATCCCGAAGACCGTGATCGAGGCGGAGGATGAGGATCTCGACGCCCTGCTCGAGGTCAACGTCAAGTCGCCGCTGCGGCTGGTCAGGGCGGCGTGGCCGCAGCTGGTCGCCAGCGGCCGCGGACGGGTGGTGACGATCGTCTCGCTCTCGGGCCTGCGGGTCAAGACGCCGCGCTCGGGGCTGTACGCGATCAGCAAGTTCGCCGCACTGGCGCTCACCCATGCCGTCCGCCAGACCGGCTGGGACGAAGGCGTCCGCGCCTGCGCGGTCTGCCCCGGCTTCGTGGTGTCCGACATGAGCGCCGCCGTCACCGACCGGCCGCCGGAGAGCATGACCCAGACGGACGATCTCGCGCGCATCGTCGCCTTCGTCCTCGACCTGCCCAACACCGCGAACATCGCGGTCCTGCCCGTCAATTCCACGCTGGAGGAGAGCCTGTGATCGTCCCTTCGAGTCGGGGTCGCTAGCCCGTGGGTCCGAAGCTCGACCCGGTACCACTCGACCCGACGCCGCCCGCCCAGGCGGACGTCGTCATCATCGGCGGCGGCATCATCGGCACCTCCGCCGCCCTCCATCTCGCCCAGCGTGGCGTCTCGGTGGCCTTGTGCGAGAAGGGCGAGATCGCCGGCGAACAGTCGAGCCGCAACTGGGGCTGGGTGCGCAAGCAGGGACGCGATCCGCGCGAGCTGCCGCTGATCATCGAATCGCTGCGGCAGTGGCAGGGGCTCAACGAGGTCGTCGAGGCCGAGACCGGCTTTCGCACCACCGGCATCTTCTACGGCATCGAGACCGATGCCGATATGGCCCGGCATGAGGAGTGGCTAGGTCACGCCAAGCTCTACCAGCTCGATTCCCGCATCGTTGGCCCGGACGAGCTCGCACGGCTGCTGCCGGGCGCGAACGGCAGGTTCAAGGGCGCGCTCTACACCGCCTCCGACGGTCGGGCGGAGCCGCAGAAGGCGGCACCCGCCGTGGCGCTCGCCGCCCGCCGGCTGGGTGCCAAGATCCTCACCCACTGCGCGGTCCGGACGGTCGAGCGCGAGGCGGGCAAAGTGTCGGCCGTGGTTACCGAGAAGGGACGCATCCGCACCAATTCGGTGGTTCTGGCGGGTGGCGCCTGGTCCAGCCTGTTCATGGGCAATCTCGACATCCGCCTGCCGCAGCTCACCGTGATCAACTCGGTGATGCGCACCGCACCGCTCGACGGCGGCCCGCAGGCCGCGCTGTGGATGACGGACTACGCCTTCCGGCGCCGGCTCGACGGCGGCTACACCATCGCCAACGGTGCGGCCAACCTGCACGAGCTGTCGCCGGACAGCTTTCGCTTCCTCAAGGATTTCGTTCCGGCGATGCAGATGGAATGGCGCTCGCACCAGCTCAGGGTCGGCCGCCGTTTCCTCCAGGAGGCGGGCTTCAAGAAGCGCTGGACCGGCGCCGACCGGACCGTGTTCGAGGACATCCGGGTCAACGATCCTTCGCCCGAGCGCCGCTCGCTGACCGCGGCCCTGAAGAGCCTGAGCGACGACTTCCCGATCTTCGCCAAAGCGCAGGTGGTGCAGGAATGGGCAGGGCGGATCGACGTCACGCCCGACATCGTGCCGGTGATCTCGCCGGTCGACAGCATTCCGGGCTTTTTCGTCGCGACCGGCTTCTCGGGCCACGGCTTCGGCATCGGGCCGGGGGCAGGGCGGCTGGTCGCGGATCTGGTCATGGGCCGCGATCCCGTCGTGGATCCGGCGCCCTTCCGCCTCGCGCGTTTCCTCGACGGCTCGCGGGCCAGGCCCATGGGCCATGTTTGACCACACCGCCGCCGGCATGGGTCGGCGCACCAATACAAAAGACTGTCTGGCAGCAAGGAGTGGATCCGACCGATGACCAAGAACAGCGCGATGCGGCCGACCCGGCGTCAGCTCATGGCGAGCGGTGCGGCGGGGGCCGCCATGGTGTGGTTGGGGCCCCAGGTCGGCTGGGTGCCGCGCGCCCAGGCGGCGACGCCGCCCGACAAGCCCACCGGCCAGGCGGTGATCGGGCTCTCGCAGGAGCCCACGGTGTTCAACCCCCTGATGCTGCACATCGAGGTCGACGAGGGCGTCTACTTCAACCTGTTCAGCCCGCTGTGGCGGCCCGGGCCGGACGGCAACCTGATCCCCGACCTCGTGACCGAGATCCCGACGGTCGAGAATGGCGGCATGTCGGCCGACGGCCTCAACTGGCGCCTGAAGTTCAAGGACGGCATCAAGTGGCATGACGGCACGCCGTTCAGCGCCGAGGACGTCAAGTTCACGATCGAGCTGATCAACAACCCGGACTTCCGGGCCGGGCGCCGCGCCGGCCACGAGCTGGTGCGCGACATCCAGGTGGTCTCGCCGACCGAGCTGACCTGGCGGCTGGAGAAGCCCTACGCGCCCTATCCGGCGATCCTGTCCTGGACCTTCATCGTGCCCAAGCACATCCTGGGCAAGGAGGCCGACCCCAACACCTCGTCCTTCAACACGGCCCCGGTCGGCACCGGCTCGTTCAAATGGGCCGAGCGCGTGCCGGGCGACCACATCACGCTGGAGGCGTTCGAGGACTATTTCGGCGAGGGCCCGTATCTCGAGCGGATCATCTTCAAGTACATCCCCGACATGACGGTCCTCTACACGCAGTTCCAGACCGGTGACGTCGACTATACCGGTATCCAGGGCATCAGCCCCGACCACTTTGAGGAGGCGAAGACCCTGGCCGGCCGCGTCGTGCAGCCGGTGCCGCAGCCCTTCGTCGAGAACATCGCCTTCAATCTCGGCCTGCCCGTGTTCCAGGACCAGGCGGTGCGCGACGCGCTCTATCTGGCGCTGGACAAGGAGAGCCTGATCCAGGGCATCTATTATGGCCTGCCGACGCCTACCGAGTCCTTCCTGCCGGCGCAGAGCTGGGCCTACAATCCGAACCTTCCGGCCCACAGCTACGACCCGGAGAAGGCCAAGCAGATCCTGGAGGAGGCGGGCTGGGCGCTCGGCTCGGACGGGGTGCGCGAGAAGAACGGCGTGCGGCTCGAGTTCACCAACTCGACCACCGCCGGCAACCACACCCGCGAGCAGGCACAGCAATTGCTCCAGCAGACCTGGGGCGAGATCGGCGCCAAGATGTCGATCAACAACCTGCCGCCCGCGGTGATGTGGGGCGAGTACTGGATGATGTCGAAGTTCGAGACCGCGATGGTCGGCATCGGCTTCGGCATCGGCCCGGACCCCAGCGCCAACGACTTCTTCTCCAGCAAGGCCACCGGCGCCACGGGCGGCACCGGCCAGAACACGACGCAGTACAACAACCCCGAGGTCGACAAGCTGCTGGCCGAGGGGGCGTCGACCGTCGACCAGGCGAAGCGCAAGGAGATCTACCAGAAGATGCAGGAGATCACCCGCCACGACCTGCCCTACCTGCCGATCTTCCAGTACAAGATGGTAGAAGGCATCAAGGAGGGTCTACAGAACTTCACGCCCAACGTGTCGGTCCAGGAGAACTGCTGGAACGCCGGCCAGTGGTACTGGGCGACCTGATCGGTGATGTCGTGGGGCGCGGTCGGGCCGCAGGTCCGGCCGCGTCCCGGCGAAGGAGCGGTGGCGCGTGCTGACCTACCTGCTCGGCCGGATCGGTCAGAACCTGATCCTTCTGGTGCTGGTCTCGATCATCGGCTTCGCGGTGCTCCACCTGGCGCCCGGTGGGCCACTGGCGCAGTTCGCCCTGGTGCCGGGCATGTCCCAGGCGGACATAGCCCGCATCGCGGCGCAGATGGGCCTCGATCGGCCGCTGCCGGTCCAGTATTGGGACTGGTTCACCCATCTCCTGCGCGGCGACTGGGGGCGGTCCTATCGCGATACGCAGCCCGTCCTGAGCGTGATCGGCTCGCATCTGTTCGCCACCCTCGAGCTGATGATCACGGCCATCCTGATCGCGATCTTCCTCGGGGTGTGGATCGGCATCATGGGCGCGATCCGCCGCTACTCGGCATTCGACTATCTGGCGACGATCGGCGCCATGGTGGCGCTGTCGATCCCGACCTTCTGGTTCGGCCTCGTCGTCATCTACGTCTTCTCGGTCACGCTCGGCTGGGTGCCGCCCGGCAACATGTACACGATCGGCGACGGCTCGCTGCTCGACTTCCTGCACCATCTGATCGCCCCGGCGCTCGTCCTGGCGCTGGTCGAGGTGGCGGTCTGGAGCCGCTACATGCGGGCCTCGATGCTCGACGTGATCAACCAGGACTATATCCGCACGGCGCGCGCGAAGGGCCTGCCCGAGCGGACGGTGCTGCTGCACCACGCGCTGCGCAACGCGCTGATCCCGATGATCACGCTGGCGGGCATGCAGCTGCCGACGCTCCTGGGCGGCGCCCTGGTGACCGAGACCATCTTCACCTGGCCCGGCATGGGCCGCCTGTTCCTCGATTCCCTGGGATACCGTGACTATCCCGTCGTGATGGGCATCCTGATGTTCTCGGCACTGCTCGTGCTCATCGGCAATCTTCTGGCCGACCTGCTCTGCGCGGCGGCCGATCCACGCATCCGGTTGGACTGACGGACATGCAGGAAGCCATCGCCCTGCCGGCAGCGAATGCCCCCACCGGCAACCGGGCCTTGCGTCGGTTCGCCCGTCACCGCCTCGCCGTCGTCGGTCTGGTCACCATCGTCCTGCTGATCCTGGCCTCCGCGTTCGGACCGTCGCTGATTCCGTTCGACGATCTGCGCATCGACGTGCGCAGCCGCTTCGCCCCGCCCATGACCAACATGCACGTGATGGGCACCGACCAGCTCGGCCGCGACCTCGCGGCCCGGCTTTTGAAGGCGGGACGGATCTCGCTCACGGTCGGGTTCGCCGCGATGCTGATCAGCGTCGTGTTCGGCACGGTCGTCGGGGCGGTGGCCGGGTATTATGGCGGCTGGATCGGTGCGGTGCTGATGCGGATCGTCGACGCGATCTTGTGTTTTCCGTCCGTGTTCCTGCTGCTGGCGCTCGCCGCCTTCATCAAGCCGAGCGTGCCGATGATCACGCTGATCATCGCCGCCACCGCCTGGATGGAGGTGGCGCGCGTGGTGCAGAACCAGATCCGCTCCCTGCGCGAGCGCGACTTCACCGTCGCGGCCCTGATGGTGGGTGCCTCGGACTTCACCATCATGTTCCGCGAGCTGGTGCCCAACGTCGTGGGTGCCGTGGTCGTCGCCGCCACCCTGACCGTGGCGCGCGCCATCCTGATGGAGTCCTACATCAGCTTCCTCGGCTACGGTATCCAGCCGCCGACGGCGAGCTGGGGCAACATGCTGAACAACGCCCAGCAATATCTGGTCTCGGCCCCGTGGCTCGCGATCTTTCCGGGCCTGATGATCACCCTGGCGGTGGCGAGCTTCAACTTCGTCGGCGACGGGCTGCGCGACGCGCTGGACGCGCGGATGGACATGCATTGATGGCGGCGGCCCGACCGGTCCTCAGCGTCCGCGATCTCACGGTCACCTTCTCGACCGATGCCGGCCCGGTGCCGGCCGTGCGTGGCGTGTCGCTCGACGTGCGGGCCGGCGAGACCCTGGCGCTGGTCGGCGAGAGCGGCTCCGGCAAGAGCGTGACCAGCCTCGCCGTCATGCGGCTGACGCCGGCGGCGCCGCGGACCCGGATCACCGGCCAGGCCGTCCTGACCCGAGCCGACGGCTCCGCGCACGATCTGCTGGCGCTGTCCGAGGCGCGGATGCAAGCGATGCGCAGCGACGCCATCTCGATGATCTTCCAGGAGCCGATGACGTCGCTGAACCCGGTGCACCGGGTGGGCGCCCAGATCGCCGAGGCGCTGCGCTATCATCGCGATCTCGACCGCCGCGCCGCGGTCCGCCGCGCCACCGAGCTGCTCGAGCTGGTCGGCATTCCCGAGCCGGCCAAGCGCCTCCAGGCCTATCCGCATCACCTTTCGGGCGGCATGCGGCAGCGGGTGATGATCGCCATGGCGCTGGCCTGCGACCCGCAGGTGCTCATCGCCGACGAGCCGACGACCGCGCTCGACGTCACCGTCCAGGCGCAGATCCTGGATCTGCTGCAGGGCCTGCAGCAGCGGACGGGCATGGCGATCGTGTTCATCACCCACAATCTGGGCGTGGTCGCCGAGATCGCGGATCGGGTCATGGTCATGTATGCCGGCCGCATCGTCGAGGAAGGCGGGGTGGTGCCCGTCCTCAAGCATCCGCTGATGCCCTATACCCGGGGTCTGCTGGCGTCCGTTCCCCGGCTCGACTGGTCCCTGGAGCAGCATGAGGAGCTGTCGTCGATTCCCGGCACCGTTCCCGAGCCGCGCCGGATGCCGCCCGGCTGCGCCTTCGAGCCGCGCTGCCGGCACGCCGATCCGCCTCGCTGCGCCAGCCGCGTGCCCGACCTGGAAGTCGCTGACCATGGGCAGCGGGTCCGCTGCTGCCGCTGGCGGGAGCTCGTGGACGCATGAGTGACGAGCTCCTCGCCGTCTCGGACCTGCACAAGCACTATGCGGTCGGCGGCAGCATTCTCGGGGTCGGCGGACAGACGGTGCGCGCGTTGGACGGCGTCTCCTTCGCCATGGCGAAGGGCGAGGTCCTGGGATTGGTCGGCGAGAGCGGTTCCGGCAAGACCACCGTCGGCAAGACGGTTCTGCGCCTGCTCGATCCGACCAGCGGCAGCATCCGGTTCGCCGGGCAGGACATCACGCGGCTGTCGCGCAAGGCGCTGCGTCCGTTCCGCCGACGCATGCAGCTCGTGTTCCAGGACCCGTTCGCCTCGCTCAACCCGCGCCAGACGGTCGGCCAGATCCTCGCCCTGCCGCTGCAGGTGCACGAGCCGGCCTCAAGCCGTGCCGAGCGTCGCGAGCGGGTGGCCGCGATCCTGGATCTGGTCGGGCTGCCTGCCAGCTACGGCGAACGGTTCCCGCACGAGTTCTCGGGTGGGCAGCGCCAGCGCATCGGCATTGCCCGGGCGCTGATCGTCGAGCCCGAGTTTCTCGTCGCCGACGAGCCGGTGTCCGCACTCGATGTCTCGATCCAGGCCCAGATCGTCAATCTTCTGCTGGCCGTGCAGGCGCGCATGGCCTTGACCATCCTGTTCATCACCCACGATCTCGCGGTCGTGGGACACATCGCGGACCGGGTCGCCGTCATGTATCTCGGGCGTATCGTCGAGCTCGCGCCGACTCGGACGCTGTTCCAGAGGCCCCGTCATCCCTATACCGAGGCGCTGTTTCGCGCCGCGCCGATCCCGGACCCGACGCTCCGTCGGCCGCGCCTGCCACTGCAGGGTGAGGTGCCGAGTCCGCTGGCGCCTCCTTCGGGTTGTGTTTTTCGCACCCGCTGCCCCTACGCGCTGGCACGATGCGCGGAGGTGCGACCGCCCTTGCGCCAGATCGGGCCAGGGCATGGCAGCGCATGCATTCGCGACGATCTCGAGCTGATCGCTGCTGCCGCCTGAATTGCCAAGCTTTGCTTACTGTGCTTTTTGAGCCATAGTCCGACTCGAGAACGCGTGGCGCGGGAACTGCTGCGGCGAATGTCGGTTGTTGGGCTAACTCGGGATGAATGGTGGAGGAACCGCCATGTCCTGCGTTCCTGTCGGCGGCGCTCCGGCGGGGGAGTGGTTGTTTCGGGCGGATCGCGACAATATCAGCATCTGATATGCGCGCCGCAGCTGCAGGTGGATTGCCCGACTATGAAGCCCGGGGTACTTGCGGGACATTGGCTGAGGTCGCAACGCAGGGCCACGCGGTTGGGCAACCGCGTTGCGCCACAAAGCCGTGGCGCAAACGGTTCACAAATAGGTAGTGCCGTAGTACCGACCAGCTTTCGTTGTGGTTGGACGCGGCCGTTTGGCACGACGGGGATGAGCATGGCGGGCGGGAAGCCGAAGGCTCCGGGCGACGGGAAGGCCGGGGCCCGCAAGCGTCGAGCCGACCCCTCGCTCGATGCCGGCTTCGATCGCTTCATCGAGCGGCAGCTTACTCGTATGTACGGCCACATCCTGAACGAGCCCTTGCCAGAGGACATCGAGCGGCTCTTGCGTCAGGTGCCGTCCAGCGAAAGACCGAACGGGGAGGGCGGCGGGTCGTAGGTCGGAGGCGGGGATGGGAACGGCAGGTCAGTTGGACATGGCAGATATTGCCGGCGCGGTTCCGTTCCTGCGCCGATACGGCCGCGCTTTGACGGGCACGCAAGCGGAGGGCGATGATCTGGTCCGTTCCGCCTTGCGCTGGCTCGGGGAGCACCCCGACCGCCTGGAGACGTTGGACGCCAGAGTGGCGCTCTATCGCGCGCTGCATGAGGTCCTGGGTTCACGGCCGGCGCCCGCTCACGGACCGGAATCGCGCGTGCTCGCGGACGAGGCGATCGTCGGCGCGCGCGTGCGCGAGTTGCCGCCCTTCGAACGCTCCGTGTTGTTGCTCACCGTGCTGGAGGGCTTCACCCCCGAGGAGGCTGCGCTCGTGCTCGGACTGTCGACCGAGCAGGCCGAGGCTCATCTCGAGGCGGCGCGTTCGCATATGAAGCGCCAGGCGCCGTCCCGGGTCCTGGTCATCGAGGACGAGCCGGTCATCGCGATGGACGTCATCGGGACGATCACGGCCAGCGGCCACAGCGTCGTCGGCGTTGCCCGAACGCGCAGCGAGGCGACGCAGATCGCCGAGCGGACCCGCCCGGACGTGGTCATCGCCGACATTCAGCTGGCCGACGCCAGCTCCGGTCTCGACGCGGTTCAGGATATCCTGCGTTTTGGCTCGTTGCCCGTCGTGTTCGTCACCTCGTTTCCCGAGGAGCTGCTGCGTGGCGATCGGGTGGAGCCGACCTACGTCGTCACCAAGCCGTTCAATCCCGACACTCTCGTCGTCTCGATCGCGCAGGCGCTGGCCACGGCCGGAGCAGATCGCGCCGCCTGATCGTTCGGCTCGGATGCGATGGGAACCCTCTCGCTCCGCCGAGGTTATGCTTTCAGGATGTCGTTGTCGGGAGGAGAGAATGAGCCTGTTCCGTGAAGATCTGACGGAACTACTGCCACAGCTCCGGGCTTATGCACGCAGCCTGACCCGCGGGGACATGTCGCTCGCCGACGATCTGGTGCAGGACGCCGTGGTCAATGCGCTGCGGGCCGAGCATCAGTTCACACCCGGCACGAACCTCAAGGCATGGTTGTTCACGATCCTACGCAACCGTTTTCTGAGTTCTTCCAACCGCAAGTACCACCACGCCGAGCAGGGCGATCTCGATCTCGATACGCTGGCAAGCGTACCCGCCACGCAGGACGGGGCGATCGAGGTTCACGAGTTCCGCCGCGCATTTCGCAAGCTCAGCCCGGCTCACCGTGAGATTCTGGTTCTGACCATCCTCCACGGCCTGCCCTATCAGGATGTCGGGGCGATGCTGGGCTGCGAGGTCGGCACCGTGAAGAGCCGCGTCAATCGTGCCCGCGCACAGCTCAAGCGAATGCTGCTGGGGGACGAGGTGCAGCCCGCGACCGAGAAGGCCGCCCGCGCGGAGGCGCGCTCGCGCCGCTCCGACACGGATCGCGTGCTCACGATGTAGCGTCTTCAGCATCGACGGCATCATCGAGAGGAGCGGGCCCATGGCTCGCTCCTCGTGCATTCCGGCGGTAGTGCGCGGGCGATCGACCAGCGAAATCCCGACCACCATCTGATCTCGGCCGTCGTGCCGGCATTGCGGAGCAGCTCTGCCCACTCTGCGCGCGTGAAGCTCCGCGCGACCGAGACCATCCCGTCGTGCCGCACGATCGGATGCCAGCGCGCGCAGGTCGCGAGCAGGCCGAAGCCCCAATAGGCGATCGGATGCCGATGCAGGTCGGCGATGTGCCAGCCATCGATCGCCTGCGCGTCCAGCCAGCGCAGCAAGGCGACGACCTGCTCGTCGTCGAGATGATGGGTGAATTGGGACGTGACGATCAGATTCGGTCGAGGATTGGGCGCATAGGAGAACACGTCGCCCGTCCGATAGCGGATTTCCATGCCGGGGGGAGTCAGCCGCTGCGCCACTGACGCGCTGCGTGGATTGAGATCGATGCCTTCGAGCAGGACCGGCAGGTTGCGCTTGCCGGCCCAGTCATGGATGGCACGCAGGAGATCGCCGGCGCCGCAGGCCACGTCGAGGATCCGGATCGACCGATCCAGATTCCGGGACTGGGTCATGTGGCCAAGCCAGGCGAGCGTGGGCCGATGGGTCGAGGTCAGCCGGTTCACCTCTGCAAGGTCGGCAAGGCAGCGCGCATAGGCCTCATCTGAGGTGGACGGGTCGTCCATCCGCTCCGGCAGGCGGCTGCGCCGCGACAGGTCCATCGTTACAGGCCGACGGGTGCGGCGCGGGTGCGAAGCGCCATGCGGCCGATCAGCATCGGCGCCACTCGACAGGCGAGAAGCAGCAGCTGGCGGGTACACCATCCCTGGGCGAGCGTGTCGATCGAACCGGCCCAGGCGAGCGGTCGACGCACGGCGCTGGCGAGGCGCCGGTGATGCTCGGGCGCTTCTTCGCCCGTGAGCAGCGCCGCCGCGGCGAAGCGGGCCGAGAGGAGCGCGATCGCCATGCCGTCGCCGGTGAAGGACGGGATGACGGCAGCCTGATCCCCGACGCGGTAGACGCGCAGGCTCGGTTCGTCCGCAGCCAGGTAGCCGTAGGGCATGCCCGCGATCGCCAGTGGCCGGGCCTGGATCGGGCTCGCGCGGTCCAGGCTCGGTCCGAGGGCCGGGACCGAGCGGATCACGGCACGCCAACCGTGGCCGAGAGCGCGATAGCGGTCGCGGGTCACGACCAGGCAGAGATTGGCCATCCCATTCTCGACCGGCAGGAGACCGGCATAGCCGCCTTCGAACAGGTAGAGCTCGCATGTGCCAGCCAAGACCGCCTGCGGGCCATCGGCCAGCCGCAGATGCAGCTTGAGCCCGATCAGACCGGACGCTCCGCCGCGCCTCCAGCCGCGAAGGTCGTGCTTGCCGGTGGCGAGAACCGCTCGATCGGCAAGGTGCTCGAACCCTGCGCCGCGCAGGCGGATGCCCGAGCCATTCTCGGACAGCTCATGCACGGCCGCACCGCGCCGCACGAGGACACCCGCGCCGGCGCAGAGGTGCAGCAACGCCTCGTCGAGCCGTCGCCGCGAGAGGCCGAAGGCGCAGAAGGGCAGGGCTGCCTCGGCCTGCAAGGAGCCGGAGCGCAGTCGGACCCGCCCGATCGGGACGGCGCCCAGCGCGGCCAAGTCGACCCCGAGACCGTCGAGCTCCACGACCGCGTCGCCGCTCAGGAACTCGCCGCAGACCTTGTCGTGGGGCTCGGCTTGGCGCTCGAGCAGGGCGACCGAGTGTCCAGCCCGAGCGAGGCGCAGAGCGGTGGCCGCCCCGGCAAGGCCGCCGCCGACCACTGCGACGTCGGCGATCATCGGCGCGGCGCCCCGCAGGTCGGCCAGGCGAGCCTCTGCCGGGCTTGACGGCAAGTCGCGCGCCGGACACATCGGAATGGCAGGCCCAGCGACAGGATCGGGGAGGGCAGGATGACGGCGCTGACGCTCACGCTGATTGGGCGCGATCGCCCCGGGCTGGTACAGTCGCTCTCCGAGCGCGTGACCGCGGCGGGCGGCAACTGGCTGGAAAGCAGGATGGCGCGGCTGGCCGACCGGTTCGCCGGCATCCTGCTGGTGGAGGTGCCCGACGCCGAGGTCGAGCGGTTCCTGGTGGAGCTCGATGCGCTCGCGGCCCAGGGCCTGAAGGTGACGGTCGAGCGCGGGTCGGAGGAGCCGACCGAGGCCCAGCGGATCCTGCGCCTGGAGCTCATGGGACAGGACCGCCCCGGCATCGTGCGCGACATTGCGCAGGCCCTGGCGGGCCGCGGTGTGAACATCGAGGAGCTCACCACCCGGCTGGTGAGCGCCTCCTTCTCGGGCGAGCGCATGTTCGAGGTCGAGGCGCGGCTCAAGGTGCCCGCCGGATTGCCTGCCGACGAGCTGCGTGGCGTTCTCGAGCGCCTGGCGAACGAGATCATGGTCGAGCTCCATCTCGACCAGGCGGATGCCTAGCCCGGCGACCAGACCGGCTCACAACGACCCTTCGCGCAGACCGGGCCGATCGCGGCCCGCATCCGGATAGCGGGGCAGCGCGTCCGCGGTCTCGAACCAGGGGATCCGGCTTGCGGTCCACACATGGTACTCCGGCACGATCCCAGCGGGGTCGTCGAGAGTGGCGAGGTTGATGTCCACCCGCTCGGGCTCGTCCGTGGCCCGGAACAGGAGCTGGGTGCCGCACCGCGCGCAGAACTGCCGCCGCCCCTCGGCCGACGAGGCGAGGGTCGCGGGCTCTTCGGTCAGCCATTGGAAGCTGCCGCTCGGCCAGGTTCCCCAGGCGACCACGGGCGCGCCGACGCTGCGCTGGCACATCCGGCAGTGGCAGTAGCCGGCGTCGATCGGCGGGCCCGCCACCCGGTAGCGGGCCGCGCCGCAGAAACAGCCGCCCTCACGAGGCTCCGACATGGTTGTACCTCTCCCCATGTTGATTGCGGTTTGGTCATGTTCTGATAGCCAAGCTGTCATCTGGCTGTCACAAAAGCTCCAGCGGCCTCAGTTGGATGGCCGCCAAAAGCTCCGGGAGGTTCGAACGCATGTCGCCATCGACGAAACTCTCTCTCAGCCTGGTGCTCGGCACCGCGGCGCTGGCGCTGGTGGCCGGCCAGGCCAGGGCCGAGGACGCCCGCCTGGTGCAGGGTGACGATCCCTACTTCAAGCAGGCGCAGGGGCAGCTCCAGCGCATCCTCACGCAGCCCAGGAACACCAACCAGGCGAAGAACGTCATCCTCGTCGTCGGCGACGGCATGGGCTTCTCCACCGTGACCGCGGCGCGCATCTTCGAGGGCCAGCAGCGCGGCGTGGACGGCGAGTCCAACATCCTCGCCTGGGAAGCCTTCCCGCACATGGCGGCGTCCAAGACCTACTCGTCCGACGCGCAGATCACCGATTCCGCGCCGAGCGCGGTGGCGATGACGACCGGCGTCAAAACCATCAACGACGTGATGGGGATCAACCATACCTCGAAGCTCGACAGCTGCGACGACCAGAAGAACAAGGCGGTCACGACGCTGTGGGAAATGGCCGAGTCGATCGGCATGTCGACCGGCCTGGTGACCACGGCGACGGCCACCCATGCGACCCCGGGCGCCACCTACTCCCACATCGCCAGCCGCGACTGGGAATCGGACGCCGCGATGCCGCCGGAGGCGATCGCGGCCGGCTGCGCCGACATCGCCCGGCAACTCGTGGAGATGCGCTACGGCGACGGGCTCGAGGTCGCCATGGGCGGCGGCCGGGCCAACTTCCTGCCGGATACGGTCGACGACCCCGAGGACGAGGGCAAGAAGGGCAAGCGCAAGGACGGCCGCGACCTGACCAAGGCCTGGCTGGAGCGCTACGGCAACAGCGGCGCCTTTGTCTGGAATCAGGAGCAGTTCGACCAGCTCGACCCGGCCAACGTCGACCATGTGCTCGGCCTCTTCGAGATGTCGCACATGGAGTTTGACTACGATCGGCCGAAGGACAAGGCGGGCGAGCCGTCCCTGGCCGAGATGGCCGGGAAGGCCATCGACATCCTGAGCAAGAATCCCGAGGGCTTCGTGCTGCTGGTCGAGGGCGGTCGCGTCGATCACGGCAGCCACGCCGGGAACGCCTTCCGGACCCTGACCGACGCGGTCGCGCTCAACGAGGCCGTGAAGACCATCCTGCGCAAGGTCGATCTCGACGAGACGCTGGTGGTCGTGACCGGCGACCACAGCCACACCCTGACCATCGCCGGCTACGCCAAGCGCGGCAACCCGATCCTCGGCATCTCGATCGGCGTCGACGGCGAGCCGATGCTTGGGCTGGACGCCAAGCCTTACACGACCGTCAGCTTCGCGAACGGTCCGGGAGGCCAGCAGAAGGGCCAGGAGCGCCCCGCCGTCACCATGGAGGAGGCGACCGATCCCGACTACATCCAGCAGACGCTGGTCCCGATGCGGAGCGAAACCCACGGCGGCGAGGATCTCGGCATCTACGCCATCGGCCCCTGGTCCCATCTGTTCCAGGGCACGGTGGAGGAGAACTACACCTTCCACGTCATGAACTATGCCTCGAAGATCGGCGAGCGGCTGACGCAGAAGCAGGCCTCCGCGCAGTAGGAATGGAACGATGACCGGGATTTCGCGACGTTCCTTGGCGATCGGTGTTCTCGCGGCGGGCGCCTTCACCCGGTCGGGCGCCGCCGCCGAGCGTATCCTGATCCGCGACCTCTATGCCCGTGGCGCGGAGTTCTCGCCACAGGCCCTGGCGCTCGCGGACAGGACGGTGAGCATTCCCGGCTTCATGGCTCCGCCCCTGAAGCCGGATGCCGCCTTCTTCGTGCTGACCAAGCTGCCGATGTCGGTCTGCCCGTTCTGCGACAGCGAGCTCACCTGGCCGACCGACATCGTCCTGGTCCGGCTGGACGAGCCGCAGGACTGGGTCGACTTCAACCGGCGCATCCTGGTCACCGGCACCCTTACCCTCGGCACCGAGATCGACCAGGGCACCGGGTTCGTGAGCCGCGTGCGACTCGTCGACGCGAGCTACGAGCTGGTCTGACGCGGCCTCACCACCTGGAGCTGCGCCAGATTGGGCGGCTCGCAGCCACCGGCCCAGGCGCAGCGGCATGGGAACTAACCGCCGTCAGTCCCTGATCTCGACAATCACCGGCGTGTGGTCCGATGCCTTGGGCAGGCGGCGCGGGTCCTTGTCGATCGTGCAGCCGACGAGCCGGTCGGCCGCCAGGGGCGACAGGAGCAAGTGGTCGATGCGAATGCCGTGGTCGAGCTGGAATGCGCCGCGTTGGTAGTCCCAGAAGCTGTAGGCGCCACGCTGATCCGGATGCAGTGCCCGGAACGCCTCGGTATAGCCCAGATGAAGCAGCGAGCGGAACGCGCGCCGGCTCTCCGGCTGGTACAGGGCGTCGCCCAGCCACGCCTTGGGATCGTGGCAGTCGATCGGCTCGGGGATGACGTTGTAGTCGCCGCCCAGCACGACCGGCTCCTCCAGCTCGAGCAGGGCGGCCGCATGTGTGCGCAGGCGCTCCATCCAGGCGAGCTTGTAGCCGAACTTCTCGGTGCCGATCGGATTGCCGTTGGGCAGGTAGATGGAGGCGACGCGGAGATCGCCGCTCGTCGCCTGCAGGTAACGCGCCTGCTCGTCGCCTTCGCCGCCGGGCAGCCCACGCACCACGTCCTCGATCGGCCGCCGGCTGAGGATCGCGACGCCGTTGTAGCTCTTCTGCCCGTGTGTGACGGCATTGTAGCCCAGCTCGCCGACGGCCTCGGTCGGAAAGGCCGCATCCAGGCACTTGATCTCCTGCAGCAGCACGATGTCGGGCCCCGCCTCGCCCAGCCATGCCAGAACGTTGGGTAGGCGGGCGTTGACCGAGTTGACATTCCAGGTGGCGATCGTCGTCATGGACACCGTCTAGCACGGGCAGCCAACGATCGTCATGCCGCCCGCCTCAGTGTGGATGCGACGGTGGCACGCGCAAGACTCGTCCGGACAGGCTTGCTCACGGTCTCGGCTCTGGTGGTGGGGCTCGCGGTCCTCCACCTCGTCAACTATCTCCGCCTGGACGCCGGCGCCCTCGCCGAGAGCTCGGAACGCGTGCTGGCCGAGGCGAGGGAGCTCCAAGACCGCGCGCAGCCCGAATATCAGGAAGTCGCCCTGGCCGCGATGCGGCCGAACCCCCGCACGGGTGAGTATCTCCGGCTCGACGACGCGCTGGATCGGGCGAAGGTCAATCTCGAGCCGGCGGCAGGCCCACCGGGCGAGGACGTGATCGCGGCGCTGGAGTTCGACGACCCGCACCGACCTGAGCTTGCCGCAGCGGCGGGCCGCCTGAAGATCTCGACGGGCGAGGGGACGCTGAGCGTCGTCAGCGATCCCGAGGACTATCTGATCAATGCCGTTGCCCTCGACGTGCCGCGCGATGACGTGGGCGAGATCCTCATCCGCATGCGTGCCGACCAGGGCAGCTATCTGCGGCTCGGCTGGGCGCCGGCCGGCGGACGGGCCGACGGCCAGATGTGGCACGACATCCTCGATCTACGTTTCCGCGGGCATGGCGAATTCCAGACCTACATCGTCAACGCGCGCACGGTCCTCTCGCGCGGGCTCGCCCCGGGCGAGAGCCTCGGACAGCTCTATCTGCAGGTGTCCGACGTTCCGGGCGCGACGGTCGAGATCGATTTCATCCGCTTCATCTCGAAGACCGCCCGTTACATGGCGAGCGCCCGCGGCCGCGAGTACGAGGGAAAGGCAGGCGAGCTGCGGCCCGTGCTGTTCATGCGGCCCGAGCAGGAGCTGGAGTTCCCTGTCCGCGTCCCGGCACGGCAACCGCGCCTGGATCTCGGCATGGGTGTCCTGCTCGAGGGCCGGGCGCTTCGTTTCGGCGTTACAATCGTCCGACCCGATGGCCATGCCGAGCCCTTGCAGGACGTCGAGGTCCGCTCCGCGAGCGAGTGGCGCGACGCCCGCATCGACCTCGCACGCTTCGCCGGCGAGGAAGTGAAGCTGCGCCTGCATGTGAGCGGCGATCCCGCCAATGTCGGCTTCTGGAGCAGCCCGACCCTGTCCGGGACGCCGCCGGACCGGTTCAACGTCATCGTCCTGGTCGAGGACGCGCAGCGCGCCGATCATCTCTCCCTCTACGGCTATGCCAGCGACACGACCCCTTTCAAGAAGCGCCTGGGGGCCGAGCGCGGCATCGTCTTCGAGCAGGCGGTCTCGCAGGCGACGAAAACCCGGCCCTCGGCCGCCGCCTACATGACGGGCCTCTATCCGACCGCGAACGGGCTCTGGCACTTCTCGGACGTGCTGAGCGACCGCCATCTGACGTTGGCCGAGATCCTGCGGGCGCAGGGTTATGTCACGGCGTCCTTCCTGCAGAACGGCAACGTCGGCCCCTTCGCCGGGCTGCACCAGGGCTTCGATCGGGTGACCGATCTTTCCCCGGAAGGATCGACCACCGAGGTGGCGTTCAATGGGGAAGCGGTGACGCGGTGGCTCAATGCCCACAGCGACCGCAACTTCTTCCTCTACCTGCATGCGATCGATCCGCACGCGCCCTATGATCCGGTTTCGCCTTTCCGCGAACAGTACGCGGCGGAAGCGCCCACGGACGGTACCCCGGTCAAGCGCAGTCGCTTCTATGACGCGCCGTGGGTCGAAAAGCCTTCCATGGAGCTGCGCCGCAAGCTCTACGATGCGGAGATCGCGCATAATGACAGGGTCGTCGGTGAGTTCTTCCGTCGGCTCGATCAGTCCGGTTTGGCATCGAGCACGCTCGTCGTGCTCATGTCGGACCATGGCGAGCATCTCGGGGAGCGTGGCCCGTTCGGCAACCGGATGTGGGACCACCGGCCGCCGGGCCTTCTGACCACGACCCACGTGCCGCTGATGCTCGTCCATCCTTCCCGCTTCCCTCACCCCAAGCGCATCGCCGCCCCGGTACAGCTCATCGACCTGATGCCGACCGTGCTGGACCTCGCCGGCGTCGATCGCGAGGGTCTGCTGATCCAAGGGCATCCGCTCACCGGGCTGATCGACGGATCCGAGCCCGAGCGCTGGCGCGATCGGGTGATCGTGTCGGAGGAGCCGACGGCCATGAACAAGGGTGATCCGTGTCGGTGCGGATCGACCTATTTCCGGGACTGGCACCTGCTCAGCTCGACCTGGGTCTGGCCGCGCCAGCACCTGTACGCGCCCGGCCTGCAGACGTTCCTGGGGACGTTCGTGACGAAGGTGAACGCCCCGTCGAGCGAGGAGCTGGATTATGGATTCGCGCCCGACCTCGTCGTCCGCTCGCGCCAGCAGGCGTTCCTCGGCGACCTGCGCGACATCAACATGGATATCTGGCGCAGGCTCACGGAGCAGGAGGCGGACGGGCGCGTGATCGATCCCGACACGCTTGAGCGCCTGCGCGGCCTCGGCTACGTCAACTGACCGGTGCCTCGGCTCACTCCGGCAGCGCGTTGAGGATCCAGAGCGCGCGCACTAGGTCGCTCGGGGTGGCGCCGGGGCCGAACGCCGTCTCGAACAG
Source organism: Geminicoccaceae bacterium (assembly GCA_050246385.1). GTDB lineage: Bacteria > Pseudomonadota > Alphaproteobacteria > Geminicoccales > Geminicoccaceae > Benzoatithermus. The sequence goes on from JBFWWD010000072.1 coordinate 20,757, forward strand.
CTTGCTGACCTCGCCGCTGCGCGACAGCCCGGCCAGGGTCCCGTCGACCGCGAGCCGGAACTCCTCGTCGCCGCGGGGCAGGGCCAGCGCATAGGGCTCGAAGCTGAGCACCTTGTCCGAGACGCGCAGGCGGTCGCGGAACGGGCTCTGCATCAGATTGAAGAGCAGGATGGCGCCGTCCCCGAAATAGGCCGCGAGCTCGCCCGACGCGAGCATCTGGATACCATCGGTGTGGGTCGGCACCGTGACCACCTCGGCCGGGATCTTGGCCCGCTCCAGCGCCTCGCGCAGGCCGGTCTCGGTGGTCGTGCCGGCAAGGACGCCGACCTTCTTGCCGCCGAGCTCCTCGAACGATTTGGCGCCGTCCACGGGATAGAGCAGCGTCGCCCCGGTCACGAAGGTGGGCAGCGAGAAATCGAGCGTCTTGCGCCGGCTCAGGGTGACGGAGGTCGCCTCGCACAGGATGTCAGCCTTGTCGCCGACCACCGCCTCCAGCCGGTCGGTGGCGGAGACCTCGACCTCGACCAGCTTCAGGTCGGGCTTGCCGACCTGCTGTGCCACCGTGCGGGCGACCGCCTTGCACAGATCGACCGAGTAGCCGGCGGCCTTGCCTTCCCCGTTCAGGTAGGAGAACGGCTCCGCGTCGGCCCGGTAGGCGATCCGCAGCTCGCCCGTCTCGCGCGCCCGGTCGAGCACGCCGGCCTCGCTTTGCGCGACCCCGAGAAGAAACAAGGTGAATGCGATCCCGAGCGCGCGCATGATGTCTCCTGTCCGCTTCGTTCCGCCGCGTGGTCGCCTCCACTAGCGTGGCGCGAGAGCGGTGACCATGGGGAAACCGAGGCGGTTCACCGCGCGGTGCGGTAGGTCCAATTGGCACTCCGTCCGAAGCCCATGGCACCATCCAGGTCCGCGCGATATTGCTGCGCGCCACGGCCGCGGCTGGCTTCGTCGTTGAAGTTCGGCAGGGGCACGCCCTCGCCGGCATTCACGACCTGGTAGCGGCCCGACGGGACGGCCGGCGCCGGGGCCCAGGTCCCCGACGGGCCGTGGCCGGACTTCCAGGCCGCCGTGGCATAAAGACTGTCGGTGATCAGATAGGTCGCGTTGACCCGGTTCGGGCGGTTGTACATGTCGGAGAAGCGGTAGCCGACCCAATCCTTGGGGTGAGTGTCGTTGAGGTAGTTCGCTGCGGTCATGAAGACGTTGTTCACCGAGATGACGTTGAAGAAGTTGTTCGGTTCCTTCGCGGCGGTGTTGCCGCTGATCCCGTAGCCTGACGAGAACCCGTCGAGACCCGCGCGCAGGGACGTATTGTGATAGATGTAGACCGGGCCGACGAAGGCTTTCGTCGCGCCGCCGTTGTTCTGTTTCAACTTCAGGGGCGCGGCGCTGCCGTAGGTGGAACCGGCGACGCCGACATTGTAGGTGCCGGGATTGCCGGCCTTGATGTCGGCGCCGCGATCGAAGACGTTGCGGAAGATGTAGGCCGGACCGGCCTGCATGAGCTGCAGGCTGATCATGCTCAGGGCGGAATCCAGATAGTTGCCCCAGATCCGCACGTTGATCGCGGCGTTGTCGGCCTCGATCACGTCGTCGGTACCGTTGCGGATGACGTTGCCGTAGACGTCGAGGTCCTGGCCGAAATTGACGCCGACCACGTCGTAGAACCGGTTGGCGTCGTTCTTCAGCGTCACCGCGCCCGCGGTGGTATTGGTGGCGTAGATATCGTTGTAGCGGATGACATTGCCGATGCCGGGTTTGTCGGCACCGGCAGCGATGTTGATGGCGC
>JBFWWD010000073.1:0-22351 GCA_050246385.1 Geminicoccaceae bacterium
CCGATCTCGCGGTGTCCTACCAGCCGCAGCTGCACTTCCAGGTGGCACAGGGACTGCCGCTGGTGCGGGTGGGCACGCTGGTCGCCACACCGCTCAACAGCCTGGTGGCGCTGGCCGACGGTCCGGTGCAGAGCGTTTCCGACCTCAAGGGGCGCAAGGTCGGCTTCTCGGTCGGCGGCTTCGAGGACGCGCTGCTCGGCGCCATGCTCGAGCGCCACGGCCTGAAGCTCGCGGACGTCGAGCTGGTCAACGTCAACTTCTCCCTGTCGCCCGCCATCCTGGCGGGCCAGGTCGACGCCGTGATCGGCGCGTTCCGCAATTTCGAGCTCAACCAGATGGACCTGGTCGGGCGGCCGGGACGGGCCTTCTTCCCCGAGGAGGAAGGCGTGCCCGGCTATGACGAGCTGATCTACGTCGCCCATCGCGACGATCTGGGCCGCGCGGCGCTGCGCCGCTTCCTCCTCGCGGTCGAGGCCGCGACCGCCTGGACCATCAACCATCCGGACGAGGCCTGGGACGTGTTCAAGGGCACGGATCCCAGCCTGGACGACGAGCTCAACCATCGTGCCTGGCGGGACACCCTGCCGCGCTTCGCCCATCGTCCCGCGGCGCTGGACCACGGCCGTTATGTGCGCTTCGCCGACTTCCTCGCCGGGCGCGGCCTGATCCCCGATCCGCCGCCGCCCCTGGCCAGCTATGCACGGGACCTGTTCGCCGAGGATGAGCCATGACCGACTTCGTCACCGCCGGCGTGGACGGCATCCGCGAGCGGGGCCCGCTCGTCCACAACGTCACCAATCTGGTCGCCATGACCCTGTCGGCCAACGTGCTGATCGCCGCCGGTGCCTCGCCGATCATGTCGGCCGCACCGGAAGAGGCGGGTACGCTCGCGGCCATGTCGGGCGCTCTGGTCGTCAACATCGGCACGCTGACGCGCGACTGGATCGAGGGTGCTCAGGCCGCGGTCGCGGGTGCCGTCGCGGCGGGGCGCCCCTGGATCCTGGACCCGGTCGGGGTGGGCGCCACGACCTTCCGGCGCGAGACCGCTCAGGCGCTTGTCGAGCGGCGGCCCCGCATCGTCCGCGGCAACGCGTCCGAGATCATGGCGCTCGCCGGTGCCGGCATCGGGGGCAAGGGCGTGGACAGCACGGCCGGAGCGGAGGCGGCGGGCGAATCGGCGCGGCGGCTGGCTGGGGCCAGCGGCGCCGTCGTCGCGGTCACCGGTGCTGTCGACCTGGTGACCGACGGCAGCCGCACGCTCACCGTCGCCAACGGCCATGAGCTGCTCACCCGCACCACCGCCTCCGGCTGTGCGCTGTCCGCGCTGATCGGCGCCTGGGCCGCCGTCCTCGCCGATCCGCTCGAGGCGACCGCCGGCGCGCTCGCCGCCTACGGCGTCGCCGCCGAGCTCGCCGCAGCGCGGGCTGCGGGCTGCGGCAGCTTCGTCCCGGCACTCCTCGACGCTCTGGGCGCCCTGGACGGCGCCACCGCGGCGCGATTGGCGCGCATCGCGTGAGACCGTCCTTCACGCTCGACCTCTATCTGGTGACCGACCGCGCGCTCTGCGGGGAGCTGGGCGTCGAGGCGGTCGTCGCCGAGGCGGTCGCCGGCGGCGTCACCATGGTGCAGCTGCGCGACGACACCACCCCTGATGCGGAGCTCGTCGCCCTGGCCCGCAGCCTGATGGCGCTGCTGAAGCCCGCTGGTGTGCCGCTGATCGTCAACAACCGGATCGAGATCGCCGCCGCCGCGGAGGCGACAGGGGTGCATGTCGGCCAGTCCGACGCAACGCCAGTTTTGGCCCGCTCCCGGCTCGGTCCAGGTGCGATCGTTGGGCTCAGCATCACCGCCGCCGAGCAGTTGGCCCACGTTCCGGAACATGCGGTCGACTATCTCGGCGTCGGGCCGGTGTTCGCGACCGCGACCAAGCTCGACGCGGCTCCCACCATGGGTCTCGCCGGCCTTGCGGGGATCAGGTCCTTGACCCGGCTGCCGATCGTCGCCATCGGCGGGTTGGACCGAACCAATGCCGCATCCGCGATAGCCGCCGGCGCGGACGGCATCGCCGTCGTCTCCGCGATCTGCGCGGCACAATCGCCGCGCTCGGCGGCGCGCGAGCTGTCCGGGCTCGTGCGGGCGTCGCGGCAGGAAGGGACGGGAACGTGAGCGCAGGGCCGTGGCTCGACGAGACCTTCGCCGGCGAGGAGCTCGATCCACGCCTCGCCTGGCACTGTCCGCCGCCGAGCTGGCGCCTGGGAGCCCAGGGCTTGTGCCTGTCGACGACCGCCGGCACCGACTTCTGGCAGGGCACCCATTACGGGTTCCGGGTCGACAACGGCCACGCCCTGCTCGCCGCGATGGAGGGCGACTTCGTCATGGAGAGCCGGGTCGCGGTAGCACCCGAGCACCAGTACGACCAGGCGGGGCTCATGGTCCGACTGGACGCGGATTGCTGGCTCAAGACCTCGGTCGAGCACGAGCCCGGAGCGCCGAGCCGGCTGGGGGCGGTGATCACCAACCACGGCTGGTCCGACTGGTCGACCCAGGATCTGGATCCGGTGCGGGCCCGCGACCTGGCGTTCCGGATCACCCGCCGCGGTGCCGATTATCTCGTCGAGGCGGCCGTGGCGGGCAGCACCTGGAGCCAGATCCGCCTCGGCCGCCTCCAGGCGGATCGCGGCGGTGCGGTCCGGGCCGGGATCTATGCCTGCAGCCCCAAGGCCGCAGGCCTGGAGGCACGGTTCGCCGGACTGACGATCAAGTCGCTGGCGCGCGACGGATCGGCCTAGGAGCGCTCGGCGGACTTGCCGCGAATTTGAGCGATCAGCGCGTCCAGGCCCTGACGCCCGACCACCGAGTCGAACTCGCTGCGATTGCTGACCACCATGCTGACGCCCTCGATCGCGACGTCGATGAGGCGGTAGTCGCCGGACTCGTCGCGCACGCGCCAGTCGATGCGCACCGGTTGCGGCCGGCTCGGCAGCGAGGCCTCGCTCGCGACCAGGGCATCGTTGCCGTCCTCCACGCAGCGGCCGAGCGGCTTCAGCCCCACCTCGCCGCCGAGGCGGGCGAAGCGGTAGGCGAGGCTGTCGAGCGCATAGACGCGGAATGCGTCGAGATAGGCGGTGCGCTGCTCCTCGGTTGCCGATCGCCAATGGCGCCCGAGCACGATGCGGGCGATCAGCGGAATGTCGGCGACCTCGAACAGCAGCTTGCTCATGCCGGCGAGCCGTTGCTGATCCGTCGCCCCGGGCGCGTTCAGGATGCCGAGCGTCCGCTCCGCGGCGTCCTGGATGAACGCCTCGGCACCGGGGCAGTCGGCCCGGGCCGGAGCCGCCGCCATCCAGCCGGCGAGGGCGAGAGCGAGAAGAAACCTGCAGCGCTGGCTCGGCATGATGCGGTGCGGTCCGCTCAGGTGAGCGCGTCCGGCGCCGGCCTTCCGGCGAAGAACGCGTCGAGATTGTCCAGGGCGCGAAAGCCCATGGCGTCGCGCGTCTCGATGGTGGCACTACCGAGATGGGGCAGCAGGAAGCAGTTGGGAAGGGCGAGATAGCCCTGGTCGAAGGCGGGCTCGCCGGCGAACACGTCGAGACCGGCGGCGAACAGCCGGCCGGAGCGCAGCGCTTCGATCAATGCCCCGTCGTCGATCAGAGTCCCGCGGGCGGTGTTGACCAGCACCGCCCCCGGCGGCAGCAGCTCCAGCGTGCGGGCATTGATCATCTGGTGCGTCGCGCTGCCGCCCGGGCAGTGCAGCGAAAGAAACGCGCAATGTGGCAGCAGCTCGTCGAGCGAGGCGTGGTAGACGGCACCCTGCGCCTCGTCCGCGGGGAGCGGCTTGCGGTTGTGGTAGTGGATGACCATGCCGAATCCGCGCGCCCGGCGCGCCATGGCCTGCCCGATCCGGCCCATGCCGACGATGCCGAGCACCTTGCCGCGCAGCTCGAGGCCGAGCAGCTCGGTCATGTTGGTCCGCTGCCACCGCCCCTCGCGCAGGAAGGTGCCGCCTTCCCAACCCCGGCGCGCGGCACCCAGGAGGCAGAGCATCGCGACGTCGGCCGTGGCCTCGGTGAGGACGTCGGGCGTGTTGGTGGCGACGATGCCGCGCGCTCGGCACGCGGCCAGGTCGAGATGCTCATGGCCGACCGAGAAGGAGGCGATGATGCGCAGGCCGGCGGGCAGCCGCTCGATGACCTCGGCGGGCCAGCGCTCGGTGCTGCAGGTGAGGACGCCGTCGACATCCTGCGCGAGGCCGACCAGCTCCTCAGCGCCGTACAGCCGGTCGTCGGGGTTCAATCGCGCGTCGTAGTCCCGCTGCGCCCGCGCCTCGACCGCGGCCGGCAGCCGGCGTGTTACCAACAGCCTCGGCTGTTGCATGCTTGCCCTCCCCCTTGTCTTCCGGCGTGCTCGCCCATCTCTTAGCCTGTCGTCGTCGCAGCCGTCATCCATGGGAGTGATCCGTGTTCCGCCACGTCCGGCTCGTCGGCTCCGGCCTAGCCCTCGCCGTCTCGGTTGCGGTCGCAGCTCCCGCCGATGCCGCCAGTCCGGCCGCGGGACTCCTGTCGCACCGTGCGCTCTACCGGCTGACCCTCGCCGATTCCGATTCCGGCTCGAGCCTGACCCGGGTGCGCGGCGGGCTCGTGCTCGAATGGCGCGCAGCCTGCGACGGGTGGTTGAGCCAGCAGCGGCTCGGCTTCGTCGCCGAGGCGACCGAAGGCCCGGGGTTCGCCTACGACGTACGGTTCTCGAGCTGGGAATCGCTCGACCGCACCCAGCTGCGGTTCAATGTCCGCTCCTTCGACGGCACCACCAAGGAGGAGGAGTTCCGGGGCTCGGCGAGGCTCGGCGCTCCCGGTGCCGAGGGGGTGGTCAACTACACCCTGCCCAAGCCGGAGGAGGTGCCCCTCCCGGCGGGCACCATCTTTCCCACCGAGCATGTCGCCGACCTGATCGCGGCGGCACGGGCGGGCGAGCATATCCTGAGCCGGCAGGTGTTCGACGGCTCCGGCGAGGATGCGCTCACCAGGGCGACGGCCGTGATCGGCCAGGCCAAGACGGTCACCACGCCGGACGGCGCGTCGGAGACGGCGTGGCCGATCAGCCTCGCCTATTTCCCGCTCGAAGGCGACGACGCCCTGCCGCAGTTCGAGATCTCGTTCGACCTGTCGCAGGTCGGCGTGATGAGCAGCGTCCGGCTCGACTATGGCGAGTTCAAGCTCGACGCGGCGCTGGAGAGGCTGGAGACCCTGCCGGCGCCGGACTGCGGCTGAGCGTCCCGACGCTTCCGTTCCGCTCGCCCGCCCCGCCGCCCGGAGCGGCGAGAGGACCGGACGCGGGCTCGGCCGAGAGGCGCAGCAGGACGCGGCGCGATTCGTCGTGGCGTTGAAAATCCAGGCGCAGCTCGCGCAGCTCGCACTCCGACCGTGTCCGCAGCCAGTCGACGAGCCGGCCCCGGCGCCGTTCCGCCAGCCATTCGTTGTAGAGCCGCGCCCGCTCCGGCTCCAGTCGCCCTGCCCGATCGCCGACCGTTGCCACCACCTCCACCCGGCAGACATGCGCAGTGCCCGCCAGCATCGACCGCCAGGCCTCCAGATCGGCCGCCGCCGCCTGCGAGAGGAAGCTGCTGTCGGGATCGAACGTGATCTCGATCGTGTCGGGGCTCGTGGACGCCCGGGGCTCCGGAACGCCGGCCGAAGGGGGGCCGGCCTGCGGCTCGGGCGCCGCGATCTCGACCGCCTCGATCGACGCCGACACGCTTTCCTCCTCCGCGGCGGGCGCCCGGCCTTGCGATCGACCCCCGACACCGGGCTCGACCGTGGGGCCGTCGGCCGCGGCGATCGCGACGTCCGGCAGGTGGATGCCGGGCGCCGGCTCCAGATCGCGCACCTCCGAAGCCGGCTCGGCCGATGAGGGTGCGCTGGCGAGCGCATCCGGCCGCGGCAGGTGAATTCCCGGTGCCGGCTCGAGCGGATCGCTCGCCGAAGCGGCTGCCGCCGAGGTTGGGGCGCCCGCGTCGGCCGCGGCCACGATCACGGTGGAAGGGGTCGTGCCCGGCAACGGCGTGCCATGGCAATCCGTCCCCGCCATGCGCTCGAACAGCCAGAGCGTCGCGCGTGGCTGCGGCGTGGCGAAGCCGAAATCCCAGGTCGTGGCGACCGATCCGGCCGGGATGCCGGCCCGCTCCAGCGCCGCGGCCAGAGAATCGGCGCGCGCCCGGGCGAGACGATGCGCGGTGCGCGTGTCGCCGTCCGCTGCCGGCCCGGGCTGCACGTGACCGACGATCTGGGCGAAGAGGAAGCAGTCGGTGGCGGCCGTGGCGAGGATCGCGTGGAGCGCCGCCGCGATGCCGCCGTCGAGCGTGCTGCTGCCCAGGGGAAAGGGTACCGCGTGCGCGGTGACCTCGGCCAGCGTTCCGCCCTCGACCGCCATCGGCAGCGGGCGGTCGGTGAGCGACAGAATGCCGCCCGGGGTCGCCGCCGCCGCGACCTGCAGCGGCAGAGCGGCCGAGGCAGTCAGCAGCGCCGCCATCCACGCTCGAGCCGGCACCCTCATCCGACCGCCCTCCGTCTCCGGTTGCCAGCGACCAGAGCTAGCGCGGGCCGATTAAAGGACCGCTAACGGCGGGGATCAGGAATCGAAAAGCCCGCGCCGGGCGCGGGCTCCGCAATCCAAGGCGGCGGGAGCCGCTACTTGATCTTGGCTTCCTTGAACTCGACGTGCTTGCGCACCTTGGGATCGTACTTGCGCAACGCGAGCTTCTCCGTGGTCTTCCGGGGGTTCTTCTTGGTCGTGTAGAAGAACCCGGTGCCCGCGGTGCTCACGAGCTTGATCAGAACAGTGGCGGGCTTCGCCATGGACGACGGTCCTTGGAATCGGTCGGGGATCGGCCGCGCAAGATAGGCAGCCGCGCCGGCGAGTCAAGGACGGCGCATGCCGGCCAGGATTCCGCCGCCCAGCGCCAGCAGCGGCAGGAGCAGCGTGAACGGGAAGATCCCGATCTCGGTCGCCTGCATGGCGGCGCCGGCATAGGGCGGCCCGACGATGGTGCCGAGCTGGAAGGTCATGACGAAGGCGGTGTTCGCGGCCGTGAGATCGGACCCGCGGAACCGCTCGCCGATCAGGGCCAGGGACATGGTGTAGAGCCCGCCCATCAGCCCACCCAGGGCCACCAGCAGCGGCCAGAGCAGGGCGGGCATGGTGACGACGCCATGCAGCAGGGACTGGCCGAGGAAGGCCAGCACGGTGCAGCCGAGCATGACCGCTCGCCGCGAGGTCCGGTCGGCGAGCCAGCCCAGCGGGTACTGGAACAGGATGTTGCCCGAGAGCCAGATGCTGAGCGCGGCCGCGGCCATGCCCTCGCTCATGCCCTGGGCCAGGGCATAGACCGGCAGGAGGGCGAACTGGGTGGCCTCGAGCAGGGCGTAGACGAACACGCCGCCGAGCGCCAGCGGTGCCGCCCGCCAGACGCCGCTCAGCCCACGCCGCTCGCCTTCGCCGTGCGCCAGCCGGTCCTGCACCGGAGCCAACAGGCCGGAAGGCCACAGACACAGGAGGAACATGCCGCTGGCCAGGACGAACGGCGTCCAACCGTCGCTGCCCGCCAGCGCCAGGACGAGCGGCCCCGCGACGAACCCCAGGCTGAACAGGGTCGCATAGACCCCCAGCACCTGACCGCGGCTCGCATCCGGTGCCAGCGCGTTCACCGACGCCTCGCTCAGCACGAACATCAGCGAGCCCATCGAGCCGAGCAGGAGCCGCAGGCCGAACCAGAGCCACGGATCGACCCGTAGCGGGAACAGCAGCATGCACAGGGCCGCGACCAGCAGTCCGAGGCGGAAGCAGCCGACCACGCCGAGGCGGCGCACGAACCAGTCGACGAACGGCGCCACCAGGAAGATCCCGCAGCCGCCGGCGGCGGTGTTGAGGCCGATCGCGAAGCTGGAGACGCCGGCCCGCTCCAGGGCCAGAGACAGAAGCGGGATCGCCAGGGAGAAGTTCATGCCGACCATGGTCGCGGTCAGCATCACCGGCGCGAGCTCGCGCCATTGCGGCGGCAGGCGGCGGAACATCGATCAGCCGCGGCTCCGTCGCGGCCTCTGGATGCGGGGCGAGCGTCGCGGCACCCGGCGCGGGCCGCCCTTCTTCCATGCGGCCCGGGCGAGGACGGCACCCCGGCCGGGCTCGTGCCGATCGAGCCGGAACAGGAGCGTGCCCTGCACCGCGTCGGCCTCGACCAGCTCGACCCGCACCCGGTCGCCCAGCGCGAAGCTCTCGCCGGTGCGCTGGCCGACCAGGGCCTGATGACGCTCGTCGAGCTGGAAGGCGTCGTCGCCGAGGGTCGAGACCGGCACGAGCCCGTCCGCGCCGGTCTCGTCCAGCGTCACGAACAGCCCGAAATAGACCACCGTCGTGATCCGGGCCTCGAACAGGGTCCCGACGCGGTCGGCCAGGAACAGGGCGACCAGGCGCTCGAACGCGCGCCGTTCCGCCTCCATGGCCTTGCGCTCGGTCCGCGACAGGTGGTCGCCCAGGCTCGCGAGCTGCGCCTCGCCCACGCCCTCGGCCAGCCCGTCGGGGCCGAGCCCGAGCCTGCGGATCAGCGCACGGTGCACGACCAGGTCGCTGTAGCGCCGGATCGGCGAGGTGAAGTGGGCGTAGCGCTTTAGGTTGAGGCCGAAATGGCCGATGTTCTTCGGGCTGTAGACCGCCTGCGCCTGGCTCCTGAGCACGAAGCTGGAGGCCATCTCGCGCATCTCGTGCTCGGCCAGCCCCTGCAGCAGCCGGGTGAAGTCGCCGGGCTGCTTGGCGGTCCGGCTCCACGGCACGCCGAGATGCTCGAGAAACTGCGCCAGCGCCTCCAGGCGCGTCGGGTCGGGCTTGTCGTGGACGCGGTAGAGGCAGGGCTCGTGCGCCTCGGCGAGCTCGCACGCGGCCGCGACGTTGGCCGCGATCATGAGCTCCTCGATCAGCATGTGGCTGGCGAGGCGCTCGCGCCGCTCGATCCCGGTCGGCCGTCCGTCCGTGCCGAACACGATCTTGCGCTCGGGCAGCTCGAGCTCGATCGTCCCGCGCCGGTGCCTCGCCTCGAGCAGCCGCTCATGGGCGGCGTACAGCGGCTTGATCACGCTGTCGGCCAGGGGTGCGGTGCGCTCGTCGGGCGCGCCGTCCATGGCCGCCTGGACCTGGGTATAGGTCAGGCGTGCCCGGCTGCGCATCAGGCCACGACAGAACCGCCACGACCGGATCGTGCCGCGCCGGTCGATCGTGATCCAGACCGCGAAGCAGGCCCGGTCCTGGTCGGGCCGCAAGGAGCAAAGGTCGTTGGACAGCGCCTCGGGCAGCATCGGGATGACCCGGTCGGGCAGGTAGACCGAGTTGCCGCGATGGCGCGCCTCGCGGTCGAGCGCGTCGTTGGCGCGGACATAGTGCGCGACGTCGGCGATCGCGACGAGCAGGCGATGGCCGCCGGGATTGTCCGCTGCCGGGTCGGCCTCGGCCCAGACCGCATCGTCGAAGTCGCGGGCATCCTCGCCGTCGATGGTGACGAGCGGGATCGTGCGCAGATCCTCGCGCTTGCCCAGCGCCACCGGTCGCGCCCGGTCGGCGAGCCCGACCGCCTCGGGCGGGAAGGTCAGCGGCAGGCCCTGCGAGACCGCGGTCATCAGCGTCAGCGCCGCCGGGTCGTCGGGACGGCCGACCCTCTCCTTGACCACGGCACGGGCGAGGCCGAGGCGGCGGTCCTGCTGGACGCTCGCCACCACCAGATCGCCCGGCTCCGCACCGGCCAGATCGCGCCGCGCCACCGCGAACTCGGCCCGCGCCTTGCGGTCGGCGGAGCGGATGCGCATGCCGTCGCGGGCCGCCTCGACGATGCCGGTCACCTCGCTCGGCCGTCGCGGCAGGACCTTGATCGGGCGCGCCTCGTAGCCGCCCTCGCCGACGGGATAGATGCGGGCGAGGACCCGGTCGCCGACACCGGGCGCGGCACGCTCCAGATGCTCGACCGGCAGGATGACCCGGAGGTCGGGGTGCTCGGGATGGCCGAGGATCAGGTCGCCGGCCGCATCGATTCCGGTGACGTCGAGGACCATCGTGCCGGCGATCTCGTCGCGGGTCCCCTTGCGCTCCGAGCGGGGCCGGCGACGGCCGATGATCCCCTCCTCGGCCAGCTCGCGCAAAATCGCCTTGATCGCGGCGCGATCGCCGCGGCCACGGGTCAGGGCCTGGAGGATCTCGTTGCGGCCGGTGCTCGCGCCCTCGCCCTCCAGATAGCGCAGGACATCGGCGCGGGTCGGCGGGGCGTGGGCGGGCTGGCGCGGGCGGGCCACGCTCAGTTGCGCTTCGCGGCCTTGGGCGAGGCCGCCTTCTTGCCCGGCGCCTTCTTCGCGGCCGTGCCCGTCGGCTTCTTGGAGGCGGCGGGCTTGCCACGCACCGCCCGGTCGGGGCGACCGCCGCCCTCGGCGAGCTTCGCCTCCCGGTCGGCGAGGAGCTGCACCGCCTGCGCCAGGGTCAGGTCGTCGGGCTTCATCGCCTTCGGCAGGCTCGCATTGACCTTGCCGTGCTTGACGTACGGGCCGAAGCGGCCCGCGAGCAGCTGGACCGGCTCGTTGTCACGCGGATGCTGGCCCAACTCCTTGAGCGGTGCGGCCGGGGCTGCCGCACGCCGGCCCTTGGCCGGCTCGTTGAGCAGGGTGATCGCCCGGTTCATGCCGATGGTCAGCACGTCGTCGCCGGGCTCCAGGCGCACGAACTTCTTGTCGAGCTGCACGAACGGCCCGTAGCGATTGATGCCGGCCATCACGGGCTGGCCGCTCTCCGGATCCCGGCCGACCTCGCGCGGCAGCTCGAGCAGCTTGAGCGCCAGCTCCAGATCCACCGCTTCCGGACCGACGCTGGGCGGCAGCGAGCTGCGCTTGGCCTCGCTGCCGGTCGCCCGCTGCACATAGGGCCCGAAGCGGCCGATCTTGAGCCAGACCTCCTCGGCGTTGGCCGGCTCGACCCCGAGCAGCCGGTCCGAGCCGCCGCCATTGCCCTCCGCCGCCTCGCCGCCGCCGATGGTGAAGGCACGGGTGTAGTTGCAGTCGGGATAGCGCGAGCAGCCGATGAACGGGCCGAAGCTGCTCAGCTTGAGGCCGAGCCGGCCTTCGTGGCAGCGCGGGCACAGGCGCGGGTCGGTCTCGCCGTCGCCGGGGAACAGCAGCGGCCCGAGCGCATGGTCGAGCGCATCGATGATCTCACGCTGGCGCTGCTCACCGACCTCGGCCAGCCGCGCGGCGAACGGCTCCCAGAAGTCGCGCAGCACGTCCTTCCAGAACCGGCTGCCGCCGGCCACGTCGTCGAGCTGGTTCTCGAGCTGGGCGGTGAAGTCATACTCGATCCAATGGGCGAACTTCTCGACCAGGAAGGCGTTGACCAGCCAGCCCTTGTCCTCGGGCACGAACCGCTTCTGCTCCAGCCGGACATAGGAGCGGTTCTGCAATACCGAGATGATGCTGGCGTAGGTGCTCGGCCGGCCGATGCCGAGCTCCTCCATCTTCTTGACCAGGCTGGCCTCGGAGTAGCGCGGCGGGGGCTCGGTGAAGTGCTGCAGCGGCGTCACCGAGCGCTGCCTGAGCGGGTCGCCGACCGCGAGCGGCGGCAGCATGGCGCCGTCCTCGTCCTCGTCGGCCGCGGGATCGTCCCGGCCTTCCTGGTAGAGCTTGAGGAAGCCGTCGAAGGCGACGGTCTGGCCGGTGGCGCGCAGCCCCACCGCACCATCGGCCGGGCCGATGTCGACGGTCACCCGGTCCAGCAGCGCCGCCGCCATCTGGCTGGCCACGGTCCGCTTCCAGATCAGGTCGTAGAGCCGGCGCTGGTCGTCGTCGAGGTGGCCGCGCAGCTCGGACGGGATGCGGAACAGGTCGGTCGGCCGGATCGCCTCGTGCGCCTCCTGGGCGTTCTTGGTCTTGGTCCGGTACTGGCGCGGGCTCTCCGGGAGGTAGCCCTGGCCGAGCCGCTGGCCGATCAGGCGGCGGCAGGCGCCGAGCGCCTCGCCCGACAGCTGGACGCTGTCGGTGCGCATGTAGGTGATCAGCCCGACGGTCTCGCCGCCGATGTCCACGCCCTCGAACAGGCGTTGCGCGGTCTTCATCGTCCGGTCGGCGGAGAAGCCGAGCTTGCGCGACGCCTCCTGCTGCAGGGTCGAGGTGCTGAAGGGCGGCGCTGGATTGCGGCTGACCTGCTTCTTCTCGACCGTGTCGACGGCCAGCGCCCGGGCCTCGATCTCGCGCACCGCACGGCGCGCCGCCGCCTCGTCGCGCAGGGCGAACTTGTCGAGCCGGCGGCCGTCGAGCTGGGTCAGCCGCGCCTTGAAGGCTCGGCCTTCCGGCGTCTCCAGCAGCGCCTCGACGGTCCAGTATTCCTGTGCCCTGAAGGCGTGGATCTCGGCTTCGCGCTCGCAGATCAGGCGCAGTGCCACCGACTGCACCCGCCCGGCCGAGGAGCCCGACTTGGGCAGCTTGCGCCAGAGCACCGGCGAGAGGCGGAACCCGACCAGATAGTCCAGCGCGCGGCGCGCCTGATAGGCGTCGATCAGATGCTCGTCGAGGCTGCGGCCATGCCGCATCGCCTCGAGCACGGCCGGCTTGGTGACCTCGTGGAACACCACGCGCTCGACGTCGACGCCTTTCAGCGCCCGCCGCTGCTTGAGCAGCTCGAGCAGGTGCCAGGAGATCGCCTCGCCTTCGCGGTCGGGGTCGGTGGCGAGGATCAGCCGCTTGGCGCCGTCGCGAAGTGCTCGGGCGATCTCGTCGATGCGCTTCTTCCGGTCGTCGAGCGCCTCGTAGAGGATCTTGAAGTCCTCGTCCGGCAGGACCGAGCCGTCCTTCTCCGGCAGATCGCGGACATGACCATAGCTCGGCAGGACCCGATAGCCCTCGCCCAGATACTTGTTGATGGTCTTGGCCTTGGTCGGCGATTCGACCACGACGACGTCCATGCCCACAAAGCTCCGTCGTCCGGGTCGGCCTCGGCAGGACGGTCGACCCTCGATTCAACTCGACCAGTCTGCCCGGCTCAGCCGGCCCGCAGGCAGACGCGGTTGCCGGGCTGACGGTCGATGCGTCCCGCCAGCTCCAGCTCGAGCAGGACGGCCTGCATCTCAGGCGCGGCTGCATCGCACTCGCGGATCAGTTCGTCAACCGCGAGCGGCGTCGGCCCCAGCGCGGCCATGACCCGGTCCGTCAGCGGCGCGGCGATCGCCGCAGGCGGCGCGACGATCTTCTTGGGCGCGGATCTGGCGACGGGCGCGGCACGCACGGGCGGAGCTGGCCGACGCTCCGGCACGGGACCGAGGACAGCCAGGACGTCGGCGGCGCTCTCGACCAGATGGGCACCCTCGCGCAGGAGCTGGTTGGTGCCGCGGTGCCGCGGATCCAGCGGGCTGCCGGGAACGGCCATCACCTCGCGACCATAGTCCAGCGCCAGTCGGGCCGTGATCAGCGAGCCCGAGGCCGGCGCCGCCTCGACCACCACCACGCCGAGCGACAGGCCCGCGATCACCCGGTTGCGGCGCGGGAAATCCTTCGCCCGGGCGATCGCACCCAGCGGACGCTCGCTCACCACGGCACCGTGCGCCGCGACCTGCTCCATCAGCTCGGCGTTCTCGGGCGGGTAGACGATGTCGACGCCGGTCGCGATCACCGCGACCGTCGCACCGCCTGCGGCCAGCGCACCTTCATGCGCCGCGGTGTCGATCCCGCGTGCCAGTCCCGAGACGACCACCATGCCCGCCGAGGCCAGCTCCTGTGCGAGCCGACGGGCGAAGACGCAGCCGCCGGCACTCGCATTGCGCGCGCCGACAACGGCCACGGCCGGGCCGTGCAACAGCTCGAGATCGCCGCGCGCGCTGAGGACCGGCGGCGCGTCGGGCAGCTCGCGCAGCGGGCCGGGGTAGCGCGGCGACGCTCTGATCAGCAGATGGCCGGCAAGCTCCTGGAGGGCCGCTAGCTCTTCCAGCGCCGTCGAGCGCGCGGCTATGCGACACGGCCGGCCGTCCGCCAGCGGTCGGCACTGCAGATCCTTGAGGACTGCGGCAACGCTGCCGTGCAAGGCCAGCAACCGCCCACAGGTGATCGGGCCAACTCCCTCCGTCCGGGCAAGCCGAAGCCACTGGAGGACCTCTTCCCGGCTGGCAGCCTCCATCGGCGGCAACCTCGCGCTTATCCACTGATGCGCGCGATATCTATTGCCAGATCACCCGGAAAGCAATTTTTTGCTATCGGAAGTCGATAAAACGCGCGGGAAGTATCGACCTCTTTAGATCAACTAAGGATGAAATCATTATGCACAACTCTAAGTTCATATGATATAAAGCGATTCCTCGCGTCGAGATATTGCATTATATTGTTTGGTCACCTTATGGTACATGCGCAGGTCGCTACTGCGACACAAATTATACGTTGAGTTTAGCGGGAACAAAAAATGTTATCGAATCTGGCTAAACAGTCGCGTCGCAATCTTCTCAAAGCGACCGCAGGTTTATGTTTCGGCGCACCATATCTCTTGAATCGCGCTCGGCCTGCTTCGGCGCAGACTCCTGAGCTGGGCGCCTGGTCTCAGATACATTCCTGGCCTCAGATCGCTGTACATCTGCACGTTCTGCCGACCGGAAAGATCTTTACATTTACCGACAATCGGACCGGCATCGGCGAGATCTCGCAGGCACACGTGGTCGACATCCCGTCCGGGGGCGATCCGTCGACCACCTGGTACCAGCCCTTCGCCGCCGCCAATCTGTTCTGCGCCGGACATGCGTTCAATCGCGAGGGGCGCCTGATGGTCGTCGGCGGCCAGCTCGCCACCGACTACTATGAAGGCACCACCCAGGCGGTGTTCTTCGACAGCCTCGGCGGCAACGTCTGGTCGGTGCCGGCGAACTGTACCATGGCCGAGCCGCGCTGGTATCCCACCGTCATCCCTCTGGCCAATGGCGAGATCCTGGCGATCGGCGGCACCCGCTACAACGAGCAGGACCCCAACAAGGTCCCGGAGGTCTGGCAGACCGCCGGCGGCTGGCGGCGGCTGACGACGGCGTCCAAGGCGGTGCCGTTCTATCCGTGGGCGTTCCAGGCGCCCAACGGCAAGGTCTTCCTCGCCGGCAACTGGCCGAAGACCTTCTATCTCGACACCAGCGGCACCGGGCGCTGGACGGCGGGGCCGACCCGCAACTACGCCAACCGAAGCTACGGCTCGGTCGTCATGTACGACACCGGCCGCATCCTGGCGTTGGGCGGCGGCAACCCGGCGACCGCCACGGCGGAATGGATCGATCTCCGCGCCAAGACGCCGAAGTGGCGGACGACCGCAAGCATGCAGTATGCGCGCCGCTATCCGAACGCCACGGTCCTGCCCGACGGCAAGGTGCTGGTGACGGGCGGGAGCGCCGGCCCGAACGATGCCCGCGTCGCGGCGATGACGCCCGAGATGTGGGATCCCGCCACCGGCAAGTGGGGCTCGATGGCCCCGATGCAGGTGCCCCGGCTCTATCACTCGAGCGCGGTGCTGCTGCCGGACGGACGGGTGCTCTCCGCCGGCGGCGGTCGTCCGGCATCCAAGCACGGCGTGGAGAACTTCAACGCCGAGATCTATTCGCCCCCCTATCTGTTCCGCGGGCCGCGTCCGGTCATCGCCGCGAGTCCGTCCCGGATCGGTTTCGGCAGCAGGTGCACCGTCCAGATCGATGCCGCACGCCCGATCACCATGGTGAACCTGATCCGGCTCTCCTCCGCGACGCACTGCTTCAACATGGGGCAGCGGTTCCTTCGCCTCGCGTTCTCGGCGGGCTCCGGCGGCCTGAGCGTGACCGGGCCGGCGAGCGGCAAGATCGCTCCCCCGGGGCACTATCTGCTGCACGTGGTCGACGACGACGGCGTGCCGTCCGAAGGTGCGATCGTCCAGGTCGGCTGAGCACGCGCTTGATCCGACCCGGACGCGCTATCGGCGATAGGCACGACCGGCGCGAGCGGGTACCATGCCGGTCTCTTCTCACGCACGGAGGGACCGGTGGCCGCTGGCAAGTCGAAGTCGACCGGAATGTTCGACCCCGAGGCGCTGATCGAGGCGCAGAAGCGCAATTTTCAGGCGCTGGCGGAGGCGGGCAACATCGTGGCCGAGGGCATGCGCACCTATGCCGAGCGGCAGGTGAGCATGGCCCGCGATTCGATCTCGGAGCTGTGGAGCGAGCTGCAGTCGGTCGGCAAGCGCAAGCCCGCCGCGCCCGGCGACCAGTTCGAGCGGATGCGGACGACGTTCGAGAAGGTTGTCGCCCAGTTCCACGAGCTCGGGCAGCACATGCTCGACGTGCAGAGCCATGCGCTCTCGGTGCTGAACGAGTGCGCGACCAAGAACCTCGAGGTCCTGGGCAAGGCCTCGCCGGAGCTGGTCGACCTGCAGCATAAGGCCAAGCAGGCTTTCGAGCAGGCGAGCCAGCAGACCAGCGCGGTGATCGACGAGATGAAGCGCCGGGTCGCCTCGCTCGAGGACACGGCCAAGGCCGCAGCATCGGCCCCGCCGCCCGAGCCCTCCAAGACGGAGCCGTCCAAGGCCGAGCCTCCAAAGGCGGAGACTCCCAGGGCCGAGGCCCCGCGGGCAGAGGCGCCGAGGGCCGCGCCTGCGAAGGCCGCGCCTGCGCCGAAAGCGAGCGCCGCCAAGGCGACCGCGGCCAGACGGACCACGCGGTCGGCAGGCGGCAAGAAGGCGACCTGAGCGGGCCTAGCCCGTCCTCGTGGCGAGCCAGGCCAGCATCAGCAGGCCGGCGGCGATCCGATACCAGCCGAACGGCGCGAAGGTGTGACGGCCGAGGAAGGTCACGAATGCGCGCACCACGATGACCGCGGTGACGAACGCGGCGGCGCTCGCGACCGCGAGATCGAGCGCCAGCGAGGCGTCGAGGCGATCCCAGCCCTTGTAGAGATCGAGCGTGCTCGCCCCCAGCATGGTGGGAATGGCCAGGAAGAAGGAGAACTCGGCGGCGGCCTTGCGGTCGAGACCCAGCAGCACGCCGCCCATGATGGTGGCCCCGGCCCGCGACACGCCGGGGATCATCGACACGGTCTGGCACAGGCCGATGCCGAAGGCGGTGGCCGGCGGCACCTCGGCGGTGTCGTGGTAGCGGGGCCGGTGCACCAGGCGCTCGATCACCAGGATGATCACGCCGCCGATGATCAGCGCCAGCGCCACCACCCAGCTCGAGAACAGATAGCGCTTCATGAGCTCGTCGAGCATCAGGCCGAGCACGACCGAGGGGATGAAGGCCACGGCGATGGCGACGACGAAGCGCCGGGCCTCGACGCGCGTCGGCAGCTCGACCAGCACCCGCCAGAGCCGGCCGAAATAGAGCAGGCAGATGGCCAGGATCGCTGCGAGCTGGATCACGAACACGAGCACGTCGAACCGGTCGACCGGATAGCCCAGCAGGTCGCGCGCGATGATCAGGTGTCCGGTCGAGGAGACCGGGATGAACTCGGTGATGCCCTCGACCACGCCCAGGACGAGCGCGTCCAGCAGATATCCGTCGGTCAAGCTCGGGAACTCCGATACGCAGGTTGGTCGAGGGATGGGCGGCGGCGCGGCCGGCTGTCAACCGCTAGACGGGCGGCGGCGGCCCGCAGGGGCGATCGAGCCCGGAAGGCAGCGGCTTGCCGTCGATCCAGGCCAGGATGTCGGCGAAGGTCCGCTCGCGCTGATGGTCGCGCAGCAGAAGATGCCAGCCCTGGAGATAGGTGACGACCGAGCAGGTCGAAGGATCGAGCGTGGCGACGAAGCGGCGCGAGCCCGCCGGCGGGACGATCTGGTCGCGCGCCCCGAGCAGCACCAGCATCGGCGCCTTCACCTTCGGCGCCACCTCCTGGCTTTCGACCATGAGGTCGACCAGCCCGCTCACGGCGTCGATCCTGGTGTAGTGCAGGTAGAGCGGATCGCGGCCCAGCGCGCGCAGCATGCTGACGTTGTCCGAGGCCTGCCGTCGCACATGCCGCGCGTTGACCCGCAGCATCGGCATGACGCTCGCGAGGAGGTGCAGGGTGGCGCGGTAGGATACCGGCAGGTCGGCCCCGTTCCAGACCGCGGGCGCCGCCAGGATCACGCCGTCCACGTCCGGCGGATCGGGCCGGCCCATGGCCGTCAGGGCCACGGAGCCGCCCATGCTCTCCCCGAGCAGGAAGACCGGCAGGCCGGGGTGCTGGCGGCGCGCGGCGGCCACGGTCTCGTCCAGCTTTCGCACCAGCTCGGGCGTGCCGGGCCAACGGCCGCGCTCGCTTGTGGCGCCGAATCCGGGCTGGTCGTAGGCCTCGACCGCCACTCCGCGCGCGGCGGCGAAGGCGCCGAACTCGGCGAACGCGGCCCGATAGTCGTTGAAGCCGTGGAGCGCCACGATCACCGCGCGCGGCCGGTCCGGCGGCAGCCAGCTGCTCGCGGTGGCGCCGGGAGCTTGGTCGGGCGGCCCGGCGCAGCCCGCGGCGAGCAGCATCAGGGCGAGCAGGATGCGCCGCAATCAGCGAACCTTGTGGTTGGGCTCGGTCGTCAGGCCGATCATGCGCCAGACATCGTCCGGCGTGCGACGGCAATCGCGCAGATGGCGCAGCGTGATGGCGCGGTTGCGCTTCGCCAGCCGCTGGCCGCTGCTGTCGGCGATCAGATTGTGATGATAGTAGCGCGGCGCCCGCAGCCCGAGCAGGACCTGGAGCAGGCGGTGGATGTGGGTGGCGTGGAACAGGTCCTCGCCGCGGGTGACGAGCGTGACGCCCTGGAGATGATCGTCGACCGTGACCGCGAGATGATAGCTGGTCGGCACGTCCTTGCGCGCCAGCACGACGTCGCCCAGGCTGGCCGGGTCCGCCGGGATCATGCCGGCGCGGACGTCGTGCCAGAACAGCGGCCCGGTCCGCGCCAGCGCGGCGCCGACATCCAGCCGCAGCGCATAGGGCTCGCCATTGCGGATCCGCCGCTCGCCCTCGGCGCGGCCGATCTCGCGGCAGATGCCGGGGTAGAGCGCCTCGCCGGAGGGCCCGTGCGGGGCGCGGCCCGCCTGCTCGACCTCGACCCTGATCTGCTTGCGCGAGCAGAAGCAGGGATAGACCACGCCCAGGGCCAGCAGCTCGTCGAGCGCGGCCTGGTAGACCGGCAGATGCTCGGACTGGCGGCGGACATGGCCGTCCCACTGGATGCCGAGCCAGCTCAGATCCTCGTAGATGCCCTGCTCGAACTCGGGCCGGCAGCGCTGCCGGTCGATGTCCTCGATCCGCAGCAGGAACCGGCCGCCCGAGAAGCGTGCCGCCTCGTAGCCGAACAGCGCCGAATAGGCGTGGCCGAGATGCAGATAGCCCGAGGGGCTGGGCGCGAAGCGCGTCACCTCCGGGCCGTCACCCTCGGCGGGCAAGGGAAGGAAGTCGCCGCCCTTGATCATGCCGGCCCCGGGTCCTCACCATCAGGCCGCTGCCGATCGGGTTGAGCGCAGCCTTGGTCCGGATCATGATCGGCAGGGCGAGGCCACGCAATGCCTCGAATACCACAGACGGAGCGGGACATGGCGCAGTTGCGCGGGCCGAGCTTCGGCCCCGGTGCCGGCGGGCCGCCGCGCCAGCTCGTGGTGCTGCTGCACGGCGTCGGCGCGGACGGCAGCGATCTGATCGAGCTGGCGCCCTTGCTCGCCCGCGACCTGCCGCACGCCCGGTTCGTCGCACCGGACGGGCCGCAGCCCTGCGACATGGCGCCCTACGGCCGGCAGTGGTTCAGCCTGCGGGAGCGCCGGCCCGAGGTGATGCTCGCCGGCCTCGCCCGGACCGCGCCGCTGGTCGACGCCTTCCTCGACGAGGAGCTCCGACGCCACCGCCTGGATGACGGCGCGCTGGCCCTGGTCGGCTTCTCCCAGGGCACGATGACCGCCCTGCACGTCGCTCCCCGCCGCCCGCGCCAGCCGGCCGCGATCCTGGGATTCTCAGGCGCCCTGCTCGGCGGCGATCTGCTCACCGCCGAGGCGCGCCAGCGACCTCCGACCATGCTGATCCATGGCGACGTCGACGATGTGGTGCCGGTCGACGCGCTGTTCGATGCCGTGGCCGGACTCCAGGCGGCCGAGATCCCGGTGCAGTGGATCATCCGCCCGGGCCTGCCGCACAGCATCGACCCCGAGGGCATCGCCGCGGGCAGCCGCTTCCTGCGCGAGATGCTGCCCCGCTAGCGGCCCGCCGCCGCGGCGAGGCGCGCCACGATCCGCTCGCGCTCGGCGCGCGAGGCGGCATAGCCGGCACGGACGCGCGCCACCGTCTCCGGGCGCGCGCTCTCGGGGTCCCCCGAAACGAAGGGTGGCGCCGGCGCGTATTCGAGCGCGAGCTGGACGGCCTCGGCCTGGTCGCTGCCGAGCAGCTCGGCGACC
This sequence comes from Geminicoccaceae bacterium, assembly GCA_050246385.1. Taxonomy (GTDB): domain Bacteria; phylum Pseudomonadota; class Alphaproteobacteria; order Geminicoccales; family Geminicoccaceae; genus Benzoatithermus. The sequence continues at coordinate 20,408 of JBFWWD010000073.1, forward strand.
ACCGTCAGCGCCATGTCGATGCCGGCGGTCACCCCGCCGCCGCTGATGAAGCGCCCGTCCGTCACCACCCGGGCGCGCTCCGGGACGGCCCCCAGCGGCGCCAGCAGGTCGTGGCTGGCCCAATGCGTCGTCGCCCGCCGGCCACGCAGCAGTCCCGCTGCCGCCAGGACCAGGGCACCCGTGCACACCGAGGTGACGTAGCGTGCCTGTGCACTCTGCCGACGCAGGAAGCCTAGCACCTCCTGGTCCTCCATCAGCGCGTTCACGCCGACGCCGCCGGGCACGCAGAGCACGTCGAGCGGTGGGCATTCGGTCAGGGTCGTATCGGGGACAAGCACGAGACCGGTCGCCGAGATCAGGGGCTCCTTGCTCTTCCAGACGAGCCTAGTCTCGGCCCCCGGGACGGTGGCGAACACCTCGTAGGGTCCGGTGAGGTCGAGCTGCTGCACCTTGGGGAACACCAGGATGCCGATCCGCAGGTTGGTCACGCCTCTCCTCCGCTCTGCTTGACGAACCAGTCCTATCGCGCTCAGCCTTGGCGGGATCGCCCTTGTGCCCACCTTTTCCGCCAACCGCCATGCGCCGGATCGAGATCCTCACCTTCCCGGACGGTCAGCTTCTGGACGTTGCCGGTCCCTTGCAGGCGTTCGCCTCCTGCAACGACGTGCTGGGCGAGCAGGGGCGGCCGCCCGCCTATACCATCGTCGCCCTTGCCGCCGGCGGCGGCCAGGTCGCCATGTCCTCCGGCCTCGGTCTTTCGGTTGCACCCCTCCCGCCGGCCGACGTCCCCTGCGACACGCTGATCGTCGCGGGCGGCCCCGGCGTGCATGCCGCGACCACGGACGCCGATCTGATCGCCTGGCTCACCGCCCGCTGCCGAACGGCACGGCGCGTGGCCTCGGTCTGCACCGGCGCGTTCCTGCTCGCCGCGACCGGTCTTCTCGATGGCCGCCGCGCCGCGACGCACTGGGCCTGGTGCACCCGCCTGGCCGAGCGGCACCCGCGCGTGCGCGTCGATCCCGAGCCGATCTTCGTCGTGGACGGCGACCTCTGGACCTCGGCCGGCGTCACCGCCGGGATCGACATGGCTCTGGCGATGATCGAGGCCGATCTCGGCCGCGATCTGGCGCTGGCCGTGGCCCGCCGGCTGGTGATGTTCCTCAAGCGGCCGGGCGGCCAGGCCCAGTTCAGCACCAGCCTGGCCCTGCAACGCGGCGGACGGTTCGAGGAGCTGCACGCATGGATCCGGGCCAATCTCGCCGGTGACCTGCGGCTGCCCGCCCTGGCGCGGCAGGCGGGGATGAGCGAGCGCAACCTGCTGCGCCGCTATCGGCAGGCGGTCGGCGCCACGCCCGCGCGCACGGTCGAGCGGCTGCGCGTCGAGGCCGCCTGCCGCCAGCTCGGCGACACTGCCCGCGGCGTGAAGGAAGTCGCGCGTGCCTGCGGCTTCGGCTCGGAAGAGACCATGCGGCGCAGCTTCCTGCGCCAGCTCGAGGTGACACCGCAGGCCTGGCGCGAGCGGTTCGCGGCGCCGCTCAGAAACGGATGAACGGGTTGAGCCACCGGCCGAGCCGTCCGGTCATCCGGCGCGGCGCGTCGGTGACCGAAAGGCACAGGCAATCCTGGCCCTCGTCCGCGGTCGGGCGATGGTCCAGGCTGCCGTCCGCGAGCGCCAGATCGCCGCGCCGGTAATGGCCGGTCGCGTCGTGGAACGCGCCGTCGAGCACGAGGGTGAGCTCGCTGCCTGTGTGGGTGTGCTGCGGCACCGGCATGCCGGCGCGCAGCCTGACGAGGGTCGTGCGATAGGCGGGAGCTCCGAGCGGCAGCTCGATCTCGGCGATCGGGCCGTAGCTGCGCCAGCGCAGGCTCTGCAGCGGCGCCGGCAGATAGTCGCGCAGCGGGCGCGGCAGCAGGAGGTGATCGGGTGGGACCGGCGCCTGGTTG
>JBFWWD010000074.1:0-22189 GCA_050246385.1 Geminicoccaceae bacterium
ACGCGGGTGCCGCACGGTGCGGACCGTTATGCGCTGTCCGACCTGCCGGTGCTGGCGACCGAGGTCGAGAGCGGCGGCAAGGCGGTCGAGCTCTTCCGCCCGCTGCTGAGCAAGGCCAACCCGGCGCTGATGACCGAGGTGAGCGATCGGCTCGCCGCGGTTCAGGCGGCGCTGGCGGGCTATCGCGGGCAGGACGGCTATCCCGCCTACGACACGCTCGACGCGGCGGCGCGGGCCGCTCTCGCCAGGCAGATCCAGGATCTTGCGGATTCGGTGGCGAAGATGAACGCCGCCCTGGGCCTCGGGTGACCCGGCATGACCGACGACAGCTCGCTCGCTTCCGACCGCCGCCGCCTGTTGCTCGGGCTCGCGGCGACCGGCACGTTCGCCGGTGGTCTCGCATCGGCACAGGAGGCGACGCCGCGTGCCAACGTCGCGGCGGCACCGCCCAGCACGGAGACGGCCGACCGCCAGCCCTTCTATGGCCGGCACCAGGCCGGCGTGGTCACGCCGCGCCCGGCTGCCGGGCTGGTCGCCGCCTTCGAGGTGATCGCCGCCGATCCGGCCGAGCTCCAGCGCCTGTTCCGCACGCTGACCGAGCGGGGCGCATTCCTCACCCAGGGTGGCGCGCCGCCCGAGCTCGACCCCCGCTTTCCGCCGGCGGATTCCGGCATTCTCGGCCCGATCGTCACCCCCGACAACCTCACCATGACCGTCTCGGTCGGCGCCTCGCTGTTCGACGAGCGCTACGGCCTCGTCGATCGCAAGCCGGTCCGGCTCAGCCGCATGACCGGCTTTCCCAACGACGCGCTGGAGGCGGCACGCTGCCATGGCGACCTCTCGATCCAGTTCTGCGCCAACACGCCGGACACGGTGATCCACGCCCTGCGCGACGTGGTGAAGAACCTCCCCGACCTGCTGGTCCTGCGCTGGATGCAGGCGGGCTCGGTGCCGGTGCTGCCCGTCGTCCCCGGCAAGCCGCCGGAGAGCGCGCGCAACTTCCTGGGTTTCCGCGACGGCTCCGCCAACCCGGATTCGGCCGACGTCGCGCTGATGGACCGGCTGGTCTGGGTGCAGCCGGGACAGGAGGAGCCCGACTGGGCGAGCTACGGCAGCTATCAGGTGATCCGAATCATCCGCAACTTCGTCGAGCGCTGGGACCGCGCGCCATTGCGCGAGCAGGAGCGCTTCCTCGGCCGCGACAAGGCGAGCGGGGCGCCCCTGTCCGGCGGGACCGAGGCCGACCTGCCCGACTATGCGGCCGATCCCGAGGGCAAGGTCACGCCGTTGGATTCGCACATCCGGCTCGCCAACCCGCGGACGCCGGAAACGGAGAAGAACCTGATCCTGCGGCGGCCCTTCAACTATTCGAACGGGGTCACCAAGTCGGGCCAGCTCGACATGGGGCTTCTGTTCATCTGCTACCAGTCCGATCTGGAGCAGGGCTTCATCACCGTCCAGAAGCGATTGGATGGCGAGCCGCTGGAGGAATATCTCAAGCCGGTCGGCGGCGGCTATTTCTTCACCCTGCCGGGCGCCACCTCGGCTGAAGACTATCTCGGGCGCTCGCTCCTGGAGGGCAGCCCGCAGGCATCCGGCTGAGGCCGGCAGAAAACGGAAGGAGGGGACCCATGACTTACCGCATGTTTCCGACGATCGGGCTCGCGGCGCTGCTGCTCGGCGCGGCACCCGTCGCCCTGCACGCCGAGGTCCAGCCGATGGCGCTGGTCCAGCCGATCACCGAGTACAAGCTCTACGTCGCCAGGTCCCTGGCCGAGCTGGTCAAGGAGACGCAGGCGTTCACGGACGCGGTGAAGGCCGGCGACGTCGAGCAGGCCAAGGCGCTGTTCGCGCCGACCCGCACCCACTACGAGAAGATCGAGCCGATCGCCGAGCTGTTCAGCGACCTCGACGCGTCGATGGATTCGCGCGCCGATGACCACGAGCTGGCCGAGAAGGATCCCGGCTTCACCGGCTTCCACCGCATCGAGTACGGGCTGTGGGTCGAGAACAGCACCGCCGGCCTCGAGCCCTACGCCGACCAGCTGATGGCCGACGTCGACGCGCTCGAGGGCCGGATCACCGCCCTGGTGTTCCCGCCCGACGTGGTGGTCGGCGGCGCCGCGGCGCTGATGGAGGAGGTCGCGGCGACCAAGATCTCCGGCGAGGAGGACCGCTACAGCCGCACCGATCTCTGGGACTTCCAGGCCAACGCCGACGGCTCGAGGAAGATCTGGGAGCTGTTCAGCCCGCTGCTCACCGACGACGCCGGCTATGTCGACAAGGTCAACGCCAACTTCGCCACCGTCGACGACATCCTGGCCGGCTACCGGACCCAGGACGACGGCTTCGAGAGCTACGAGAAGCTCTCCGATTCCGACCGCGCCAAGCTCTCCGGTGCGGTGAACACCCTGGCCGAGGACCTCTCCCAGCTCAAGGGCAAGCTCGGCCTCGGCTGAGCCAGGGGCCGCGGGCGCGCGCCTTCCATGCGTGCGCGCCCGTTGTCCCCACGACGAGTCCACGGCAGGCTGACGCAGCGGCACGGCAACCCGGAGGCTCGGTCATGGACTATGTACGTTTCGGCAGCACGGGCCTTCATGTCTCGCGCCTGTGCCTGGGTTGCATGACCTATGGCGATCCCGGCTGGCGCGAGTGGGTGCTCGGCGAGGCGGACGCGATGCCGTTCATCCGCGCCGCCTGGGAAGCCGGCATCACCTTCTACGACACGGCCGACATGTACAGCCTGGGTGCGAGCGAGGTCGTGCTCGGCAAGGCGCTGAAGGAGCTCGCCCGCCGCGACGAGGTCGTGGTCGCGACCAAGCTGTTCAACCCCATGGGCGAGCGCCCGACCCAGAGGGGCCTGTCGCGCAAGCATGTCATGGAGGCGGTCGACGCCTCCCTGAAGCGGCTCGGCATGGACTATGTCGACCTGCTGATCATCCACCGCTTCGACCGCGCCGCGCCGATCGAGGAGACCGTCGAGGCGCTGGACGCCGTGGTCCGCGCCGGCAAGGCGCTCTATCTCGGCGCGTCCTCGATGTGGGCCTGGCAGTTCATGAAGATGCTGGGCGTGCAGCGGGCCGGCGGCCTCGCCCCGTTCGTCTCGATGCAGGACTATCTCCACCTCGCCTACCGCGAGGAGGAGCGCGAGATGCTGCCGCTGTGCCGGGCGGAAGGCATCGCCGTCACTCCCTGGAGCCCGCTCGCCCGCGGCTTCCTCGCCGGCACCAGGCCGCCCGAGGGTGCCGCCACCGTCCGCGCCCGCACCGACAGCTACCAGGACGATCTCGGCATCGGCACCGGCCAGGACCAGGCCATCCGCGCGCGCGTGGTCGAGGTGGCGGGCCGCCTCGGCGTCAAGCCGGCCGCCGTCGCCCTGGCCTGGGTCCTGGGCACGCCCGGGGTCACCGCCCCGATCATCGGCGCCTCCAAGCCGCACCACCTGCCCGACGCGCTGGCCGCCCTGGACCTCGAGCTCGACGCCGAGACCCGCGCCTATCTCGAGGAGCCCTATCTGCCGCGCGGTGTGGTCGGGCACGCCTAGAACATTTCCGCGCCGAGCGGAAACGCTCCGCCTCAAATAGGCCAAGGGCCGATAGGCTCCAGCACGCCGGCCGCCGCGGATTACCAAATCGCAATCAAATTCCTCGACCACCTGTTGCCAATGCCACACCCAGGTGGGACCGGCGCGTAGTATGAACGCTTCTGGCGACAATAGTCGTCATTAGTAAGCGATCGTCTCTAGGATATATTCAACTATGACGGAAAGATACCGGACCAACGGAACCGATAGCTCGTCTTGTGCCGGACATCTCGCGTCGTTTTCGGCGGCGGGGATCGGGTCGAGGTCGCGGCATGCCCACCGACATCATCACCGATGGCGACCACCCGTTCCGGGCGGCGCGGTCGAGCCACGGCGCCTGGCCTGGAGCTGACGCGGGCCTGGAGCTGACGCGGGCCGGGTGCGGCCCGGCCCTGGCAGCGATCCGCCGCCTCGACGGCCTTCAAGCAACCCCTTCCTGCTGAACCGCCGCGGGCGGCACCGCTCGTGCTGTTCGCGCGCGTAAAGAAGAACGAAAGTAACAATTAAGTGAGAGTATGATTTGATATAGTATCCACTGGGTTGTTCGATAAAGTCCGATGGAATCTCAGGCCGCCCAATATCGACGACTGTCGTCAGTCGGGCGTATTGCTGTTGACGTCCTGAAATTCGGAAAGAAACTTTCATAAGCCAGGTGGGTGTTCATGAACATTTCTGCATTCGCCATTCGTATGGCGCCGTCCTTCCTGTTCGCGTTCTGCCTGCTGCCGCTCGCGGCACATGCGGTCAGCGTGGTCGATCTCGGCACGGCGGCGGGCCTGCCGGCCGGCAAACCCTCGAACGGCGCCAGCGCCGTCCTCGACTACGATGCCGACGGGCAGCCCGACATCGTCCTCAGCGCGCACGGTCAGGAATGGCCGCTGCTGCGGCAGGAGCCGGTCGGCAGGTTCACCGCGGTGCTGCCCGGCACCTTCGCCGCGCGCCAGGACCGCCACGGCTGTACCTCGGCCGACTTCAATCAGGACGGGCGGCCCGATCTCTACTGCGTGCGCGGCGCCTGCAAGGGCATCTGCAAGAAGAGCTACGCGAACGAGCTCTACCTCGAGCGCGAGGACCAGACCTTCGCGAAGATCGTGGGCGCCTGGGGTGCGGACGACCCGCACGGCCGCGGGCGCGACACGGTCGCGCTCGACTTCGACCGGGACGGCGACATGGACCTGCTGGTCGCCAACGAGAAGTCCACCGCCTTCCCGAAGGTCGGCAACCATCTCTGGCGCAACGAGGGTGGCGAGTTCGTCGCGGTCGAGGGCACGCCCCTGGCGCAGACCATGGGCACCTTTCGCGCGGCCGTGGTGCCGACGCCGTCGGGCTACCCGGACGTGGTGATGACGACCCCGACGAAAGTCATCTACTACAAGAACCGGAAGGGTACCTACCGGGCGGGCCGGGCGCTGTCGGGCAAGTCCAGCGGCGGCATGCGGGCCTGGGGCGTCGCGGCGGCCGACCTCGACGGGGACGACCTCACCGATCTCGTCATCGTGCGCGAGAAGCAGCTCGAGGTCCGGCTCAACGACGGCGCCTTCGGTTTCGGCAAGGTCAGCTACAAGCTCGCCCTGACCCAGGGTCGCGACGCGGCCTTGTGCGAGCTCGACGGCAAGCCGGGCCTCGGCATCTACGTCGTCCAGGGCGCGCGCCCCACCCATCAGGACATCGTCCTGCTCAACAAGGGCAGCGGCAGGTCCTACCGGCGCCTGAAGACGCCCAGGATCGCCAAGGGCCACGGCGACGTCGCGACCTGCATCCCGGGCGACTTCCCCGGCTATCTCGGCGAGGCCGTGCTGGTCACCAACAACAAGTGGCTCAGCGGCGGCGACCGCCGCCTCGGGCCGGCGCGGCTGATGCTCGTCAAGCGCTAGCAGGCCGCAGGTCGGGCGGGCGCGGCGTCGCCCGCCCGCGCCGGCTCAGCCCCAGCCTTCCAGCACGATCTTGCCCTTGGCCTTGCCGCTCTCGATCAGCGCGTGGGCGCGGCGCAGGTTCGCGGCCGAGATCGTCCCGAAGCTCTCGGCGAAGGTGGTCTTCAGCGTGCCCGCATCGACCAGCCGCGCGACCTCGTCGAGCAGCTTGCCCTGCTCCGCGATGTCGGCCGTGCCGAACAGCGAGCGGGTGAACATCAGCTCCCAGTGGATCGACACGCTCTTCTGCTTGAACGGCATGACGTCCAGCGTGGCCGGATCGTCGATCACTGCGAACCGGCCCTGCGGTGCGATCAGCTTGACGATCTCGGCCAGATGCTGGTCCGTGCCCGTGGTCGAGAACACGAAGGCCGGCGCCCCCAGGCCCAGCCCCTCGACCTCGGCGGCCAGCGGCTTGCTGTGGTCCACCACGTGATGCGCGCCCAATTCGCGGCTCCAGGCCGCGGTCTCGGGGCGCGAGGCGGTGGTGATCACCGTCAGCTCGGTGAGCCGGCGGGCGAGCTGGGTCGCGATCGAGCCGACGCCGCCGGCCCCGCCGACGATCAGGATCGCGTTCGCCACGCCCGGCACCGGCCGGCGCACGTCGAGCCGGTCGAACAGCGCCTCCCAGGCGGTGATCGCGGTCAAGGGCAGGGCCGCGGCCTCGGCGACCGAGAGCGAGGCGGGCTTGCGGCCGACGATCCGCTCGTCGACCAGATGGTGCTCGGCATTGGTGCCCGGCCGGTCGATGGCGCCGGCATAGAACACCTGCTCGCCCGGCCGGAACCGGCTCGCCTCGGCGCCGACCGCCTCGACCGTGCCCACGGCGTCCCAGCCCAGCACCTTCCACTGCCCGGCCTCGGCCTGCGCCCGCTTCCTGACCTTGGTGTCGACCGGATTGACCGAGACCGCCTCGACCTTGACCAGCAGGTCGTGCTCCTTGGCTTCTGGCCTGGGCAGCTCGACGTCCTGCAAGGACAGCGGATCGTCGATCGGGAGCGAGGTCTGATAGCCGACGGCGCGCATGTCTGGTCCTCCTGTTGCTGGGGACCCAGATGCCCCTTACCATCGCCGCGGACAAGAACGCACATCATTCGCTCCTAGTATCCAGAAGGATACCGTCATGCCTCGCACCCGCCACGCCCGCCTGGACTGCTCCCCCGGCTGTGCCGTCGAGGCGACGCTCCGGTTCATCGACGGCAAGTGGAAAGGCGTCATCCTCTGGCACCTCCTGGCCGAGACCCTGCGCTTCAACCAGCTCCGCCGCCTCCTGCCTTCCGTCACCCAGCGCATGCTCACCAACCAGCTCCGCGAGCTCGAGCAGGACGGCCTCGTCGCCCGCCGCATCTACGCCGAGATCCCGCCCCGGGTGGAATACAGCCTGACCGAGAGAGGGCGGACGCTGGAGCCTGTGCTGCTGGCGCTGAAGGGGTGGGGGGACGCGTATGGGGAGGTGGCGGAGAGGACGGCGGAGGCGGCGTGAGTTGCTGCCGAGGAGAGCATGGAAGCTGAATTCTTGCGTCGGCGCCACCTTTTGCGGTAACATGTTACGCGAGTTGACCGGAGTTTCGCATGGCTGAGTCGGCCAGACGCAAGATGACGATCTACCGCGACCGGCTGCGTGCGTGCGGCCTCCGCCCGGTGCAGGTCTGGGTCGCGGATCTGCGCGATGCCGAGGTCCGCGAGCGTCTGCGACGTGACGCGGCGCTGATCCGCGGACACGCCAGCACCGCCGAGGGCGATCTGTTCGTCGATGCCGCGCTGGCCGATCTGACGGACTGGCGGGAGTGAAGCGCGGCGACATCGTCCTGGTGGCGCTCCCCGGCGACTACGGCAAACCGCGCCCTGCTCTCGTCGTGCAGGCGGACAGCCTGACGGCCGACGATTGCGGCAGCGTCGTCGTCTGTCCGCTGACCACCCACCTCACCGGCACCACGAGCTTCCGCGTCACCGTCGAGCCGTCCGGGACCAACGGTCTGCACGTGCAGTCCGAGATCATGATCGAGAAGCTTGCAGGCGTGGCCCGAACCCGTCTGCGGACCGTTGTCGGCGAAGTCGACAGCGCATCGATGAAGGCCGTGGAACGCTCTCTGCTGCTGGTGCTGGGCTTCGCCTGATGGTGTTCTGTAGCACGGCGCGGATCAGGTCACGGACGAGTTGATTGCGACCCTGCGCTTCGACCAGCTCCGCCGCCTGCTCTCGAGTGTCAGCGGGCGCATTCTCGCCAACCGAGTGCCCGAGCGGGAGCAGGATGGGGCTGCCGCTCGCCGACTACCGTCGACCCCCAGCGTGACGAACTGGCATCCGCACGCCGTCGGGTGCCGCGATCGAGCCCGCCGGCCGGGCTACGTCGAAATTTGGGCGGGAGCCGGGATGTCGTCGAAGGTCCGGCCATCGAGTTCCCGCCCGGCTCGCCCCTTCCTGACGCCGCCCCACTGCTTGAAGAAGAAGGCTGTCCGGCTCTGGGCGCATGCGACGCGGATCTCCTCGACCCATCGCCGCTGCATCGGCCGCGCTCCGGGACCCGATTCACCACCGACGATCGCCCAAGCGATATCGCGTAGGTTTGCGGCCCGCACCGACCCGAGCAGGGGCTCGAACGAGACGAATCGGACTGACGGCGTGGCGGTAGCGCGAAGCTCGTCGAGACGCGTAAGGTAATCGGCACTCTCGACCGATGTCCCAAGCCAGACATTCGGCAAGGGTGCGAGCTGCCCCTCCGTGAGAGCCGCCCGCATCCGCCCGGGGCGCTTGGTGAGCACCTGGAACGTGTGCCACCGCGCCTCGGCCATCACCGACCAGATCCGCTGCAGCGCCCAGAAGGGCACCTCGTCGTGGAACAGGTCGGACATGCTATTGACGAAGATGCGCCGAGGGCGGCGCCAGCCGAGCGGGGCCTCGCTCGCTCTCTCGTCGACCTTCAGCCGGCCGGTCCAGACCGTTCGTCGCCCGCTCCGACGCACCGTCCCTTCATACTTGTCGGCTCCCATGAGGACGAGCCGGCCCGCCATCCGCGCAGCATAGCAATTGGTGCAACCCGAAGAGATCGCGGTACAGCCGACGACCGGGTTCCACGTCGCGTCGGTCCACTCTATCTCCGTCCCAACCGCCACTGCACTCCCCTTCAGTTGGAGGAAACGGGGTCAGGACGAGTTTGCGCCAGATGACCGGCGCGCACGTCTGGCTGCAGGGGCACTTGCCTACATTCAGAGTATGGGCCGCCCGATGCTCAGGTGAATGCGAGGCCCAAGCCCATGGCCATGCGGCTTTACGCTTCGCTCTGCCCACCCCGCCTCCTCGCCCCAGGGCCGGATGGCGTGCCCTGACTTGGCAGACGCGCATCCTGCCAGCACTCGCTCCCTCCGGCCTCCCATTCCGACGCGACCTGTGCTCGGCCATCCGCCAGCCTGCCTGGAGACCATGGCGCCTCCGTCAACACCGTCCTCGACTTCATTGCCGCTTCATGACATAGTGCAAGGCTTTTTGTCCTAGAAAGAGAACCCGCCATGGCGCCTGGACCCGCACGCACCCTCCCGCCGAGCGCACGCGCGAACCCAGGATGCGAGCCCGTGGCTCAGCAAGATCCCGCCCCGCATTCTTCTGAGCCCGAACGGTCGAGCGGATCGAGACCGCAGACAAGGTGGGGACAGGGGATGGAGCGGGTGGCGGCGATCGACGTCGGCAAGGTGCGGCTGGAGGCCTATGGGCAGGCGGCGCTGCCACCGGGCTCACCCCCCAGATTCAGGCTGGCCGATGGCGGGAAGTCGAGAACCGCACCCTGATAGGTCTCGATCACGTAGCTGAACGGATCGCCGTCACCTCGTGTCAGCAGCGCCTGGTGCTCGATCACCCGGTCCGGGATGGCCAATGACGCGCCCTCGGTCCGTTCGGGCAGGGGAGCGCTGCCGATGTCCCAGCCTTCCGGCAAAGGCGACCAGAGCAGCTGTGCCGACAAAGTGTGGCGCCGGAAGTCGAGTGGCTGGACCACGCGGCCGAACGCGGCGTTGCTCGTCTCGAGCGTCTGGTTCATCTCGGCCGTGAGCCTGGCGGGCAGGTACCAATTGTCGGCTTCCGACAGGACGCGCTCGCCGCAGCGCAGCCTCACCCGGCGGTAGGCGATCGGCTCGCCGGCACCGGCGCGCAGCTCCGCGCGGACCTCGGCGGGCGGCTGCTTGTCCCCGCCCCTGACGCGGTCGGCGACGATCTTGGCATCCGTGGCGAGCTGATGCCGCGCGCACCAGCGATCCAGCGTCAGCGTCGCGCTGGCATGGCCGAGCAGATCCGCGTTCAGCGTCTGCAGCTCGGCCAGGACGGCCAGCCTGGCGATCGGCGTGTCCGGCCAGCACGCCCGCGCGGGAGCCGCCGCGAGCGCCGACGCCGCCACCAGGATCGCCAGCCCGATTGGTTTCCGTCTCGTCACGATACTGCTCTCTCTCCGCAGGCAGGCGACTGCCTCAACAGCGTGGCGCCTCCATCAAGACCATCCTCGACTCCGGTGCCGCTTCCTGGCACAGTGCGAGGCTTTCTGTCCTAGGAACGTAGGCGCGCAATGATGCCTGGACCTGCCGTATCCTCCCGCCGGGCGCACGCGCGAACCCGAGCCACGCGCGGCCTCGGTGCCTTTGCACAATCGATTTCACGCGCGAACCCGGCCCGACGGGGCCGCCGCCGGCATTCTGCACGAACGAACTCGATCGCTGCACGTCCGAACCCGAGATTCACGGAACGGTTGGAAGAAGCTGCCGCGACACGCGCGACCCCAAGCCCTCGCAACAAGCATCGGCAAAACGAACCCGGGCGGCCCTTGTGCACCAACACGCCGACGATTGCCGCGACGGCACGCACGAACCCGAGATCCGCGAGCATCCGGCACCGGGCTGCCGCGGCACGAGCGAACCCGAGCCTCGCCGGACGGGGCCAGAAAAACGAGCCCGGGCGGGCCGACGCGCGAAATGCACGAACGAATTATGCCGCTGCACGTCCGAACCCGACGGGCTCACCGGGCCGGTGCGGCCAGCGCCACCGAGGCCTCGGCGGTGAGCAGGCGGAAGGTGAAGGTCTCCTGGAAGTACAGCTCGACGGTGGTGGTGTCATGCCTGGCATAGCCGATCGAGACGTCCTGGCCGACCGCCAGCTCGAAGTCGCCGCCGCGGGTGCTGAGCACGAGGCCGCCCTCGATCGCCGGCGCCCAGACGATGCCGCCGTCGACGATCCGCTCGAGATGGTGGATCTCCGGATAGCCCTCGTCGCTGCCGCCGCTGGCCAGCGTGTAGGCGTCGGTGCCGAGCACCAGGGCGTAGGGCCCCTCGACGCCGGCCAGGCGCAGCAGGCTGATCGCCTGGGCGACCGTACCGGAATAGCCCGCGACCTGCGTCGGCAGGCTCAGCGCCCGGTTGCTGCTGCCCGGCCGGATGCCGCCGATCCCGGCCGCCGGATAGCCGTCGAACACCGCCCGGTCCTCGGCGAAGGCGAGCACTTGGGCGGCGGCCTTGAGCGGGTCCCAGTCCGAATCCAGCGCCCCGCGCTCGACATCGTCGATCGCCTGGCGCGACAGCTCGAACGGCACCCGCAGCTCGACCAGCGGCTGGACCTCGCGCTGCGCCGACCGGATGCCCTCGCCGGGCGCGGCGACGGGCAGGAGATGGCCGGTGCCGACGGCCGGGAAGTCCACGCCCTTGGGGCCGACCAGGTCGACCACGCGGCGGGCGGCCAGGTGGCGCTTGAGGGTGCGCGCCGCCTCCTCCTCGATCTGCGCCCAGGCGGCGTCCGAGATCGGGGCCAGCTCACGATGCAGGTTGTTCATCTCAGGTCCCATCCTTCAAGGAGCCGATCCCCAGCGAGCCGTCGCCCGGCGCCGCGCGCGGCCCGGCCGGCGCGGGCTCCGGGGCCGCTGCGTCGGCCACCGGCGGTGGCCCGTCCGCGACCGAGACGCTCTCCAGGAACGCCGCCGACGGCACGAAGAACAAGATGCCGGTCACCGCCCGGCTGAAGTCGAGGATGCGGTCGTAATTGCCGGGCGGCAGGCCGACGAACATGTTGTCGAGCATCCGCTCGATGCGCCGCGGCTCGCGGGCGTAGCCGATGAAGTAGGTGCCGAACTCGCCCGTGCCGAAGCTGCCGAACGGCATGTTGTCGCGCAGGATCTCGAGCTCGCGGCCGTCCGCGTCGGTGATCGAGGTCAGGGCGTTGTGGGCGAAGCTGGGCTTGACCGCGTCGTCCAGCTCGATGTCGGCGAGCTTGGTCCGGCCGATGATCCGCTCCTGCGCCTCGACCGGCAGCGCGTTCCAGGCCGCGAGGTCGTGCAGGTATTTCTGGACGATGACGTAGCTGCCGCCGGCGAAGGCCGGGTCCTCCGCACCGATCAGGGTGGCCTCGGCCGCGGCCTCGCCGGCCGGGTTCTCGGTCCCGTCGACGAAGCCCAGGAGGTCGCGCTGGTCGAAGTAGCGAAAGCCGTGCACCTCGTCGGCCACCGCGACCGCCCCGCCGAGCCGGGTCATGATCTGGCCCGCCAGCTCGAAGCAGAGGTCCATGCGCACCGCCCGGATGTGGAACATCAGATCGCCCGGGGTCGCCACGGCATGGTGCCGGCCGCGGATCTCGCGGAAGGGGCGCAGGTCCTTGGGCCGCGGCGCCCCGAACAGCCGGTCCCAGGCCGCGGCGCCGATCCCGGTCACGCAGGACAGCCGGCCCTCCAGGTCGCGGAACGCGACCGCCCGGACGAGGGCGGCGAGATCGCCGAAGAGGCCGCGCACGGCCGCCTCGCCGTCCGGGCCGGGCGCGACTGTGAGGACGAGAAAGATGGCGGCCCGCGTCAGCCCGGAGACGACCGCCTGCGGCTCCGCGGATGGTGGACCTGATCCCATGCTCGACCCGCTCGGTGTCCCATGTTCCGGGCACGACCCGGCCGGCAGAAGCCGAAGGGCCGAGACGCATCCTTCCCCGCACGCGCCGGACATCTCAAAACAGCTCAGCTGCCAAGGCAACCCTGGAGGTGAGCGATGGCGGCCGACGGCGCACCAGGACGTCGTCCTCCTTCCGGTATGCGGCTCGCTCAGGCGGCCGCCCGGGGCTCCCGGCCCTCGCCGCCTCGCCTCAGGCCCAGCACGCTCATCTCGCAGCGCGTGGTGAAGCCCAGGGCCTGGTAGAGCCGGATCGCCCGGCGGTTGTCGGCGAAGGCATGGATGAACGGCCGCTCGCCGCGGGCGAGGATGCGCTCGACCACCAGAGAGGAGAGCTGCGCCGCCAGGCCGCGGCCGCGGAAGTCCGGGTGCGTGCAGACCGCGCTCACCTCGGTCCAGTGCCCGGGCTTGAGCCTCTCCCCGGCCATGGCGGCGAGCCTGCCGTCGATGCGGATGCCGACGAACCGGCCGAGCCGCTGGGTGCCGGGCAGGAACGGTCCGGGTCTGGTCAGGCTCGTCAGCTCCATCATCGCGTCGGCATCCGCGGCACCGAGATCGGTGGCCGGATGCTCGAGGGCACGGGGCCGGAACCCGTTCAGCAGCATCTGAACACCTCGGGCGGCGAGCTCCGCCGCGCAGCCCGCCGGCACGGGCGCCTCGCCCGCCTGCAGCAGGATCAGCATGCCCGTCTCCGGCACCAGCGCGGCGAGCGCGGCCAGGGCTTGCGGGCCGTGGTCGCGGCAGGCGGCGAAGGGCGAGACCTCGGGGTCGTAGCACAGGGCCAGCGGCGAGCCGTGCGCGAACGCGCGCTGGCGCGTGGTCAGGGCGGCCCAGATCGGGCGGTCGAGCTCATGCATCGCCGTCGCCCCGCTTTGCCGCCCGGACATGCAGCGGCCTCTCGTCGAGGGCCCGCTCGATGCCGGTCAGGATGTCGAGCAGCGGGCCCTCGAGACCCTCGCAGATCTCCGCCACGCCCCTCTCGACCCGGGGCCAGAGATCGTCCTTGGTCGCGAGAATCTGCGTCCGGCAGCGGTCGGTGAGCGCGACCGTCCTGACCCGACGGTCGGCGGTCCCCCGGACGGACCTCACCAGACCCAGCCGCGTCAGCTTCTCGACATTGCGGGTCGCACCGGGCTGCGAGATCCCGAGCGCCTGGGCCAGCTCGCCGATCGTGAGGCTGCCCGCCAGGTCCAGGGCACCGATGGTCGGCAGCAGTCCAGGCGGCAGGTCGATCCCTTCGGAGCGCGCAAGCTCCTGGACGTCGCCCTGCAGCCGCTCCCCGAGGCGCTTGAACCTGCTGCCCAGGGTCAGGTAACCGCGGTCCCTGACGAAGTCGGCCACCATGCCCGGCTCCCATTCACATAAACGCTTATGTATCGACTTGCGCGACTGTCGGCAAGTCCACCGGCAACGCCGGCGGCCAGAACGGGACCGAATCGCTCGCCAACACGGGACGGCTTACTTGTTGAAATAAAACCGCTTTTCGAATTCGTTCGTGTAATTTCACCTCGCGCTGCGCCCCCGTCGGGCGCGCAAGGAACACAGTCGGACCAGGAAAGATAACATAGGAGCGCGTCCAGGCCAATCGTCCCGAGGCAATGGAGCAGCATGTGGTGCGCGGCAGGCCCCGATAGGCAGACCTCACCCGTTTCGGGTTGTCACGGGCAGGTTCGATCGGCGAGATTGGCGAGGTGATTCCAGCTTTGGTGCCGCGATGCACGCTTATGCCAACCCGGTGCGGTTCCAGAGGATCGCTGATGCCGTCTATCCCTGGACTGCCTGGGGCACCGCGATCCTGGCGCCCGTCGCGCTGGTGCTGGCCCTGCTGGTCGCCCCCGCCGACTATCAGCAGGGCGAGGCCTACCGGATCATCTACATCCACGTGCCGGCCGCATGGATGGCGATGCTCTGCTATCTCTGCGTGGCGGCGGGCAGCGCCGTGGGCCTGATCTGGCGCCACCCGCTGGCCGAGGTGGCGGCTCGCGCGGCGGCGCCGATCGGTGCCGTGTTCACCGCGATCGCGCTGGTCACGGGATCGATCTGGGGCAAGCCGATGTGGGGCACCTGGTGGGTGTGGGACGCGCGGCTGACCTCGGTGCTGATCCTGTTCTTCCTCTATCTCGGCTACATCGCGCTGCACGACGCGTTCGAGGACCCGGCACGCGGTGCCCGGGCGGCCTCGATCCTGGCCCTGGTCGGCGTGGTCAACCTGCCGATCATCAAGTTCTCGGTCGACTGGTGGAACACCCTGCACCAGCCGGCGAGCATCGTCCGCTTGGACGGGCCGCATCTCGCCCCGTCGATGCTCTGGCCGCTGCTGACGATGGTGCTGGTCTATCACCTCTACTTCATCACGGTCCTGATCCTGCGCATCCGGGCGCAGCTCACCGAGCGGCGCATGCAGAACCTCAGGCTGAGCGTGGCAGGGTGACATCAACCAAGTATTGATTAATTGCTGTTAATTTGGCGGAACGTCATGAATCTGATAGAATGAGGAAGCTAAGAAAAATCAACTTGGGCGTGACACATGCGAATAATCTTGACCGCACTTCTCTTTTTGGCGGGAACTGTTGTCGCGGCGCCACTATCGGCGGCCCCCCGCAATGTCCTGCTGATCCTGGCCGACGATTACGGCATCGACGTCACCGAGTACTATCCGGCCGCCGACCGGCGGACGACCAAGCCGCTCGCCCCGAAAACGCCGAACCTCGCGGCGCTGTCGAAGCAGGGGATCATCTTCCGCAACGCCTGGGCGGAGCCGAGTTGCTCACCGTCGCGGGCGACGATCTTCACCGGGCGCTACGCATTCCGGACCGGCATCGGCAAGCCGGTGCCGCAGGACCTGAGTTCGCCGCCACCGGTGCTCTCGGCGGACGAGTTCTCGCTGCCCGAGGCGTTCGCCGCATCCGGCAGGAACTACTATCTGGCCCATGTCGGCTAGTGGCTTCTGAGCCGCGGCATCGACGATCCGCGCATCCACGGCTGGCCCCACGTCTCCGGGCCGCTGCCCGACCTCGCGCTTCTGCCCGTCTATGTCGACTGGCCCTAGGGCGTCGACGGCGTCGAGGTCAATCCCCACGAGCACACCTACGCCACCACCGACGAGGTCAACGACGCCCTGGCGGCGATGAGCGCCGCGAAGACCGCCGGCCAGCCCTTCTTCATCTGGCTGGCGCTGAGCGCGCCGCATTCGCCGTACCAGAAGCCGCCCAACGACCTGCACACGCGCGACAGCCTGCCGGCGACCGGCACCAGCAAGGCGCTGCGCCGCTCCTACTATGAGGCGATGATCGAGGCGATGGACACCGAGATCGGCCGCCTGCTCAAGTCGGTCGACCTCGCCACCACCACCGTGATCTTCCTCGGCGACAACGGCACCCCGAACGAGGTGACAGCCTCACCCTACAGCCCCGATCACGCCAAGCTTCGCGTCTACGAGCAGGGCGTGCGGGTGCCAATGATCGTGGCGGGCTCGGGACTCAAGAAGCCCGGCCGCAAGCTCACCCAGCTCGTCAACACCGTCGACATCTACCCGACGGTCCTGCAGCTCGCCGGCATCGATCCCGCGACGGTCCTCGCCGGGCGCAAGATCGATGGCGTCAGCTTCCTCCGCTACATCGACAACAGCAGCGGGGCCGCGATCCGGCCCTATGCCTTCGCGGAGAAGTTCGACCTCCTGTGGAACGAGAAGACCGAATATGCGATCCGTGATCCGCGCTACAAGCTGATCGAGCGGGTGGCCGACCTGAAATGGCCGGCGCGCGAGTTCTTCGATCTGAAGAAGGACCCGTACGAAAAGAAGAACCTGCTCAAGAAGAAGCTGACAAACGCCCAGAAGAAGAAGCTGAACAAGCTCAACTCCGAGCTCGACAAGCTGATCGCGACACGGTGAGCGGTCGGTGGAGGCGCTTTCGGCGCCTCCACTCGTCTCTATTGCATCACGGCCGCGTAGAGGCTTCCGAACAAGGCCCCGATCGCGTCGGTACCCTCGGGCGGCTGGGAGTTGAGGGCGACCGCCAGGACCACGTCGGTCTTGGGGTAGTAGGCAAACACACCGCGATAGCCGAGCGTCATTCCTTCGTAGAACCACAACGGCCCGGTGCCGGGCTGGTAGAGCTGCGCCACCCCCAGGCCGAAGCCCTGGGGGTCGGCGGCCGTCGCATGGGCGATCGGCTTGCCGGTCCTGACAGAAACGAGCTTCTTCATCTGCGCGAGCTGCGCCCGCGGCACCACATGACCGCCGAACAGGCCGCGCACCCACCGCGTCAGGTCGCGCGGGGTCGAGACGATGCCGCCGGCCGGTCCGGTCCAGCTCACGTCCGCGCGGCGCATGTTCTGTCCGTCCAGCGGCTGGAGTGGCCCCACCGAGCAGTCGGGCCGGTACTCGCCGCAGGCGGGATTGAGGAAGTAGCCGCTCGCCATGCGCTCGATGACGTCTTTCGGCAGCTTCCAGGCGTCGTAGTAGCTCTCCGTCATCCGCAACGGCTTGAAGATCAGCCGCCTGAGCTGCCGGTCGTAAGGTTCCTTGCCGGCCTTGGCCGCGATCATTCCGGCGAGGACGTAGTTGGTGTTGGAATAGAAATAGCCCTCGCTGACCGGCAGATGGTTGCCCGGGCGCGGATAGGCGTAGGCGACCAGCTCCTCCTCGGTGAAGTGCCGGAATTTGTTCTCGGCCTGCGCCCGCATGAAGCGCGGCGCCTCGCTATAGGTCGGGATGCCGCTGGTCATGTTGAGCAGGCGGCGGATCTTCACATGTTTCCAGGCCGGATACTGCGGCAGCCAGTCGCCCAGCGTCTGGTCGATGTCGAGCTTGCCTGCCGCCTCCAGCTTCATGAGCAGGGCGGAGGTGAAGGCCTTGGTGTTGCTGCCCACCTCGAACAGCGTCCGGGCGCTGATCGGCTCGCGCCCGGAGCGGTCGGTGGTGCCGGTGACGAGGGAGATTCCCGGATCGTCGGCCGAGCGGCTGACATGGGCCGAGATGCAGGTGATGCCTTCGGGCTTGCGGCGCGCGGCCAGATGCTGGTCCAGGACCGCCTGCACCCGGGCGCGCAGCGACCTTGCCGTCGCCCCCGCGTCTCCCGCCGTCAACGCGACCAGGCCGGCCGCCAGCGCGCCACCGACCATCGTCCGCCGATCATGGCCATCGGACATCGAGTGCTCCTCATTGCGTTTCGATCGCAATAGCAGCGTTTCTCCACTGGGGCGATACGACCAGGGACAAGTTTCCTGGAATTGGCGAGGAATTCCTTGTCCCTTCGTCAGCGAGGATTAGAACCAGCTGGCGATGTCCAGCCCATGGCCGGCGCCCAGGATGGCGGCGTAGCGAGCACCCTTGGCGATCGTCACCATGACCAGGAAGGTGAGGATCGGCACGCGCATGATGCCCGCCGCCACCGTGAAGGCGTCGCCGACTCCGGGCAGCCAGGCGAACAGCAGCGAGGGTCTCCCCCAGCGTCGATACCAGCCCTCGGCGCGCTCGAGCGTGCCGTCGCCGATCGGGAACCAGCGCCGGTCGCGAAAGCGCAGGGCGAAGCGGCCGAGCCACCAGTTGAGGGCGGAGCCGGCGACATTGCCGGTGGTGGCGACCAGCCAGAGCGGCCAGAGCTCGAAGCCCTTGGCGAGCAGGCCGAGCATCAGGATCTCGGAGGTGCCCGGCAGGAACGTGGCCGAGGTGACCGCGCTCACGAACAGGCCGAGATAGGCTGAGAGCTCCACACGCGTTCCCCGAGAATGGTTTCGAGGGAGGTGGCCGGCGGCTTTGCGGTCGGCAAGCGGTCGCCGCGCCGATCCGCCGCGTTTGCGGCATGATCGGCTGGAGACTATAGCTGACTCACCTCCGCGAGATCGGGGCGCTCCCCGCTGCGCGGCATCGTCGAAGCATCCTCAGGAGAGCTCCGTTGCCCGTAACTGGTCACGACACGCTGCAGGTTCGTCGCACGCTGACGGTCGGCGACCTCGCCTACGACTATTTCGCGATCCCGGAGGCCGAGAAGACATTGGGCGATCTGTCGCGCCTGCCCTTCTCGCTCAAGGTCCTGCTCGAGAACCTGCTCCGCTTCGAGGATGGTCGCAGCGTCACCGTCGAGCATCTCAAGGCGATGCGCGCCTGGCTCGACGCGCGCACCTCCGAGCAGGAGATCGCCTACCGGCCCGCGCGCGTGCTGATGCAGGATTTCACCGGCGTCCCCGCGGTGGTCGATCTGGCGGCGATGCGCGACGCCATGGTGGCACTGGGCGGCGACCCGCGGAAGATCAACCCGCTGGTCCCGGTCGACCTCGTGATCGACCACTCGGTCCAGGTCGATTCGTTCGCCTCCAGCATCGCGTTCGCACGCAATGTCGAGCTCGAGTACGAACGCAACCAGGAACGCTACGCCTTCCTGCGCTGGGGCTCCAAGGCGTTCGACAATTTCCGTGTCGTCCCGCCGGGCACGGGCATCTGCCATCAGGTGAACCTGGAATATCTGTCCCAGGTCGTCTGGACCGCCAGGGAGGGCAACAAGGAGGTCGCCTATCCCGACACGCTGGTCGGTACCGACAGTCACACCACCATGGTCAACGGCCTCGCCGTGCTGGGGTGGGGCGTGGGCGGCATCGAGGCCGAGGCGGCGATGCTGGGCCAGCCGGTCTCGATGCTGATCCCCGAGGTGGTGGGCTTCAAGCTCACCGGGTCATTGCCCGAAGGCTCGACGGCGACCGACCTCGTGCTCACCGTGACCCAGATGCTGCGCAGGAAGGGCGTGGTCGGCAAGTTCGTCGAGTTCTACGGCCCCGGCGTCGGCAAGCTGCCGCTGGCCGACCGCGCCACCATCGGCAACATGGCGCCCGAATACGGCGCCACCTGCGGCTTCTTCCCGATCGACGCGGTCACGCTCGACTATCTCCGGCTCACCGGCCGCTCGCCCGAGCGGGTGGCGCTGGTCGAGGCCTACGCCAAGGCGCAGGGCATGTGGCGCCACGACGGCGTGGCCGACCCCTTGTTCACCGACACGCTCGAGCTCGACCTCGCCACGGTCGAGCCCTCGCTCGCCGGCCCCAAGCGCCCGCAGGACCGCGTGGCGCTCAAGGCGGCCAAGCAGGGCTTCGAGGAGAGTCTCGCCACGCTCGCCGGCGACAGCCCGAGGGACGCCAAGGTCCCCGTGAAGGGGATGGACCACGATCTCACCCACGGCGACGTGGTGATCGCGGCGATCACGAGCTGCACCAACACCAGCAATCCCGGCGTGATGATCGCGGCCGGCCTGGTGGCGAAGAAGGCCGCCGAGAAGGGCCTGACCCGCAAGCCGTGGGTGAAGACCTCGCTCGCCCCGGGCTCGCGCGTGGTGACCGACTATCTCGCCAAGGCCGATCTGCAGCGCTCGCTCGACGAGATCGGCTTCGACCTGGTCGGCTATGGCTGCACCACCTGCATCGGCAATTCCGGCCCGCTGCCCGACGCGATCGGCGACGCGGTCACGGAAGGCAAGCTGGTGGTCGCGGCCGTGCTCTCGGGCAACCGCAACTTCGAGGGCCGCGTCCACGCCCAGGTGAAGGCGAACTACCTAGCCTCGCCGCCTCTGGTCGTCGCCTATGCGCTGGCCGGCTCGATGCTGACCGACATCACCAGCCAGCCGGTCGGCGTCGGCAGGGACGGCAAGCCGGTGTTCCTGAAGGACATCTGGCCGACGCCGCAGGAGGTGGACGCCACCGTCCAGAAGGCGGTCACCGCCGAGGGCTTCAAGGGCTCCTATGCCGACGTGTTCGCCGGCGACGAGCATTGGGCCCGGATCGGCGCCGACAGTGCCGCCATGACCTACAGCTGGGACGACGGCAGCACCTACATCCAGCTGCCGCCCTACTTCGCCGGCATGAAGCGCGAGCCGGCGACCGCGGTGCCCGACATCAAGGGTGCGCGGATCCTGGCGCTGCTCGGCGATTCGATCACCACCGACCACATCAGCCCGGCCGGCGGCATCGCCAAGACCAGCCCGGCGGCGAGGTATCTGATGGGTCGCGGCGTCGAGCAGAAGGACTTCAACCAGTATGGCGCCCGGCGCGGCAGCCACGACGTGATGATGCGCGGCACCTTCGCCAACATCCGGATCAAGAACGAGATGCTCGGCGGCAAGGAGGGCGGGCTGACCAGGCACTGGCCCGACGGGGCCGAGATGTCAATCTACGACGCCGCCATGGAGTACAAGAAGGACGGCGTGCCGCTGGTCGTGGTCGGCGGCAAGGAGTACGGCACCGGCTCGTCGCGCGACTGGGCGGCCAAGGGCACCAACCTGCTGGGCGTCAAGGCGGTGCTCGCCGAGAGCTTCGAGCGCATCCACCGCTCCAACCTGGTCGGCATGGGCGTGCTGCCCCTGGTGTTCAAGGACGGCATGGACCGCAGGAGCGTGGGCCTGGACGGCAGCGAGACCATCGACGTGCTCGGTCTCGATGCCGGCCTGCGCCCGCGCATGGATCTCACCTGCCGCATCACCAGGAGCGACGGCACGGTGAAGGAGATCCCCGTGCTGTGCCGCGTCGATACCTTGGACGAGGTCGACTACTACAAGAACGGCGGCATCCTGCAGTATGTCCTGCGCAGCCTGCTGAAGTCGGTGGAACCGGCGGGACACGCCTAGCCCAGCATTGACCGGTCATGTGGGGGTGGAGCACTTGACCCTCGCATGACCAGGGTCCTACAGTCGCGCCTGTGTTTTCATGCCCCGTAATAGGGTGGGAGGAAATCGATGATCTCCACGTCGCGCCGCTTGGCGCTTGTTGCCGGCATGCTGGCGCTGGGCTTGGCCGGCTGCAGCAACGAGGAGGGTCCGGTTTCCGCCTCGACGTCCAAGGGGGGCAGCAGCAAGTCCGATCTTGCCGCCCGCTCCGAGATGGCGCTCAACGATCTCTATGCCAAGAACCCGGCGACCCGGCAGCTGGGCGAGCGGGCCAAGGCCATCTTGGTGTTTCCCGACATTCTGAAGGCGGGTCTGGTCATCGGCGGCCAGGGCGGCAACGGCACGATGTTCGAGCACGGCCGGCCGGTCGGCTACTACAACATCGCCGGCGGCTCGTTCGGCTTGCAGGCCGGCGTGCAGGAGTTCTCGCAGGCCTACTTCTTCAACACGGAGGAGGCGCTCAAGACCTTCCGCGAGACCAAGGGCTTCCAGGGCGGCGTGGCGGCCTCGGCCGTCGCCGCGGACTTCGGCGCCAACGCGGCCTTGACCAGCTCGACCCTGCAGAAGCCGGTGGTGGTCGCGACCTGGGGTCAGTCGGGCATCATGGCCGGCGCCACCATCGAGGGTGCCAAGATCACCGAGATCAATCCCTGATCTTCTCGCCTCCGGCGTGGCGCCCTGGAGTGTGCTCGACCGAGCACACTCCAGCATTCCTGGGGCCTATCGGCCCTTGGCCTACTTGAGGCAGAGCGTTTCCGCTCAGCGCGGAAACGCTCTAGCGTCACGCCGGAACGCACACCTCGACCGCTTCCGGGATCACGCTGAGCTGGACGGGCGTCCAGGTGGTCAGCTCGCCGTCCGTGTTGACCGGCAGGCGCCTGCCGGTGTCGATGTGGATGTCCGTGGCCGCCAGGGTCTGCACGCCCATGGCGCGATGCTTGCCTTTGAGCAGCCAGGGCAGCTTGCCGAGCAGCCGCGGCACGCTGGTCGGCTCGAGCACGTAGAGGTGCAGCAGGCGGTCGTCGATCGCCGCCGCCTCGTGCACCACGATCCCGCCGCCATGGTAGCGGCCGTTGCCCACCGCCACCTGGATCGCGTCGAGCTCGAGCTGCTAGCCGTCGGCCCGGATGCTGGCGCGGAACGGCGGCC
>JBFWWD010000075.1:0-22166 GCA_050246385.1 Geminicoccaceae bacterium
CTCGCTGGTCAAGGGCGGCGATTGGGAGGAGGCGCTCTACCTCGCCGTCGTGCTCGGCGTGCTGCTGCCGTCGCGGCGGGCGTTCTACCGCCGCAGCACGCGTCTGGCCCAGCGCTTCTCCGCACCCTGGATGGTCGCGATCCTGGCGGTGCTGGTGGGCACCACCTGGCTGGGGTTCTTCTGCTACCGCCATGTCGAATACACGCACGATCTCTGGTGGCAGTTCCTGGCCGAGGCGGACGCGCCGCGCTTCCTGCGGGCGACCGCCGGCGTGATGATCGCGGCCGTCCTGCTCGGCGGCATGCAGCTCCTGCACTTCGCCGCACCCGCCGGTGCCCATCCGGCCGAGGGCGAGGAAGCAGGGCCGCGGGTCCGCGCTGCGCTGACCGGGGCCGAGCGTCCGTCCTCCAACGCCGGGCTCGCCTTCCTCGGTGACAAGCGCTTCCTGTTCAGCGAGAGCGGCCGCAGCTTCATCATGTACGGCGTCCAGGGCCGCAGCTGGGTGGCGATGGGCGGCCCGATCGGCCTTCGTGCCGAGCGTCTGGAGCTGCTCTGGCACTTTCGCGAGCTGTGCGACGTCTGGGGCGGCCGGACGGTGTTCTACGAGGTCGGGCCCGAGGACCTGCCGGACCTGGTCGAGCTGGGGCTGACCTTCCTCAAGCTGGGCGAGCAGGCCTTCGTGCCGCTGGGCGGGTTCGGCCTGGAGGGCCCCGAACGGTCGGGGCTGCGTCAGTCGGTGCGCCGGGCCGAGCGCGACGGTGCCGTGTTCGCCGTCGAGCCGCCGGAGCGGGTCGAGGCGCTGATGCCCGAGCTCGAGGCGGTGTCGGACGGCTGGCTCGAGGGCAAGTCGGCGCAGGAGAAGGGCTTCTCGCTCGGCCGGTTCGACCCCGGCTATCTGTGCCAGTTCCCGATCGCGACCGTCCGCAAGGATGGGGAGCTGGTGGCCTTCGCCAATCTGTGGGTCACCGCCGACCGCCACGAGCTGTCGATCGATCTGATGCGCTTCAACGGCAAGGCCGTGCGCGACGTCATGGACTATCTGTTCGTCCAGATCATGCTGTGGGGCAAGGCCGAGGGCTATGGCCGGTTCGACCTCGGCATGGCGCCCCTGTCCGGCCTGCAGGACCGGCAGCTGGCGCCCTTGTGGACCCGGCTGGGCGCGCTGCTGTTCACCCATGGCGAGCGGCTGTACAATTTCGAGGGCCTGCGCCGGTACAAGGAGAAGTTCAAGCCGATGTGGGAGCCGCGCTATCTCGCGGCGCCCGGCGGGCCGAGCTTGGCCGCCGTGCTCGCCGACGTCGCGACACTGGTCAGCGGCAGCGCGCTCGGGATCGTGCGCAAGTAGGTGCCCGCCCGCTGTTGGCACGGTGGCGCGGGCGCACTAGATAGGGGCGGGCCGTTACGGAGAGCACCAATGGGTTTCACGAGCGCGTGGCACTGGATCATCGTCCTCTTGATCGTCGTCATTCTGTTCGGTGCCGGGAAGATCCCGCGCCTCATGGGTGACGTCGCCAAGGGCATCAAGAGCTTCAAGGCGGGTCTGAAGGACGAGGACGAGACGACGCCGGTCGTGACCACCACGACCAACCACGACCAGAAGGTCAGCTGACCGCGCCGGGGGCGGGCCGGGCGGCCCGCCCGGTGGAAGAATCAGCGCTTCTGCTTCTGCAGGTAGTCCACGACGTAGATCACGACGATCGCGCCGAGCACCGCGGCGATCAGGCCACCGATCAGGCCACCCGCGCCGAAGCCGATCACCCACAGCATCGCCCGGCCGACGAACCCGCCGATCAGGCCGAGCACGATGTTGCCCAGGATCGGGCTGCCGCCGAGCTGCAGCGGCTGCGTCTTCATGATGTTGCCGGCGAGCCAACCGGCGATGCCGGCGACGATCAGGCTGACGATCAGGCTGAACATGCGTCACTCCCCGCTTCGGGCTGCGGCCCGGTGTTCCTCGGCCGGCGCCGCTTCCACATAGCCGCAACCGCGCAGCGCCTCCAGCATGTGCGCCGGTGGCGGTGACGCGGCCGTGACCGGATCTCGCGACGGATAGAGCGGCAGCGCGATCGACCGGGCGTGCAGATGCAGCGGCGGCAGCGGCGCCGGACCGCGCTCGCCGTAGATCGGGTCGCCCAGCACCGGGCAGCCGAGGCTGGCGCAGTGGACCCGGATCTGGTGCGTCCGGCCGGTGCGCGGGCGGCATTCCAGCCAGGTCAGGCCGTTCCCCTCGCCCAGGACGCGGTAGTCGGTGCGGGCGGGCTGGCCCGCGGGGTCCGCCTCCATCCACCAGCCGCGCACCTCCGAACGCTTGCGCAGCGCCAGCTCGACGCTGCCCTCCGGCCCGGGCGGGCGGCCGTTCACGATCGCCCAGTAGACCTTCTCGACCAGGCCCTGCTGGAACAGCCGGCCGACCCGCGCCAGCGCCTTGCGGTGCCGGCCGAGCACGAGGCAGCCGCTGGTGTCGCGGTCGAGCCGATGCGCGAGGGCCGGCGGCCGGGGCAGGCCGAAGCGCAGCGCCTCGAAATAGTGCTCGAGATTGACGCCGCCGCCCGGGCCGGCATGGACCGGGACGCCGGCGGGCTTGTCGACGATCAGGATCAGCCCGTCCCGGTAGAGCAGCCGGTCCACGAGCCAGAGCGGCGAGGGCAGCGTCCGCCCCTGCCCCGGCGCCCGCGAGCTCGCGCTCACGCGGCCTCCCCGCCCTTGGGGCCCCAGAACACGACCCAGGTGGCGAAGTCGTCGCCGAACCCCTCGAAGCGATGCTCGATCCCGGCCTCGACGAAGATCACGTCGCCCGGGCCGAACGGCCGGCGCTCGTCCGCCTTGACGAAGGTGCCGCGGCCCGAGATCACGATGTAGATCTCGTCCTGCTCGTGCGGCGACTGCGGGTCCCGGCCTCGCGGCGCATAAACCCCGACCCGCATGCTGCCGTGGCGGATCGGGTAGGTGAAGCGCTTGCCTTCGGGCTCCTGCTCCAGGCTGGCCATGATCCGGTCCAGCGGTACCAGCCAATCCTGCATCACGATCTCCCGGGCCGTCCCGCCTGATCTGGGCAGGCCAATCCCGTCGCGCCAGTGAGGCCGCCGAGGCTACAGGAAGGATCCCGCATGATCGAGCGGTCCGTCGAGCCCGTGACCTTCGTCAGCCGCTGGGGCCGCCGCTCAGTCGAGCTGCGGTGCGGTCGGGGTCAGCCAGCCGAGCTGCTGGCCGCTGTCCAGCGTGATCAGCTGCCCGGTCATGGTCGGGCTCGCGATGATGAACCGCAGCGCGTCGGCGATCTGCTCCGGCGTGGTCGCGATCCCGAGCGGCGTCGCCCGGACCAGCTCGTCGAAGCGCTCGCGCGACGTGCCCGGCGCCGGCAGCACGGGGCCGGGGCCGATGCCGTTGACGCGCACCCTCGGCGCCAGCTCGCGCGCGAGCACCTGGGTCGCCGCCCAGAGCCCCATCTTGGCGATGCTGTAGGACAGGAAGTTCGGGGTCAGGTTGCCGACCCGCTGGTCGAGGATGTTGACGATCAGGCCGCGGCCGGCCGGACCGAGCTGCGCGACGAAGCCCTGGCTGAGGACGATCGGGGCGCGCAGATTGGTCTCGAGGTGCCGGTCCCAGGACGCCCGGTCGGCGCTGGCGAGACGGTCGAGCTGGAAGGTGGAAGCGTTGTTGACCAGGACGGCGAGCGGCCCGAGCGCGCGGCGCGCCTCGCCGACCACGCGCTCCGCCTCGATCTCGCGCTCCAGGTCGGCGACGATCACCGCGGCGCGCCGGCCGAGCGCCTCGATCTCGCGCGCCAGCGCATGGGCGTCGGTCACCGAGCTGTGGCAGTGGATCGCGACGTCGAAGCCGTCCCGCGCCACCGCCCGCGCCATGACGGCACCCAGGCGACGCGCCGCCCCGGTGATCAGGACGGCGCCCGTCAGCTCGGGCATGCCGGGCACTCAGCGCTCGTATTCTTCCAGCTGCCGCTCGGCGGAGTCGAAGCTGTCGCGCAGGGCGGCATAGACGTCGGCGTGCGCCTGATCCTTGCCGCTGCCCTTGCCGGCGACGATGTCGCGTCCCCGCCGATGCAGCAGGAGCCCGACCCGGAACTGGTTGCCGGTGCGGTGATTGCGGCTCTCCTTCTCGACCGTCACCCGGCAGAGCGTCAGGCTGGGGCAGCGGCGCGCGAGCTGCTCGAAACGCTCGCGGATGCGGTCCTCGAGCGCGACCGACGTCTCCATCCCGTGGAAATGGACCTGCAGCCTGCTGTCCATGGCGACGGCTCCCCCAGGGCCGCCGGGGCGAGCTCGTGCTGCAACTTCCGGCCGGCCGACATCGCACGGCGCCGCCTGCCGGCGAGCGATGCCGGGAGCGGTCGGGACAGCCGCAGGCGGGACCGGTTGCCCTCGCCTCAGCTGCCCGCCACCTTCAGCGGCGCCACGCGGAGCACCATGCAGTCCTGCTTGCGCTTCTTCAACTCCCGGCACGCCGTCTCGGCGCCCGGTCGCGACAGGCCCGCGAGCATCGCCTTGTAGAGGGTCTGCTTGCGCACCTTCTGCGCCGCCACGCTCGGCGAGGTGCCGCGCAGCGCCGTCGGCGCCAGCCGCAGCGCCTGCTTCATCGCGTTCCTGGCCTGGGCCGGCGCGCGGAAGGCGCCGACCTGGACGGCATAGGCGCCTTTGCCGGAGCGCTTGGCGGCCTGCTTCTTGGCCACCTTCTTCGTCTTGGCGCCGGCCGTCGCCTTGGCCGCGAGCGCCCTCGGGCGGGTCGACGGCACGGCGACGATGGCGTCGGACGCCGTGGTGTCGAGGCTCGCCACCACGATCTCGCGCCCGCTCGGCTGCGGCCTCGGCACGGGCGGAGGCGCGGGCTCGGCCGACGCCACGAGCGCGGGGTCACGCCGGCGGGCGCGGTCGAAGCCGCGGTCGAGCAGCTCCACCATGGTCGCGTCGCGCGCCCCCGCCGTGCGGCCGCCGATCACCACCGCCACCAGCCGCCGGCCGTCCCGGACCGCCGAGGCGGCGAGATTGAAGCCCGACGCCCGGGTGTAGCCGGTCTTGAGCCCGTCCATGCCGGGATAGACGCCCAGGAGCCGGTTGTGGTTCGGATGGCTCCGCCCGCGATAGGTGAACCCCGGGCTCGAGAAGTAACGGTAATAGCCCGGATAGTCGCTGATCAGGTGGGATGCCAGCTTCGCAAGATCACGCGCCGTCGTCCGCTGCTCGCCATTGGGCAGGCCGGAGGCGTTGCGGAAGACGGTGCGGGTCATGCCGAGCTTGCGGGCGGCCCGGGTCATCGCCAGCGCGAAGCGGTCCTCGCTGCCGCCGAGCGCCTCGGCCAGCACGGAGGCGGCATCGTTCGCCGAACGGGTCACCAGGCCGAGAATGGCGTCCTCGACCTGGATCGTGCTGCCGGGCTTCAGGCCCAGCTTGGTCGGCGGCATCGCGGCGGCACGCGCGGACACCTTGAGCCGCGACGACAGGTCGATCTGGCCGGCCTCGAGCGCCCGGAAGGTCAGGTAGAGCGTCATCATCTTGGTGAGCGAGGCGGGGATCACCGACTCGTCGGCGCTGCGCGCGATCAGCACGGCGCCACTCTCGTGATCGACCACGATCGAGGCCTGCTGCCGCGCCGAGCCGGGTGTGGGGTTGGCCAGGACCGCTGCTACCGCGGCGAGAAGCAACCATACCAGCCGTTTGCCGCAGCCCATCATCCCCGATCCCATCGCGACCACCCACCGCGATCTCGGAGACACCCGAGGGGCAGGCACCTACCTGTAGATCTTAACCAAACACGTTAACGAAAAAGCTAAACCAAACGCGGCGGCGGATGAAGAGAAAATTGCCGATGGGATATACCTACGGTTGAGCTTACCGCCCGATCTGCAAGTGATCGCCGGACCCGCTCACGGCCGAGCCGCAGCCGCCCCGCCCAGGTCGCGCAGCCATTTGCCGTAGACCCAGCCGGTCCCGGACTCCAGCCGCACCTCCAACCAGCCCAACCGCTCGCCGGTGACCATGGCGGTGCTTCCCTCGGCCAGTGTGGCGATCCGGGCATAATCGTTGCCCGGCCCCTGCCGGACGTTCACGTCCGCCAGCACCTGATAGGCCCGCCCCGGCCCGCCGCTGGCCGCTGCCGTGTCGGACCCGCCGGTCGCGACCGCGGGCGGGGTCCCGGCCGGCGGATCGATCGAGTAGTCGTTCTCCTCGGAAGCCGGTGGCGCAGGCGGCTCCGCGGGTGCCGCCACCTGCGCGGGCGGCTCGGCCGCCGGCTCGACCGCCTGCAGCGGCGGCTCGATGGTCGTGGGCGCCGGCTCGGCACTCGACAGGTCCGTGGCCGGCGGCTCGGGCGCAGCGGCCTCGGCCGGCATGCGCTCGGCAGCCGCCAGCAGGGCCGCGACATCGGTGTTCTGCGGGTCGAGATCGCGGGCGCGGGTCAGGTCCGCGACCGCGGCGGCGCGATCGCCCCGCTCCAGCGCCAGCTGGCCGCGCCGCAGATAGGCCAGGGGATGGTTCGGCTCGAGCTCGATCGCACGGTCATAGTCGGCCACGGCCGCATCACGATCGCCGAGCCGGGCCGAGGCGGCGGCGCGGCGGATGTAGGCGATGCGCAGATTGCGGATCGCCGTCGCGTCGCCGGGCACCAGAGCCAGCGCCTGGCCGTAGTCGGAAACGGCGCGGTCATAGTCGCCGAGCTCGCTGTAGGCGACGCCGCGATTGTTGAAGGTGATCGCCAGCGCCTCGTGATTCAGGTCGCCGGCCAGGATCGCGCGGCTGAACGCATCCACCGCCGCCTCGTAGCGGCCGTCGCCGAAGGCGGCATTGCCCGTGCGCACGTCACCGAGGCTGTCGGCACGGGCGCCGGACACGAGCCCGAGCATCAAGAGGGCAGTCGCCATCAGGCGCCGGACCGGAAATCCTCCGGTGTTCCGCGTTGCCGACAAGACCAAAGCTCAACCTTCCTTTCTCTGCCGCAATTTCCGGCGCAGGCCGTCCGCGCGCCCGGCCCGCGTCTCCTGCCGCGCGCGGGCGACGGCGAACCCGTCCGCCGGCACGGCCTCGGTGATGGTGCTGCCGGCCGCCACGATGGCGCCGTCGCCTACGGTGACCGGAGCGACCAAGGCGGTGTTGGAGCCGATGAACGCGCCGGCGCCGATCTCGGTCGGGTACTTGCCGAAACCGTCATAGTTGCAGGTGATCGTGCCGGCACCGATGTTGGCCCCCGCGCCGATCCGGCTGTCACCCAGATAGCTCAGATGGCTGGCCTTGGCACCCGGGGCGAGGCGCGTGTTCTTGGTCTCGACGAAATTGCCGACCTTGGCCGCCTCGCCGATCTCGGATCCCGGCCGCAGCCGGGCGAACGGCCCGATCTCGGCCCGCTCGGCGATGGTCGAGCGCTCGAGATAGGAGAAGCTGTGGATGCGGGCGCCGGCGCCGATCCGCACCCCCGGCCCCAGCACGACATAGGGCTCGATCACCGCAGCCGGGCCGATCTCGCTGTCCCAGGCGAGCTGCAGCGTCTCCGGCGCCTCGAGGATCACCCCCTGCTCGAGCAGCCGGGCCCGCAGACGGTCCTGCACCACGCTGCGGACCTGTGCCAGCTGCGCCTGGGAATTGACCCCGAGCCCCTCCTCGGCAGCGCCTTCGACATGCACGCAGGACCAGCCGCGCCCGACCGCCCCGGCCACCGTGTCGGTGAGGTAGTACTCGCCCTTGGCGTCATGCAGCGGCAGCTCGCCGAGCAGCGCGCCGAGCCGCGCCGCGTCGAACGCCATCACCCCCGAATTGCACGGCGCCGAGGCCTTGAGATCGGCGCCGGCTTCGTGGTCCTCGACCACGCCGACCAGGCGCTCGCCCTCGATCTGGAGCCGGCCATACCCGTCCGGCCGCTCCGGCCGCATGCCCATGACCGCGACGGCGGCGTCGGCCGCCTCGCGCGCCTCGAGCAGGCGCCGCAGCGTCCCGGGCATGATCAGCGGGGTGTCGCCGAACAGGACCAGGACGGTGCCATCGGCCGGAAGGTGCCCGGCACAACACTGCAGCGCATGACCGGTCCCGCGCGGCGGCTCCTGGATCACGATCGTCGGATCGAGCCGCGAGCCCTTCGCGACCTCGGCCACCTTGTCCATGCCGGCCGACAGCACGAGCAGCGTTCGCGCCGGCATGAGCTCGCCCGCCACCGCCAGCACGTGCTCGAGCAGCGTGCGCCCGGCAAGCGGATGCAGCACCTTGGGCAGGGGATTGCGCATCCGTGTGCCCTTGCCGGCGGCGAGCACGGTGACGCATAGATCGGCGGCCATGCCTGTCATGTCTCCGCTGGGCAAGGTCGGGCGGCTCGGCCACCGGCGACATTAGTGATTTCGCGCTCGCGCTCAACCCGGAGCTTGTCCCCTGCATACCCGACCGACCGCCATCGTCTTCGATCTGGACGGCACGCTGATCGACACCGCGGCCGACATCCACGCCGTGCTGGCCGACGTGCTCGGCGAGAACGGCCACGCTGCCCCGGATCTCGCCACCGTGCACGGGATGATCGGCGACGGCGCGCGCGTGCTGATCGAGCGGGCCGTCGCCCGCATCGGCGCGGAGCTGGACGTCGACGCCCTGAATGACCGCTTCAGGCAGCGCTATGCCGAGGTGCCCTGCCGGCACAGCGTCCCCTATCCCGGGGCCACGGCCCTCCTGCGGGAGCTGCGGGCGGCGGGCATGCGGCTCGGCCTGTGCACCAACAAGCCGCAGGCGGCGACGCTGGGGCTGCTCGAGGCGCTCGGCCTCATGGACGCGTTCGACGCCGTGATCGGCGGCGACCTGATCAAGGGCGTGCGCAAGCCCGATCCGGCGCATCTCCGCGCGGTGCTGGCCGCGCTGGAGGCACCCGGTTCGTCCGCGGTCATGGTGGGCGACAGCCGCAACGACCTGCTGGCCGCCCGCGGCGCCGCGATACCGTGCGTGCTGGTCAGCTTCGGCTACACCGCCGTGCCGGCCCGTGAGCTGGGCGCCGACGCCGTGATCGACCGGCTCGACCAGCTGCCGGCGCTGCTCGAAAGCGTCAGCTGACCTCGACGATCGCCTCGATCTCGACCGTGATGTTGTTCGGCAGGGAGCCCATGCCGACCGCCGAGCGGGCGTGGCGGCCGCGGTCGCCGAACACCTCGACCAGCAGGTCCGAGCAGCCGTTGATCACCGCCGGCTGCTGGCCGAAGCCGGGGGCGCCGTTGACCATGCCCAGGAGCTTGACCACGCGCACGACCCGGTCGAGGTCGCCCAGCGCGTCCTTCATGGTCGCGATCAGCTGCAGCCCGACCAGCCGGGCGTGGGCATACCCCTCCTCGACGGTGACGTCGCTGCCGACCAGGCCGGTCTTCATTGCGCCGTCCGGCCCGACCGGGCCGCGACCGGACAGGAACAGGAGATTGCCGGTCTGGACCGCGCCGACATAGTTCGCCACCGGCGACTGCGCCTGCGGCAGCGTGATGCCCAGCTCGGCCAGGCGTTGCTCGACCTTCATTCGCGCTCTCCCTCGTCGTCCCGCACGAGGCTAGCCGGAGCGGACGGGCTCGGCCAGAGCGGTCAGGCGGCAACCCGCCCCAGCCTACGGATCGTTCCGTCCTGCTTGGTCAACACGTAGATCTCCCCCAGCTGGTCCTGACCGAAACGCAGGTCGACACGATCGCCGACACCGGCCAGGGTCATCAGTGACACCGGCACCCCGCCCCGGCAAAGAGTCAGCTCCTCGAGTGGAGTTTGGCGGCCGAGCTGCAGGTCGGCCAACGGGACGTGAAAGATCCGACCGGTGACGATGTCGCCCAGCAGATACTCGCCCACCAGCTCGGGGATCATAGACCCGCGATAGACGAAACCGCCCGTGATCGCCGCCTTGCGGGCGCTGTTGCCCTCGTCGTGATCGTACTGCGCCACCGGGTAGGTGTAGCCGAGGCGCGAGTCGTCAACCGGCAATGGGTAGAGAGCGGCTTCGTTGCTGCGTTCCGTGACGAAAGTGCCCTCCCGATGCGGCCAGCCATAGTTGGCACCGCGTCGTCCGAGATTGACCTCCTCGATCATCGCCTGGCCGATGTCGGTGAGGATCATCTTCCCTGTCGGCATATCGAAACAAAAGTTCTGAGGGTGTCGCAGGCCGAGCGCCCAGATCTCCGGCAGATAGCCGCTGCGGCCAACGAACGGATTGCCGACCGGCACCGCGTAGCTTCGGCCATCCTTCTGTCGCAAGGGATTGATCCGCAGGATCTTGCCGAGCGCGCTCAACGGATTCTGCGCCACATTGTATGGGTCGGACGCGTTCGGCGAGTTCTTGCTGTCGCCGCAGCCGATGTAGAGCAGGCCCCGCTCTCCCGGCCTGAACATGACCTGGTCGGCGCCGTGCTCGTTGCCGAACTGCGCGATCCGCAGCACCTCGCGCCGGGAGCCGCGCAGCACGCGACCTGGACTGGGAGCGTCCACCATCCATTCGGCAAGCACGCTGTCATGCTTGCTCGAATAGGAGCCAGCGAACACCGGGACGCCGACCGGTCGGCTGGCCACCGTCTCGACGCTCATGGTGTAGAAGCGGCGATAGCCGTTCCATCCCGGTCGCGCGAAATTCGGATGGAACGCGAAACTCCGCAGGCCCAACTGCAATCCGAGCACGAGCGCACTGCCCCGCCATCGGGCCAGGTCGAGGAACAGCCGCGTGGCGCCGGTCGTGCGATCGATCTCCCAGATCTTGCCCCGGCTGTCGTTGGCGAACATCCTGGCGGTGCCGTCGCCCGCGTGGTGCATGAAGTTCAACAGCGCCCTCGGTGCGGAATTCCGGGTCGAGGGCGGGATGGCGAAGTCCAACAGCTCCACCCGCTTGCCGCTCGCGACGACGGGCTGCACGGGCTCGCTTACCGGCACCGCCGCCCGGGCCGCCCCCATGCCTGCCGGCACAAGGCTCGCCGCGGCGATGCCGCCCAGCCCCAGCCCCAGGGCCGAGCGCCGTCTTCCGGTCCACTGCATCACCATTGCTCCAATCCCCGCAGTTCAAGGCAGCGGCAGATCTTCCGCTTCTCGACAGGTTGTCTGCGCGCAGGCGGCCAGGAGCCGACTGCGTTCCGAGAAGCGCGCGATCAGAGCCTGGTCAGCGGTGACGGCGATGTTTGCGGTCTGGTGGGGATCGAGCAGGTTGTCATAGAGCTCCCGCTCGCCCGTTCCGGGATACTCGACATAGGTGTAGCGCCGCGTGCGAATCCCCTGCCATGTCGGCACGTGAAAGGCATCGTCGCCTTCCTGGAAGCCAATCCCCAGGGTCTGGCGCCACATGTCGGGCGCGGGCCGCCCTGTGCCGAGCAGCGGCACGAGCGACCGCCCATCGATCTCCGCCGGGACCGGTATGCCGGCCAGCTCGAGGATCGTCGGCGCAATATCCGCGCTGCTGACCAGATGATCGAGCTTGAGGCCCGCGGCGATGCCCGGCCCGCGGATGAACAGCGGTACGCGGACCACCTCCTCGTACGGCGCCGCCTTGGCGCCGGGGATACGATGCGGGCCCATGGCCCAGCCGTGGTCCGAGGCGAACAGGATGTAGGTGTTGTCGAGCTGCCCGGCCGTCGCCAGCGCGTCCACGATCGCCTTGATCGCCTCGTCCACCGCCTTGAGCATCCGCAGGCGATTGCGAAATCCGGCGTCGATGGTCGCAACCGCCGCCGGATCGAGCCGGCGCAGGTCGCGAATATAGGCCGGCTTGTCCGAGACGTCGGCTTCGTTGAACGAAGCCGGACGCGGCGCCCTCGCGGTCGGGAACTGTGACGCGTGCCGCCTGGCCGGGACGAACGGCGTATGTGGCGCGTGCACCGCGAGCTCGAGAAAGAACGGTGCGTCCTGGGTCACTGTCTCCCTGATGAACGCCACGGCCTTCTTGCGATAGACATCCGTCGCATAGTGCTCGGGCCTGTTGCCATAGTAGACGGACTTGCCGTTCTCGTTCAGCCAGTAATTATACTGCCCATCATAGTCAGGCTGAGCGCGATGGCGCACGGACCACACGTCCCATCCAGGTGGGATATAGGGAAGCGTGTCGGGTGCAGGATATCCGTTCATGTATTTGCCGATCAGCGCCGTTCGATATCCCGCGCCGTGCAGCCAGACCGGCAGCGATCGCGCCGGATTGCCCTGCTCGTAATAGGCCTTGTGACTGTTTCGACGGACGCCTGTGTTCTGGGGATAGCGTCCGGTAAGAATTGTTGCCCGCGCGGGAGCGCAGAGCGGCGAGGCCGCATAGGCACGCTGGAATTCGGCGCCTTGAGCACGGATCAGGCTCTTGGTGCGATACATGTAGCCGACCGGCGCGACCTCCATGTCATCGGTCAGCACGAGAACGAAATTCGGCCGCGCCAGGGCGGACGGCAGAGAGCAAAATAGAGCCGGGAAGATCAATATCGACAAGAATAGGAACGACGAGAAGATGCGCATGACTAATCATACCCGCGGGCGAATGCCCCGACTATCGGCCATAGTGAGCATGAGCTCATACATTAGAATTCGAAGCACGCCGAAGCAGACCCCGACGGCGCACCTATCTGCCATCGCTGATCAGTCACCAGTTCTCACGGAATAGCAATTGACAAAATGACCGACAGAAGATCAACCGGGGGTTCCCATGCCCGAGTGGATCGCCACCGGGGGTCAGGTCGCGGATGGTGGCCCGGCTGCGGGATTCCGGTTGCACATTGGCCGCAAGGGCGATTTGCTCCTCGCAGGGGGACACGGGGAGATCGCCATGAAGATCCTGAACTCGCAGGTCTATGTCGGTCCCAACATCTACGCCCTGTTCCCGGTCATCCGGCTGACCTTGGATCTCGGCGAGCTCGAGGACTGGCCCACCAGGCGTCTCGGCCAGGGCTTCGTCGACCGGCTCCTGGAGACGCTGCCCGGCCTCAGGCAGCATGGCTGCTCGTACAACGAGCCCGGTGGATTCGTGCGGCGGCTCGACGAGGATGAAGGAACCTGGCTCGGCCACGTGCTCGAGCATGTCGCGATCGAGCTGCAGAACGTCGCCGGCACGCCGGTGTCCTTCGGCAAGACACGGGGCACGGGCAATCCCGGCGAGTACTTCGTCGTCTACGAGTACGAGCAGTCGGAGGTCGGGCTGGAGGCCGGACAGCTCGCGGAGCAGCTCCTCCATTCGCTCCTCCCGCGCGAGCTGCAGCCCGGGGAATTCGACGCCGAGCATTTCGACTTCGCCCGCCGCCGCGACCGGTTCATCCGCTTCGCCCAGAGCAAGGCGCTGGGCCCGAGCACGGCCTCGCTGGTCGCCGCCGCCGAGCAGCGCGGCATCCCCTGGCTGCGCCTCAACGGGCAAAGCCTGATCCAGCTCGGCCATGGCCGCTTCCAGGAGCGGATCCAGGCGACGATCACCAGCTCGACGCCGCACATCGCGGTCGAGCTCGCCTCCGACAAGGAGGAGACGGTCAGGCTCCTGGGCGATCTCGGCCTGCCGGTGCCGCGCCAGCGCATGATCTATGACGTGGAGGACGCCGTGTCGGCGGCGCGGCGGATCGGCTATCCGGTGGTGGTCAAGCCGCTCAACGCCAATCACGGCCGCGGCGTCAGCATCCGCTTGACCGAGGACGACCAGGTGCGGGTCGCCTTCGCGACCGCGCGCGAGCACAGCCGGGCGGTGCTGATCGAGAGCTTTCTCGACGGGCTCGACCACCGGCTGCTGGTCGTCAACGGCGAGCTGATCGCCGCCTCCAAGCGCATGCCGGGCCATGTCGTCGGCGACGGCCGCCACACCATCGCCGAGCTGATCGAGATCGTGAATCAGGATCCGCGGCGCGGCGTCGGCCACGAGAAGGTGCTCACGCGGCTGGAGCTCGACGAGCAGGCCGAGCGGATGATGGCCAAGAAGGGCTACACCGAGGCGACGGCGCCGCCCGAGGGCGAGATCGTGTTCCTGCGCGCCACCGCCAACCTGTCGACCGGCGGCACGGCGATCGACGTCACCGACGTGATCCACCCGGACAACCGGCAGATGGCGGTCCGCGCCATCCGCGCCATCGGTCTGGACGTCGGCGGGGTCGACTTCCTGACCCCCGACATCACCCAGTCCTACAAGGATGTCGGCGGCGGCATCTGCGAGGTCAACGCGGCCCCGGGCTTCCGCATGCACGTGGCGCCCAGCGAAGGCACGCCACGCGATCCCGCCGGCCCGGTGCTCGACATGCTGTTCCCGCCGGGCAGCCAGTCGACGATCCCGATCTGTGCCATCACCGGCACCAACGGCAAGACCACCACCTCGCGCATGGTGGCGCACATCATGAAGCTCGCCGGCCACCGTGTCGGGCTGGCCAGCACCGACGGCGTCTACATCGACGGCGACCTGACGGTGAAGGGCGACATGACCGGGCCGGTCGCGGCGCAGATGATCCTGCACGACCCGACGGTCGACGCCGCCGTGCTCGAGACGGCGCGCGGCGGTCTCGTGCGCCGCGGCATGGCCTACCGCGCCTGCGACGTGGGTGCGGTGATCAACGTCCAGGGGGACCATCTCGGACTCGGCGGCATCGACACGCTCGAGCAGCTGGCCGAGGTGAAGCGGATCGTGGTCGAGGTCGCGACCGACACGGCGGTGCTCAACGCCGACGACGAGCTGTGCCTGAGGATGGCCGACTACACCACGGCCAAGCATCTGTGCTACGTGACGATGAACCCACGCCATCCGCTGGTCCGCGAGCACATCAGGGCCGGCGCCAGGGCCGTGGTGCTGGAGGAGGGGCTCAACGGCCAGCAGATCGTCCTCTACGACAATGGCCGCCACATCCCGCTGCTCTGGACCCACCTGATCCCGGCGACCATGGAGGGCCGGGCGCTGCACAATGTGCAGAACGCGATGGTGGCGACCGCGGTCGCCTACAGCCTGGGCAAGAAGCTCGAGGACATCCGACACGGGCTGCGCACCTTCGACACCTCGTTCTTCCAGGCGCCGGGCCGGATGAACGTGTTCAACGAGCACCCGTTCAAGGTGATCCTCGACTACGGCCACAACCCGGCGGCGGTGCGGGCCATGTGCCAGCTGGTCGAGCGCACGCCGGTGCGCGGCCGCCGGCTCGTGGCGCTGACCATGCCCGGCGACCGGCGCGACGAGGACATCGCCGAGGTCGCGAAGATCGCCGCCGCGGCCGGGTTCGACCGCTACATCGTCAAGCGCGACGACAATCCGCGCGGCCGCAAGCCCGAGGAGGTGCCGAAGCTGATCGAGGCCGGGCTGCTCGCCAACGGCGTGCGACCGGACCAGATCACGATCATCCCGGACGAGCAGGAGGCGGTGCAGGCGATCCTGGATGCGGCCGAGCCCAACGACCTCGTGCTCGTCTTCGCCGACAACGTCACCCGCTGCTGGAAGCAGATCATCTATTTCGGGCGGGACCCGTCGGTCGCACCGGCCTCGGCGCCCGTCGAGTCGGTGGCGCCGGTGCCGCCGGACGAGCTGCCGCCGCTCGAGGACTTCGGCCAGCTGCCCGAGGGTGCGGCCGTGATCCGCGACGAACGGGGCGTGCGCCTCGCCCGCGACCCCGAGGAAGCCGACTAGAAGCCGCCATGGCCGTGGCGGCGCCCCGGGTCCTATGGCGCGAATCGCGGCGCCTGACCGGGCCCAACCTGTTGCTCGACGGGCCCGGAGCCGTGCTCGAGGCGAGCTGCCCGGTCGGTCGCGAGGACGAGCTGATCGGGCACTGGCGCCGGCAGGCCCTGGTCATGCTGCAGGCGGTCGGCTGGCCCGACGCCGAGATCGCGTCGCGCCGCTTTCTCGGCGGCGCCAGCCTCGCCGTGGCCGCCCCGCTCGACGGGCTCTACGCCGCGACGCTGGTCAACGAATGGGCCTGCGAGGCGGCCGCCGCGGACCTCGGCGCGCGCCCGATGCCGGCGCTCGAATCGGCCGCGGCCAGCATCCGCCACGAGATCGCCTCCGACCGCGATCCGGCGCTGCTGGCGCTGGCGGCCGCGGCCCGTGCGCACGATGTCGCCTGCATCGTCGGCGACCGGCGGGTGTCGGTCGGCCTGGGCCGCGGCAGCGACCGATGGTTCGACGACGATCTGCCCGATCCCGACGCGATCGACTGGGCGAGCATCCACGACGTCCCGCTTGTCCTGGTGACCGGCACCAACGGCAAGTCGACCACCGTCCGGCTGCTCGCTGCCATGGCCCGCGCCGCAGGCAGAATCGTCGGCCTGAGCTCGAGCGACTGGGTGCGCGTCGGCGACGAGATCCTCGACCGCGGCGACTTCTCCGGTCCCGGCGGGGCGCGCATGGCCCTGCGCGACCGGCGGGTTGAACTTGCGGTGCTGGAGCTGGCGCGCGGCGGCATCCTGCGCCGTGGCCTGCCCGTCGCCCGGGCCGATGCGGCGATCGTGACCAACGTCGCGGCGGATCATCTCGGCGAGTACGGGATCCTCGACCTGGACGGGGTGGCGGACGCCAAGCTGGTGGTCGCCAAGGCGCTGCGTGGCGGCCCGCTGATCCTGAACGCCGACGATCCGCGGCTGGTCGAGCGCGCACCCGGCACGGGTGCTCTGGTGCACTGGTTCACGATGGCGCCGGCGCACGGCATCACCGACGGTGCGGCCCTCGAGCAGGGCTGGCTCGTCCTGCGTCGCGACGGGACGGCGACGCCCGTCGTGCCCGCGGCGGAGGTCCGGATCGGCATGGGGGGCGTCGCACGGCACAACCTCGCCAACGCCCTGGCCGCGCTCGCGGGCGCCTCGGCGCTGCGGCTGCCGCTGGCGGCGATGGCCGACGCGCTGCGCAGCTTCGGTGTCGAGGAGGCCGACAATCCGGGGCGCGGCGTGCAGCGCGAGATCGGGGGCGTCAAGGTGCTGGTCGACTTCGCCCACAACCCGCACGGTGTCGCGGCCATCGCGCAGCTCGTCGCGGCCATGCCGGCGATGCGCCGGCTCGTTCTGCTGGGGCAGGCCGGCGATCGGACCGACCCCGAGATCCGCGCGCTCGCCGCCGCCGTCTGGGCGATGCGCCCGGACCGGATCATCCTCAAGGAGATGGACAGCTATCTGCGCGGCCGGGCGCCCGGCGAGGTGCCGGCGCTGCTGCGCGAGGAGCTCGGGCGTCTCGGCGCGCCGCCCGAGGCCGTGACCGCTGCCGAGAGCGAGACCGAGGCGGTCCGCGGCGCATTCGCCTGGGCGCTGGCGGGCGACCTGCTCGTGTTGCTGAGCCATGCCGCCCGCGCCCGGACGCTCGCCTTCCTCGATCGGCTGACCGAGGAAGGATGGCGGCCGGGGCGCCCGCTGCCGGGAAGCTGACGCCCCGAGGCCGTCAGCTGTTCTGTGCCATCCACTGCCGATAGGCGCGCGCGCCGCAGCGATTGTTGTCGCCTGGGGGCGTTCGCCCGCAGCCTGCGAACTCGTCGTCGATGCCGCTCCACGACTTGACCAGATGCGCCGGCAGCTCCGCGGCGGCAGTGTTGTCCCGGTTGAAGTAGGAGATGAACGCGATGTCCGGCGCATTCGCCATGCAGAAGTCGAGCGTGCCCTTGATGAACACGGGATTGTCCCATCCCTGGCTCGCGGGGCGCGTGCCGTCCGGGTTCATCTTCTTGCTCATGAGTCCCCACTCGCCGAGCGCGAAGCCCTTGTTCACGGATTTCGCCCACTCGAGCCAGGGGATCAGGCCGACCGGCCAGCCCTTCTTGTCGCGCTCGGCCATGAAGGTCGCGAACTGCGCCTCGGTGAGAGCTGCCGGATACTGGTTGTAATTGTCGGGCCCGATCAGCTTTGCGTTCTCAGGGCAGGTCAGCCGCACATCCACAACGCCGTTGTGACGCCTCACCGTGTTCCAATACGGCCAAAGCTGTGAATCCGTGTAGGCGTAGTCGTTCGGGATCGAAGACTGCACGTTGCCGAATACATCCCGAAAAACCTCAAAATACCTCCGCATCGCCTCCTGCACGATCTGGTAGTCGCCAACCGTGGTCAGCTCCATCATGCCGAAAGCACGGCGATAGTCTCGCTTTCCCCAGGTCGTAGCGGTGTTCAGCTCGTGGCAGGCGCGGAGCACGATCCGTATGGATTTCAAGTTGTACTTTATGAAGAAATCGCGCTTGAAGATGATCATCTTCTGACGCCAGACCGGATCCAGCCAGCCGTCCGCGGCGATCTGCCAGACCCGACGCTGCTTGGCGGCGCGTTGCGTGGCGGTCTCGCTGCCCGTGTAGGTGGGCGGCACCGAGCAATGGAGATGGGTATTGGCCGTCACCGCTGCGGCGCTGCTGGGCCAACTCTTGGGCACGGTCATGCTCGTGCCGCTGCAGAACGGGTTGCTGGACCACTGAAACGCCGAAGTCTTCCCTGTCTTCAGGAAGTTGGTGTACCAGCGCTTCTTGGGCCAGCCCGTGACGCACTTCGTGGCGACATCGAGATAGGTTCCCTCACCTTCGAACTCACCGACGAGGTCGAGGCCACGACCCGAGGGAAGCAGGGCCACCATGTCGTCCAGATCGGAATAGCCGCCGTGCCAGAACGGCAGGCCGGAGTTCGGACCGGCTCCCCAGCCCACGCCCGCCCGCGCCGGGCGGCCCAACATGGTCGCCCCGGCCAGACCGGCGACTGCCACTCCACCTAGATTTCGCACAAGCTGCCGACGGCTGATTTGCTCGAGCACAGGCGTTCTCTCCTGGTTACAACGCCTGTCCGTCCCAGTCGCACTCCACCCCGGGTGAGGCGGCGGTCGCTGTGCTGTTGTCATCCGGGAGCAGGCGTCCGCGCCGCATGCCCGCACACCGTTTCCCGGGGCGAAGGCTTTTTCTTGCGGCGCCAACAACCGTAATACTACCCAGATTTCCACAAGTTTCAACTATAAGATTAACTCAACTATTGTTACGTATCAGAAGTTCAGAAACTCTCGCGTTCAAGGCGATCGAATGCGCGAGAACAATGACTGGGCCGGAGAATGTCATGCGAAGAATAGTGCGCGATGGTTGAGAGCAAGCACGACCCACGATGCCCGGTCACCGTCTCCGACCAGCAGGTCGCGCCGCTCTCAACCACTAGGTGAGCGCTAGAGGATGAAGTCCGATGCGTCCAATTGAGAGCCGTCGAAGCCCACGAGCTCGATCTGGAAGTCGGGCGCGGTGTCCAGGTTGATGTTGAGCTCGACGATCGTATTGGCACCGTCGGCATACCAATGCACCTGACCCGCCGCGGTGAATGCGGCCTCGCCGATGAAGGTGAAGGCCTGGTCG
This sequence comes from Geminicoccaceae bacterium, assembly GCA_050246385.1. GTDB lineage: Bacteria > Pseudomonadota > Alphaproteobacteria > Geminicoccales > Geminicoccaceae > Benzoatithermus. The sequence goes on from JBFWWD010000075.1 coordinate 19,199, forward strand.
CCCGATCGGGTCGTGTCGGCATCGATCGGTGCGATGCAGATCAGGTCCTGATCACCTTCCTTGTCGCCGAAGTCGAGGATGCGGTCGCGCAGCGAGGCGCCGACGCGGCTGTCGCTCGGGACCGTGGCGACAAAGGCGTCGTTGCCGTCGCCGCCGATCAGGATGTCGGTGCCGCGCCCGCCATTCAGGACATCGTCGCCGGCACCGCCATCGAGCCGGTCGTGCAGGTCGCCGCCGAGCACCATGTCGTTGCCGGCGCCACCGCTGACCTCGTCGTTCCCGTCGTTGCCCTCCAGAACGTCGTCGCCCTCGCCGCCCGCAAGCGTGTCGTTGCCGGAGCCGGCCATGAGGTAGTCGGTGCCCCCACCACCGGACAGGTCGTCGTTGCCCGTGCCGCCGACGAGCACATCGGAGCCTTCACCGCCGTCGAGCAGATCTCCGCCGTTCATACCGAAGAGCCGATCGTCCCCCGCACCGCCGCGCACCGTGTCGTTGCCGTTACCCGCGAGCACCGTCGTGCCGAGATCGTTCGCGGTCAGGGTCTCGCCGGAGCCGCTGCCGATCAGGAGATGGCCGGCGGGCGTCGCGTTCACGCCGCGGGTCAGGATGAAGTCGGTCGGGTCGAGCGGGCCGGTGAAGCCGTCGAGCTGCAGCTCGAACTCGGCGGCCTTGTCCGCATCCGTGCTGACCTGGACGATCGTGTCACCGCCGGCCAGCTGATAGCGCACTTGTCCCGCGGCCGTGAACGCGGCCGTGCCGATGAAGGTGAGGTCGGCGCCGAGGCCGGTGAGGTCGATCACGTCCTGGTCGCCAGCCCTGTCGCCGAACCGGGCGACGTGATCGCGATTGCCGCCGGGAGAGCTCTCGGACGCCATGGCGAACGCATAGACGTCCGAGGCACCGCCGCCGGTGAGGATGTCACGGCCGCCGCCGCCGATCAGGATGTCGCTCTGATTGAGCCCGTTCAGCTTGTCGGCCCCGCCCTCGCCCCACAGCAGGTCGGAATCGTTGCCGCCGCGGATGGTGTCGACGGCGGAACCGCCGATCAGGACGTCGCGACCATTGGCGCCGTCGAGCAGATTGTCGTTGTCGCCACCGAACAGGTAGTCGTTGCCGGCCTCGCCATAGAGCGAGTCCACGTCACGCTTGCCCCAGATGAAATCGTTGCCGGCCCCGCCATAGACGACATCGTCGCCGGGGTTCGCGACGATGCGGTCATTGCCTCCCAATGCGTGGACGATATCGCTGCGCTCGCCGGAGAAAATGTCGTCGCTCTGCTCAGTCCCGGTGATCCTGTCGGGGCCCTGCGTTCCCGTGACCAATGCCATTTTGCGTTTCCTCGATATTCTTGGTGTCCGGCCAAGCCGCAGCCGAGCCAGGCCCGCGATCCTCAGGACCGGGACGGCGATCGATTCCGTTGCGACTCAGGCCGCGTGCCCGGGACCCCTCTGAGCCACCCCGCGCGGAGTTTTCTCCTAGGCGACGCCCAAACAGTGTCGCGATCGCGCCAGTGGCGCAATAGCGATAATGTGCCTACGATGGAATTTGATGGAGAATGCTCGCTTTCTACGCGGGCTCAGTCGAAATCCACGAGCACCGGGGCATGCCCTGTTTCCGCCATGAAGCGAACAAGGTCGTCTGCGCGCAGGGTGGTGGTGGCGTCGTTCTGGAGCGGATGGCAGTTCACCCACTCGTGGGCGAGGAGGCCTCGGTCGAGCACCGCGGTCACGGTTCCCGCCACATCGTTGACGATCGCGAGCGGCGTGACGCTGCCGGGCGTCACGCCCAACGCCGCCGCCAGCAGCTCGGGGCGGCCGAACGAGAAGCGGGGTGCGCCGAGCCGGCGTGCCAACGCGTTCAGGTCGACCTTCAGCTCGTCACGGCAGGTGACCAGCCAAAGGCCGCCCTTCTTGTCCTTGAGGAAGAGGTTCTTACAATGCCCGCCGGGGAGATGGTGCGTGTGCCGCTGCGCCTCCTCCACGGTGAACACCGGCGGATGCAGATGGGTGCGGTGCTCGATGGCGAGCGCCGTCAGGCGTTCCAGGATCTCGTCGCGCGTCGTGAGCATGGCTGCCCAATAGGGCCGCACCCGCGCACCCGCAAGGCGAACCGTAGTGGCGGTCGAGCAGCCGGGAGTCAGGCGTCGGCCGCCTGCCCCATGCGCAGGAACTTGTCACGCCGCTGCCGCTTGAGCTCCGCCGGCGCGAGGCGCAGCAGCGGCCGGAGCTGGCCTTCGATCGCGTCGCCCACGGCGGCGATTGTCGTCGCCCGGCCGCGATGGGCGCCACCCAGCGGCTCGGGGATCACCAGATCGACCAGGCGATGCCCCAGCAGGTCCTGGGCGGTCAGCCGCAGCGCCTCGGCGGCGACCGAGGCCTGATCCGCGCTGCGCCAGAGGATCGCGGCACAGCCTTCGGGCGAGATCACCGAGTAGATCGAGTGCTCGAGCATCAAGATGCGGTCACCGGCGGCGAGTGCGATCGCCCCGCCGGAGCCGCCCTCGCCGACGACCGTGGCGACGATCGGCACGTCGAGCGACAGGCAGACCTCGATCGCCCGGGCGATCGCCTCCGCCTGGCCGCGCTCCTCGGCGTCGATGCCGGGGTGCGCGCCGGGAGTGTCGACGAAGGTCAGCACCGGCAGACGGAACCGCTCGGCCATCCGCATCAGGCGCACGGCCTTGCGGTAGCCTTCCGGCCGCGCCATGCCGAAATTGTGGCGCACCCGGTCCTCGGTGTCGGCACCCTTCTCCTGGCCCATGACCATCACCGACAGGCCGCGGAACCGCCCCAGGCCGCCCACGATGGCGTGATCCTCGGCATAGAGCCGGTCGCCGGCGAGCGGCGTGAAGTCCTCGATCAGGGCCTGGGCATAGTCGGTGAAGTGCGGGCGGTCGGCATGGCGGGCAACCTGCGTCTTCTGCCAGGCGGTGAGCTTGGCGTAGGTCTGCGACAAGAGCTTCGCGGCA
>JBFWWD010000076.1:0-21937 GCA_050246385.1 Geminicoccaceae bacterium
TGGACCAGGATCATGAGTATCGCGAGGACGCGGATCACAATGTCGGTGCCGACGCGTCCCGGCAGGACGTCCTGTGGCGCGAGCGTGGAGAGCTCGCGGACCGAGCGGTTCTCCCAGCCGGCCGGCAGGCTGCCGAGACGGCGCTCCAGATCCATCGACAGCTCGAGATAGCGCAGGGAATCGCCGCCGAGGGTGGTGAAGCTGTCACGCTCATGGACCGGCTGGGGAAAGAAGACCTGCCGGAAATCGTCCAGCACGCCCGCGGTCCCGGTTCTCGGCTGCGCATCGAGCTGCCGCCGCAGGCTCGGATAGTCGATCTTGCCACTCGGCAGGCGCGGCAACGCTTCCAGGCACCGCGCATCGACATGGCGGGAGCCAAGGCGCGCCGCCAGCGCGAGCTGCCGCCTCACCTCCACGGACGAGTGCGGCGGCGTGTGGAACGCGACCAGTCGTCGGTCGTCGCCGACCACGGCGGCTGCGATGCCCGCCTGCGCGAGCGCCACCTCGAGCGCGTCGTGGCCGATCCTGACGCCCCCGATCTTGGACATGCGGCGCAGGCGGCCGACGATGCGGTAGAGGCCTTGCCGGTCCCGGACGGCGAGATCGCCCGTGTGCAGCAGGTCGACCTCCGGACCCCTCGCCAGGTCGGCCCGGGCCTCGGCATAGCCCAGCATGACGTTCGGGCCGCGATAGACCAGCTCGCCGACGGTCTCGGCCGCTTCGATCCTGCGCCCGGCTTCATCAACGAGGCCGAGCTCGCCGCCTGGGATTGCGATACCGATGCGGTCGGGATTGTCCGCGAGCAGCGCCGCCGGCACGTAGGCGATGCGGGCCGTGGCCTCGGTCTGGCCGTACATGACGAACAGCCGCTTGCCCATGGCGGCCAGATGGTCGTGGTAGCGGCGGACCATGTCCTCCGGCATCCGACCGCCGGCGACGGTCATGAACCGCAGATCGGGAAAGCTCCCGTCGCGGAAGCCGACCTTCTCGAGCAGCTCGTAGGAGTGCGGCACGCCGGAAAAGTTCGTGCAGCGATGGTCGCGGATCGGCGCCGTGAAGCCGGCGTCGAGGATCGACGCATCGGTCACGTAGAGGCTGGCGCCGACGGCGAGGTGGGCGTTCAGGACCGACAGGCCGTAGGAGTAGTGCAGCGGCAGATGCAGCACGCCGCGGTCGTCCGGCCGCAGCTCCAGGAACTCGGCGATCGAGCCGGCATTGGCGGCGAGCGCGCCGCCGGAGAGCCGGACCGCCCTGCCCTGGCCGGTGCTGCCCGAGGTGACCAGCAGTAGAGCGAGCGCCGGGTGCAGGGGCTCCGCGCTCGGCAGATCCGCGTGGCTCAGCCGCCAGCGGCCCTCGACCAGGCGGCAGGAGACGTCGGGATCGAAGCGCTCCTCGATCGCCAGGCGGGCGAGCTCGTCGCCCACCGGCATGAGGATGACCGCATGACCGCCCCGGAGCGCCCCGAGATAGGCGGCGATGGCATGGCTGGACAGGGCGGCCTCGATCGCGACCAACTTTCGACCCGGGCCGACCCGCGCCGCGAAGCCGTCCGCGCGCCGGGCCAGCTCGGCATAGGTGACGATCCCCGAGCGCAGGGCCAAGGCCGGTGCAGCGCCGTGCGTCCCCAGCGCAGTCGCGAACGACGGGATGTCCATGTGCCGGCTGGGATCAGCAAAGCTTTTCATGCGATCCGCCGCACGTAGATGCGCTCATGGTGAAGTCGAACGAAGGCTATCTCGCCTGCAAATCAGCAAGCTGAGACATGACGCCCGATCGATGATTGAGGCAGAGTTAGTCGATCACTAGCACATGGTCAAAGCGGAAGGATCGAATATAGAAATGGAGGAATTCCAAGCTTGCCACGGCGGCGGCAGCAGCTCAGGCGGCCGAGACCGGCGCGGTCGATACCCGCCAATGGTCGATGGCGCGCAGAAAGCAGGTGCCGCTGCCGGTGCGCAACGGCACGAAGGGCTTGTCCAGCCGACGGCAGAGCTGCTTGGCGGCGAGGCAGGCCTGATGGCTGACACAGTCGATCGGGCAGAACACGGCCTCGGCGCGGCCGACCAGACCCTCGAGCACGTGCAGGCTGTGCTCCTCGCCGCCGTCGTGGTGCAGGAGCTCGAGCCGGCGGGTTCGGGCGTGACGGCGCAGATGCGGCATGAGGCTGCAATGCCCGCCGACATAGAGCAGGCAGCGCTCGGGGCCCTCGCCGCAGGGTGGCAGGGCGGGTGACTGCCAGATCGGCGCGGGGGACGCCGGCTCCTCCGTCAACAGGTCGAGCTGCCGGCGCAGGCGCGCGTTCTCCTGCTCGGCCTCGCGCAGCCGGGCACGCGTGGCGAGGACACGGCGTTCGATGCGGGCGGGCTCGGCGCCGCGGCGCGGGGACCTGCGGCGCTGCGCCGTCGAGACTGCGACGCGCTGCGCGAGCTCGGTGCGGGTGGCGGCAAGCTCGGCCTCGAGCTCGGCGATCCGGCGGTCCCGTTCGGCCAGGGTCGCCCGGGCCTGCCGGCGGCCGCGCACCAGCCGCTCCGCCAGCTGCTCCGCGCGCCGCTCGGCCAGCCAGAGCGCCTTGGCGCTGGCGCGATTGTGGCCGCCCATGAAGTGCGAGAGCATGTGCACCTCGCCGAAGATGCGGATGCGCAGCTCGGCGGGCACGTGGGCATGGGTGAGCAGCGCCCAGTAGCCGGCGGCGACCTCACCCTTCTCGCACAGCTCGTCCCACAGGCTGCCGAGCTCCTCCGCACCGCTGGTCGCTCCTACCCGGCGCAGCACGCCGGCGAAGCTCTGGTCGAGGGACTTGGTGATCAGCCGCGAGACGATGCCGGGGCGGCCCGCCTCGCCGACCAGAACGCTGTGCAGGCGGTAGTCCTGGGTGTCGTGATCGAAGCTCAGCTTGGCGCGGCGCACGATCTGGCGCGCCATGCCAGGGGTGAGGCAGGTGCCGACGATGGAGCAGTGGAAGCCCGGCTCCAGCTCGTACAGCCGCAAACGACGGCGCTGGCTTGCACCGACGCCGGCCACGCTCTCTTCGTCGGGGAAAGTAACCTTGATCGACACAACGCCGCCCGCGTCCAGTTCCGCCGACATTGCTATAGTCACGCCGGCTCACGAACAACGAATTTCACGCAGATTTCAAATATTATAATTCGGATGACTTCGGCACCGGGCCCTACACGACGAGGAGATGATTGTCGTAGGCCGCCGGGGCTCTCTCGCCGAGAGGCGATACGACGCCCGAGGCGGGATCGATCTCGACCACCTGACCAGTGCCGCTGGCGGCCAGAAATCGGCCGGGCTGCACTGCCGGGCCGACCGCGCAGGCATCGGTGATCGCGACGCCGCGCAGGAAGCCGCCGTCGGCATGCCAGAAGGCGATGTGGTTGCCGCGCGGGCAGCTTGCGGCGATGAACCGGCCGGAGCGGTCGAAGCTGATGCTGCCGACATAGCCGGCGAGCAGGCGGAGGGTCGCCTCCGGGATCTCCAGGGTCTCGAGCCCGCTGCCGCGGTCGAGCGCGACCAGCGGCACCAGCTCGGCGCGGTCGCCCTCCCATTGCAGGCCGGTGGCGATCACACCCTCTCCGTTCTGGTCCAGGTGCCGGATCGACAGGTGGCGCAGCCTTTCGGGCAGGCGCTCCTCCTGCAGCAGGGCACCGCTGGCGAGCTCGACCAGGTTGAGGCTCGGCTGCATGGTGTCGAGATTGAGCATGTCGCGCCCGGTCTCGGGCACGGTGAGAATGCCGCCATTCGCGATCGCCAGCGTCCTGCCGTCCGGCAGGAGCGCGATGTCGTGCGGGCCGATGCCGTGGGCCGGCAGCTCGCCGATGCGGCGATAGCCGTCCCTTGCGTCGTAGAGGCCGAGCACGCCGACGCCGCGGGTGAAGTCGTTCTCGGTGGCGACGAGTACCCCGCCGGTCGGATCGAACACGCCGTGGCCGTAGAAATGGCGGTCGGACGGGGTATCGAAGCGGCGCAGGACGAGGCCGGTCGACGGCTCGAACACGGCCGCGAAGGTGCCGGGGCGACGGGCGAACACCACCGCCTCGGCCGTGCCCGGGCGCAGGCAGAGCCCGTGGCCCCGGTCCGGCAACTCCGGCCCGGCGGTCGCGCCGGCGTGCTCGTCGACGAGGGCGACGCCGGCGCCCAGCGCAGGGTGGACCCGGCAGACCAGGAACAGGGGGCCGGCCTCGGCGCGGGCGGCGCAGGCGCGCAGGGCAAGCCAAGCGGCGGCGCCGAGGCCGCTGGTCAGCGCGGCGCGGCGCGGGAGCGGCATCTCAGTCTCCATCGAGCGCGTTGAAACCGGCGGCGAAGCCCAGCGCGGGAGCCAGCCGCTCCTGCAGCAGCCGGCGCACCGCGCGCAGCTCCTCGAGCAGCTGCTCGACGGCGGGGCGGGCCTCCGGATCGACCACGGCCAGATGTAGCGGCTCGGGCACGGCCGCGATGGCCTCGCGGGCCGCCTGAAGCCGGCCGCGAAGGACCGCGTCGAAGGCCGAGAGCTCGGCACTGGCCTGGATCATCGCGCTGAAGCTGCGCGGTGCGGTGTAGACTCGGTCCACAGTGTCGAGGGCGGCGCCGATCAGCGGCAGCGACAGGCCGCTGCGCCAGGCTCGGGCACGCTCGCCGCGTCCGGCCGCGAGCTCCTTGCCGAGGGGCCGCTCGAGATCGAGCGCGATCAGCACGTCGAGCGTGTTCAGCATGCCACGGAACATGGCATCCGCCACCGCCCCGTCGGTCGGCGGATCGCCCGGGGCGGCCTTCGCCAGCCGCGCGGCCAGAGAAGCCTGAAAGTCAGCGATGGCCACCGCGTAGCGGCAGGCGAACTCCTCGGCGTCGGCGGGCACGGTGGTGCCGTAGAGCAGGACCTCGAGGGTGGCGAGGCTCTGCAGTCCGACGCTGCGGCCCGCGAGCTCTGCGGGATCGGTCAGCGCGGGATTGCGCTCGCGCAGGGCCGCGGTGAGCTGGCGGCCGGCCGTGCCGTGCTTGTCGGGCCAGAAATAGACGGTCGCGGAAGCCTCGCCGGCGACGGCCGGGCCGGTGCCGGCCGCCTCGAGCCGACGCCAGGCGAGCGCGCTCTCGACATATCCGGCGCGCAGGGTCGGGCGCCAATCGCCGGCGCAATCCGGTGCCACCGCGGCGAAGGCGGCGGCGCGATCGCGATAGTCGCCGTAGAGCGGCAGCAGGACCTCCGATCGCAGGCGACCGCCGACAGCGGCGAGATCCTGAGCGGCGGCAGGGCCGGCAAGTAGCAGCAGGACCGGAAGGAGCAGTCGCATCACAGCGACCCCAGGAAGGCCAGGAGGGCGGCCCTATCCTCGGGCGGCATCCCGCGGAAGCGCTCCTTCGCCGCCTCCGCCTCGCCACCGTGCCAGAGAATCGCCTCGGTCAGGTTGCGGGCGCGGCCGTCGTGCAGGAAGTAGGTGTGGCCGTTGACGGTCTCGGTCAGGCCGATGCCCCAGAGCGGTGCGGTCCGCCATTCGCGGCCGTCGGCGACGCCCTCGGGCCGGCCGTCCGCGAGGCCCTCGCCCATATCGTGCAGCAGCAGGTCGGTATAGGGCCAGATCAACTGGCCGCGCAGCGCCGGGTCGGCGGCATCCCGGGCCGTCGCGTGCTTGGGGGTGTGGCAGGCGATGCAGCCGGCCTCGTAGAACAGGCGCTTGCCGGCGAGCACCTCGGCGGCATCCGCTTCCCGCCGGGCCGGCACCGCGAGATGGCGGCTGTAGTAGGTGACCAGCTCCATGACGTCGGCCGGCGCCTCGAGATCGGCGAATCGCGGGCTCGCGCCGGTGGGTGCGGCGAGGCAGCCGGCCTGGGCCGGGGTGCAGTCGCCGGCCGGAAAGGGTGCGAGCGGGTTGGAAATGCCGATGTCACCGGCCATGGCAGAGGCGGCCTGCTCGGCGATCCGCGCCTGCCCGGCCTTCCAGCCGAAGCGGCCCATGGCGACGCGGCCCTCGGTCTCGCTCCAGACCAGGTTCGGGCGGCCCGAGATGCCGTCGCCGTCCATGTCGTCGGGGTCGGCGCGCGCCAGGAGGTCGGCCTCGGGGACCGCCTCCAGCAGACCCAGGCCGATCATCGGCTGCGCCACGCGCGGGCTGAGCATCGTCTCGGGATGGATCGGGCCGTAGGCGGGATCGGCGACGCCGTAGGTCGGCCGCCGCAGCAGCACCGTCTCGCCGCCAACCAGCTCGACCGGAAGCTCCTCGTAGGTGATCGCCATCCGGCCCTCGGCCGGCAAGCCCGGGATCGCGAGGTCCTGGAGCTGCGTGCCGTAGGTGGGCTCGCCGACGACGGCCTGACGATGGCTCGCGAGCGCCACCTGCTCCTCCTCGGTCCGCGGCGGAACCGACAGGCGCAGGAACATGGAGACGGCGCTGTCATCGGGCCCGGCGGGCGGGTGCCCGCGGCCGTCCTTGAGGTGGCAGCCCTGGCAGGAGCGGGCGTTGTAGAGAGGCCCGAGTCCGTCCGCGGCCTCGGTCGAGCTGGGTGCGGTCACCCACATGCGCCGGAAGAAGCCGTTGCCGACGAAGAAACCGGCACGATCCTCGAACTCGAGATTGGCGGAAGGCAACGAGAACGCGGCGCCGTCAAAGCGGGTGCGGTTGGTCGCCGAGCCGCCGGACAGCTCCTCCCAACGCTCGGGGGCGTCGAAGCTGGTCGTGGGACGCAGAATCGCCTCGCGCTGCTTCGCGCTCATCGCGGCCTCCGCCGGCGCCGCCAACAGGCAGCCGCCCAGAAGAAGCCGCACCACGACCCGCGACATCCGACATTCCCGTTCCCGACCGCGGCGGCCGGTGACTAGAGTGTGCTCGGCGTGACCGAACGCACTCTCGCATTCCTGGGGCCTATCGGCCCTTGGCCTACATGAGGCAGACCGTTTCCGCTCAGCGCGGAAACGGTCTAGACCACGATCAGGAGCGGCGGGCGGCGCCATTCGCCGCATCGCCCCTGGGCGGGCATGGCGCGGGCGCCGCAGTCGGCGAGGCAGCGGCCATCGCCCGCTTCGTCGCCGCACCAGTGGGCACAGTACCGGCAGGTGCGACGGTCGCCCGCACCAGGATCGAGAGACCCGCTTCGGCCGGCAAAACCTACGAACAGGACGTTCTCCGTCCGGGACCGGATCGCTGGATGCTCAACCATGGCGCCCCTTCCCTTCGGCACCGGCCAGCTGCGGCAGCAGCTGGGTCGCGACGGCCTCGCGCAGCTCGCGGGGCAGCCCGATACGGGCGAGGAACCGCCCCATCCGACCGAACCACCGGCCGAGCATGCTCACTGGAACACCGCCTCGGGATTGTCGAGGCTGTCCGAGCCCTCGAAGGCGAGCTGGTCGAGACCCAGCGCCGCGACCGCCTTCTCGATCTCGCGGGTCTGGGCGACGAGCGCGTCGACGGCGGCCTGGATCATGGCGTTGCCCTGCTCGTTGTCTTCGGCCAGCATCTGGTCATACGCCATCTGGCCCGAATCGGCGCTCTGCTTGATCGCGGCGAACGCGGCCAGGGTCCTGTCGAGCGCCGCGCGCATCCCGTCATCCACGGCCGGATCGGCGGCGCGGACGAGATCCGAGAGGCTCGCGCCCTCGGCGACCTTGCCGCCCGTGCCCTCGTAGCGGCCGAGATAGACCGCCCGCATGCCGGCCACGTCGTAAAAGTGCGAGTTGTGCGTATTGTCGGAGAAGCAGTCATGCTCCTCCTCGGGGTCGTGCAGCATCAGGCCGAGCTTGATGCGCTCGCCGGCGAGCTCGCCGTAGGACAGCGAGCCGAGGCCGGTCAGCATCATGCTGAGGCCCTTCCTCGCACCCTCGGCGGTGAGCGCCGCGCGAGCCGGACCGTTGGCCGCCCAGTTGCCCATCATTTCCCGCAGGTCGGTCAGGAGCAGCCTGGACGCCGCCGCGAGGTAGGCGCCGCGGCGATCGCAATTGCCGCCGGTGCAGGCGTCGCCCTTGGCATAGTCCGTCGCCGGCCGCTCGCCCTTGCCGGGACCGGTGCCGTTCAGGTCCTGACCCCAGAGCAGGAACTCGATCGCGTGATAGCCGCGGCTGACATTGGCCTCGACCTCGTCGGCCTCGTGGAGGTCGGCCAGGAGGTCTGGGCCGATCGTGCCGGCGTCGATGTCCCGGCCACCGACGGTGAGCTTCGGGTTGGCCACGACGTTGGCAACGTAGAAGGCGTTCTCGTCGCTGCCGTCGCCGTAGGACTCGACCTGGACATAGTCGATCAGGCCCTCGTCGAGCGGCCAAGCGTTGACCTTGCCCTCCCACTCGTCGACGAGCGGGTTGCCGAAACGATAGACCTCGGTCTGCTGGTAGGGCACGCGGGCGGCCAGCCAGGCTTCACGCGCCGCCGCGAGCGTCGTCTCGTCGGGCGAGCGCAGCAGCGCCGCGATCGCCTGGTCCAGCTGCTCCGCGCTCGCCAGCGCGTCCCCGTACATCGCCAGCGCGATGTCGGCGTAGTTGCCGAGCACCGCGGCCGGGCCATCGGCGGCGGCCTCCGGAGCGGCCGGAACAGCCAGGGCAAGAAGCGCCACGAGACGAATGGGGGAAGTCATACCAACGATCCCGCAGTGATGGGCCGACCGTCAGTCTCTTAGGCAGCGGACAGTCACATACAAAATGCTATATGCGCTGCCTTCAGGAAGAATAGTTCCAGAATATAGTTTAGAATGACTTCAAACTGCGTTACGATCTACAGGAGCTCTTCCAGCACCGGGATCAGCGGCAAGTCGGCTGGAGGCATCGGCAAATCGCGCAGCGCGCGAGGATGCGACCAGCGCAAAGCCTGGCCTTCACGAGATTGCGGGTCGCCTCGCCAGACCCGGCAGACATAAAGTGGCATGAGCAGGTGAAAGCCGTCGTAGCGGTGCGAAGCGAAGGTCAGCGGGGCGAGGCAGCTGGCCTCGGTGTCGATGCCCAGCTCCTCGCGCAGCTCACGGATCAACGCCACCTCGGGCGTTTCTCCGGCCACCACTTTCCCACCGGGAAACTCCCACAGGCCCGCCATCGCCTTGCCCGGCGGGCGCTGCGCGACGAGGACCCGCCCATCCGGATCGACCAGCGCGCAGGCGACAACCAGGACCAGCCCGACCGATCCCGCGTCAGGACCGGTAGTCGGCATTGATGTCGATGTAGCCGTGGGTGAGGTCGCAGGTCCAGACCGTGGCCGAGCCCGGACCGGCGCCGACCACGATCCGGATCGCGATCTCGGTGCCGGCGAGATGCGCTGCCACCGGCGCCTCGTCGAGCTCGGGCACCGCGGCCCCGTCACGGGCGACGTCGTGGCCGCCGAAGGCGACGCCGAGCCTGGACATCTCGACGGGCTCGCCCGACTTGCCGACCGCCATGATCACCCGGCCCCAATTGGCGTCGCCGCCGGCAATGGCGGTCTTGACCAGAGGCGAGTTGGCGACGGCGAGGCCGATGCGCCGGGCAGAGGGCGCGTCGACCGCACCTTCGACCGTCACGGCGATGAACTTCTGCGCGCCCTCGCCGTCGCGCACGACCTGATGCGCGAGGTCCAGGAGCACGGTGTCGAGCGCCTCGCGGAAGCCGGCGAGCCGCGGATCGTCGTAGCCGACCGGGCTCTCGTTGCCCGCGGTGCCGGTGGCCAGGAGAAGGAGCGTGTCGGAGGTCGAGCTGTCGCTGTCGACCGTGATCGCGTTGAACGTGCCGTCGGCGGCCTCGGTCAGCAGCTCCTGCAGGAGCGGCGCCGGCACCGCCGCGTCGGTGACGACGAAGGACAGCATGGTCGCCATGTCGGGTGCGATCATGCCCGAGCCCTTGGCGATGCCGGCGATCGTGACCGGCACCCCGTCGATGGCGCAGCTCGCACATGCACCCTTGGGAAAGGTGTCGGTCGTCATGATCGCGCCGGCGGCGGCAGCCATTCCATCCGCGCGCAGCCCGTCGACGAGGTCGCCGACGCGCGCCGTGATCTTCTCGACCGGCAGCCGCTCGCCGATCACGCCGGTCGAGGCGACGAACACCTCCTCCGGCGGGCAGCCCAGCGCATCGCCCACCGCGCGGGCCTCGGCCTGAACCGCGGCATCCCCTTCGGCGCCACGGAAGACGTTGGCGTTGCCGGCGTTGACGATCACCGCACGGACGCGCCCGGCCGGCAGGATCCGGCGGTCCCAGACGACCGGATGCCCGGCCGTGGTCGAGCGGGTGAACACGCCGGCCACCGTGCTGCCCGATGGCACCTCGATCAGCAGGAGATCGTCCCTGCCCCGGTAGCGGATGCCGGCCGCCAGCGTCGCGAAGCGGACGCCCGTGACCGGAGGCAGGTCGGGGAACCGCTCCGGCGCCAGGGGCGAGCGGTGCTCGATCTTCGCCATGGCCGGCTATTGCTGCGGCTTGGGCGCGCCGTCGATCGTGAACAGCTCGATCTTGGCGTCCTTGCGGACGTCCGCGAGGAGCGCGTTGACGATCTCGCGCGACACCTGCTCACGCAGCTCGGGCTGCTTCTCCTCGAAGCTCGGCACGGTCTGCCGGCGGTCCTCGACCTTGATCACGTGCCAGCCGAACTGCGACTTGACCGGCTTGTCGCCGACGGTGCCGACCGGAATGGTGAAGGCGGCCTCGGAGAACTCGGGCACCATGGCCTCGCGGCGGAAATAGCCGAGATCGCCGCCATTGGTCTTTGCCGACGGGTCGGTCGACTTCTCCTTGGCGAGCGTCGTGAAATCGGCCCCGCCCTGGAGCTGCTTGATGATGTCGAGCGCGGTGGCCTCGTCCGCGACCAGGATGTGGGCGGCCCGAGTCTCCTCGAAGGCGAAGCCGGGCTGGGACTTCATCCCTTCGTAGGCGGCCTTGAGCTTGTCGTCGGTGACGCCCTGGTCGATCGCCTGCTTCACGACCGCGTCGCGGAGCACGTTGTCATGGGCGCGGGCGAGCTGCTCCTCGACCTCCGGATCGTCCGCGAGCTTCTCCTCGTTGGCCTTGGCCAGCAGCAGCTGGCTGGTCACGACCTGCTCGACCAAGGGATCGAAGATCTGCTCGAGCGGCATCTGCCGGTACTGCTCGGGCAGGGTCTGGTAGACGGCCTCGACGTCGCTGCGCGTGATCTGGGTTCCGTTGACCACGGCCACCACCGGGTCGGTGGTCTGCGCGCGCGACGGCACGGCGAGGGCGATCACGGCCATGGCCGTGGTGGCGAGAGCAAGGGCGCGCATGGAGACTCCAGAGGTCGGTTCGACGCGCGCGCGGTAAACCACATGCAGGGTCCGACCACAAGCGCGGGCGGCACGGTCAACGGGCGAGCGGATGCTCCGTCGTCGCGTGCCTTGCCGTCCCGTTCGCCAGATCCTGGAACTCGGCGCCGCGTCGTGAAAAGCTGTCTGCGACATGCTCGACATGGCGGGGAGCGCAGCGATGGCGAAGGTGCTGGTGGTCGGGGCCGGGCCGGTCGGGCTGACCATGGCGGCCGAGCTGATGCGGCACGGCGCGCCCTGCCGGATCGTCGATCGCCTGGCTGCCCCCTCGCCCTACTGCCGCGCGATCGGCGTGACGCAGCGCTCGCTGGAGGTGCTGGAGCAGATGGGCGTCGTCGACGCGATGGTCGATGCCGGTATCTGGCTCCACGGCTATCGCATGATGGTCAACGGGAAGGTGGTGGCCGAGGTCCCGGGCGGCGGGATCAAGGGTGTGCCCTACCCGTCCAACCTGGGCCTGCCGCAATATGCGACCGAAGCGATCCTGACCGATCACCTGGCCCGACACGGGGTCGCGGTGGAGCGGCCGACCAGCCTCACCTCGCTGCGCCAGAGTGGAGATCGCGTGACCGTCGAGCTGACCCGCGCCGACGGTGCGGTCGAGAGCGCCGACTTCGCCTATGTCGTCGGCTGCGACGGCGCCCACAGCACGGTCCGCAAGGGGCTCGGCCTGGCCTTCGCAGGCGAAGCCTATCCGTTCGAGTTCATGCTGGGTGATGTCGCGGCGAACCTCGACCTGCCGCCCGGGGTTCATCTCCGCGCCGCGACCTTCGGGGCCGAGGGGATGACGGGGTTCCTGGTGGCGATCCCGCTACCGGAGCCCGGTCGCTTCCGCGTCTCCATGTTCTCGCCACCGGAAGAGGGGGCCGACGGCGCGCCGACCGAGGATGTGGCACACGGGATCCAGGCCGAGCGCGCGACGCCGAGCCTGGAGCAGCTCCAGGCTGCGGCGGCGGCGGTTTTGCCCGACGTGATGCTGTCCGACCTGCGCTGGTCCTCGATCTTCCGCATCAGCCTGCGGCTCGCCGAGCATTATCGCGTCGGTCGCATCTTCATCGCCGGCGATGCCGCCCACATCCATCCGCCGACCGGCGGCCAGGGCATGAACACCGGCATCCAGGACGCCTACAATCTGGCGTGGAAACTGGCGCGGGTGATGCGGGGCGAAGCCGCGCCGGAGCTGCTCGACAGCTACGAGGCGGAGCGGCGGCCCGTTGCCCGCGACGTTCTCGAGCGCACCCATGCCGAGACCATGGCGTTCGCCGAAGGTCGGGCGGGCGGCGGAAACAAGGAGGATACCCGGCTCCGGGACGCGCAGCTTGCGGTCTCCTATCGCGGCGGCGCCTGGGTGACGGATATGTCGGCCCTGCCCGGCCCGGTCGCCGGCGACCGGGCGCCGGATGCGGCGGGTCTGCTTCGGGCCGGGCTCGGCTTCACCCAGCGGCTGCTCGAGATGCTGCGCGGCCCGGGACCGGTTCTGCTGCTGCGGGTGGCCGGCCAGGCTGAACTCGACGGGCTGATGCCGCGGATCGCCGGCCTGCGGCAAGCGTGCCGCGAGCTGCGCGTGCTGGCGATCGTCGATGCCGGCACGGCCGTCCTGGCCCAACCCGGCGTCGCGATCGCCGCTGACACGGCCGGCGCATTCGCAAGCGCTTATGGCGGCGGGGCGTCGTCTGTGTGGCTGGTCAGGCCCGACCATCATATCGGCTACCGCGCCGACCGGCTGGAGGTCGAGGATCTCGCGGCCTATCTACGCCGAGGAATCGGCGCGACGGGTCAGGACTGAAGCGCTGCCGTGATCTGCGCCGCATTGTGGCGCATCATGCCGAGATAGGTGGCGGCAGGCGTGCCGGGCGGCGAGAGCGCGTCCGAGTAGAGCGTGCCGCCGATGCGCGCGCCGGTCTCGCGGACGATCTGGTCGACCAGGCGCGGGTCGCTGATGTTCTCGACGAACACCGCCTGCACCCGCTCGGCACGGATCTGCCCGATCAGGCGCGCCACCTCGCCGGCGGACGCCTCGCTCTCCGTGCTCACGCCCTGCGGGGCGAGCATCGTCACCCCGTAGGCATGCGCGAAATAGCCGAAGGCATCGTGCGAGGTGACCAGGACCCGCTCCGCCTCGGGCACGCGCGCTATCGCCGAGCGGATCTCCTCATCCAGCGCCCGCAGCTCGGCGAGGTAGCCCTCGGCGTTGGCACGATAAGTCACGGCACCGTCGGGATCGGCCCGCTCGAGGCCCGCGACGATGTTGCGGACGAAGATCTCCGCATTCGCGACATCCTGCCAGGCATGCGGGTCGAAGGGCCCGTGCCCGTGCTCTCCATCCTCCGCGAGCGTCAGCGGCTCGATCCCGGCCGTCGTTGTCACCTCGACGCCATGGAAGCCCGAAGCTTCCTTCAGCCGGTCGATCCAGCCCTCAAAGCCCAGCCCGTTCACCACGAGCATCCGGGCATCGACGAGCGCACGCGCGTCGACGGGGCCAGGCTGAAAGACGTGCGCGTCGCCGTCCGGACCGACGAGTGTGGTCAGGGCGATCCGCTCGCCGCCGATGCGGGCAGTCATGTCGCCGAGGATGCTGAAGCTCGCCACCACCGGCAGGCGTTCCTGTGCCGATGCGGGTGCTGCGAGCGCCGCAAGAGCGAGAGCGAGAACCGCGCGGCGGAACAGAGGCATGAGGGCGTTCCGTTCAGGCTTCGAGATGCCGCACCGGCCAGAGGCGGCGCAGGACGCCCCCGTTCGATCCGAGCAGCAACGACAGGAGCCAGCCGACGCCGGCGGCGAGGATGATGGCGGGGCCGCTCGGCACCTCGGCGTGGAAGGACAGGACCAGGCCAGCCGCGGCCGAGGCCAGCCCGAACAGTACCGCGAGGCCGACCAGCCGGCCGAGCTCGCGGGCCCAGAGACGTGCCGATGCGGCGGGCAGGATCATGAGACCGACAGAGAGCAGCGTCCCGAGCGCCTGAAAGCCGCCGACGAGATTCACCACCACGAGCACCGAAAGCACGGCATGGGCGAGACCGCTGGTCCGGCTGACCGAGCGCAGGAACTGTGCGTCGACGCACTCCAGCACGAGCGGCCGCCACAACAGCGCCAGCGTCAGCATGGACAGGGTCGAGATGGCGGCGAGCAGGCAAAGCGCCGGGTCGTCCAGCGCGAGCACGGTGCCGAACAGGACATGCATCAGATCGACGTTGCTGCCGCGCAGGGAGACCAGCAGGACCCCAAGCGCAAGCGAGATCAGGTAGAAGCTCGCGAGCGTGGCGTCCTCGCGCAGGACCGTGGCACGCGAAACCAGGCCGGCGAGCAGCGCCACCGCCAGGCCGGCGGCCAGCCCGCCCAGGGTCATCGCCGGTAGCGACAGCCCGGCGACGAGAAAGCCGACCGCGGCTCCGGGCAGGATGGCGTGCGCCATGGCGTCGCCGGTCAGGCTCATCCGCCGCAGCATCAAGAACACGCCGACCGGGGCGGAGCCCAGAGCCAGCGCGGTGCAGCCGACCAACGCGCGGCGCATGAAGCCGAACTCGACGAATGGTGCCAGCAGGAGGTCGTAGGGGCTCATGCGGCGCTGCGCCGGCAGACGTCCCCGCGATCGTCGAAGGCCTCGCTCATGGCGCGGGCGCGCAGGAGGTTGACGGAGCCCAGCGCCTCGGCGGTCGGACCCCAGGCGATCGGCTCGCGCGCGAGCAAGAGGGCTTCCGGGAACCACTCGCGCACGAGCTCCAGGTCGTGCAGCACCGCGAGCACGGTACGACCCTCGCCATGCCAGCGCGCGACCAGACCGAGCAGGTCGCGCGCGGTCCGGCTGTCGATGGCGGTGAACGGCTCGTCGAGCAGGATCAGCGGCGCGTCCTGCAGCAGGAGCCTGGCGAACAGGACGCGCTGCAGCTGGCCGCCGGACAGGGAGCCGATCACGCGACGCTCGAAACCGCGCAGGCCCACGGTGGCCAGGGCCTCTCCGATACGCGCTGCGTCCGCACGGCCGAAGGCGCGAAACGGACCAAGGCGGCGCCACAGGCCCATGGCGACGAAGTCGCGCACGCCGATCGGGAAGGACCGGTCGATCTCGGCCAGCTGCGGCAGATAGGCGATGTCACGACAGCCCAGACCGCCGCGACCGATCCGGCCTTCCAGCGGCCGGAGCATGCCGACGATGCCCTTGAGCAGGGTCGACTTGCCGGCCCCATTCGGGCCGACCACCGCCAGCAGGCTGCCCTGGCGAACCTCGCCGTGGAGATGATGGACGGCCGGATGACGGTCGTAGCCCAAGGTCAGATCGTCGAAGCGGAGGGCCGGTGCGGCGCTCACGATCCGATCACTGCAAGCGTCACGAGCCACAAGGCTGCCGAGATCAGCGCGGCGATGAGCAGGCGCGCGGTGGCGCTGGTGAGCAGCAAAGCCGGGCCTCTTCGAGCGGTCTCGCGGATGCAATGTTATAATATAACGCTCCGCCGCCTGCCAGAGGGCTTCGCGAAAGGCAGCGAAATCCGTCAGCTGGTCGGGGCGAGACCGCGGGGGAGAAGGAGC
Organism: Geminicoccaceae bacterium; assembly: GCA_050246385.1. Taxonomy (GTDB): domain Bacteria; phylum Pseudomonadota; class Alphaproteobacteria; order Geminicoccales; family Geminicoccaceae; genus Benzoatithermus. The sequence continues at coordinate 15,721 of JBFWWD010000076.1, forward strand.
CAGAGGCGGCCGGGGCTCTTCATGTGCCCCGCGAGATGCTCGGCTTCCGGGCCAGCGCCCCAGAACAGGTCACCGCGAACCGGGCCGCGGATCGCGCCGCCGGTATCCTGCGCGACCACGAGCCGGCGGAGCGGCCGATCGCCACCTGGCATCGGTACGGTCGTATCGAGCCAGATCGGGACACCCAGCGGCAGGAACTTGCGATCCACCGCCAGCGAGCGGCCAGGGGTGAGCGGCACGCCCTGAGCACCAAGCGGCCCGTCGGCGGCAGCCAGGTTCTTCAGCTCGGTGAAGAAGACGACCGACGGGTTGCGCGCCATCATCGCGGGCGCCTCGCCAGGGTTGGCATCCAGCCACTCCCGAATCGCCTGCATCGACATCTGCTCCTTGGGAACAGCGCCGATCTCGATCAGGTCCTTGCCGATCGCCCGGTAGGGCCGGCCGTTCTGATCGGCATAGCCGACGCGCACCGTGGCACCGTCCGGCAGACGGACCTGGCCCGAACCCTGGATCTCAAGGAAGAAGCGGTCGACCTGGTCGTCGACCCAGAGCAGCTCGAGACCGCGGCCATCGAGAGCACCCCGATCGATCGCTGCCCGGTCGGAATAGGGCACCAGCCGGCCGTCCTGAACCCGACCACCGATGCGGCGCCCCTTCAGCTCTGGATCGAACTGGCCGAGATCGACGCTGACCAGATCCGCCGGCCTTCGATAAAGCGGATAGCGATAGGTACCGTCCTGGCGTCGGCTTCCGTGCAGGAGCGGCTCGTAGTAGCCGGTGAACAGGCCCTCGCGATCGGCGTGGTTCGCCGCCGCATAGGGCGTGAACTGGGTCTCGAAGAAGAGCCGCGAATCGCTCGCTGCTCGGGCTTCGTCGCAAGCTGCGCGCCAGGCGCCGAGCGTGCCCGCGAGATCATCCTGACCGCCGACGGCCTTGTCGTCCGCCTGCTTGGCCCAGCGCCCGCAGGTAAGCCGGAAGGCGGCGAGCGCGGCGTCGGGCTGGTCCTGCTCCCAGCCAGGAAGATCGGAAAAGCCGACCACGGTCAGCGTCAGCTCGGGCGGGGGTGCCTCCACCGGCTTTTTCTCGGCGCACCCGACCAGCAGAAGCAGGCCGGAGAGAGCGGCGATGCCAGCCCACACGGGCCGCATGTCAGCTTGAGGCGCCGGTCTCGACCAGCTGCCAATTCGGGTCGCGCGAGCGCGTGTCGCGCTCGAAGGTCCAAACGTCGATCACGGTGTCGATCTGACGCGGATCGCCCTCGACGACCTCACCTGAGCCGTCGCGGACCAGATTGATCTGCTCGCTGGTGAAGCGGACCGTGACGCGTGCCCTGGAGCCCGCCATCCCAGCCTCGACCAGCTCGGCCGATCGCGTGGCGACGAGCTCGGTCGACCTCGCCCGGCCCGCCTGCTCGCGGGCGTCGATGGCGCCGGCGAACTGGGCGAACACCTCGTCGGCAAGCAGGGGCCGCAGGGCCGCCTTGTCGCCCTTGGCGAAGGCTTCGACGATCATCGCGAACGCGGCGCGGGCGCCCTGAAGGAAGTGGTCGAGGTCGAAACGCGGATCGGCGCGCTTGATCGCCGCAACCCCTGCCATCTCCGGCGTCTCGGGCGCGGCGGCGGGGGCGTCGGCCGCCGGCGGGGACTGCCGTTCCGGCAGCGGCACGACATTGTCGTTGCCGCGCTGCGCCGAGCGCTGGCTGATGGGATCGACCCGCGGCCGCTCATGGCCGGTTTTCCGGCCGAGCACGCTGCGCAGCCGATAGGCGATGAAGGCGGCGACCATCGCGAAGAACAGGATGTCGAGATAGGCGAAACCGTCGGACATGTCGGAGGATCACCGGTCGCCGGCTGATGCAGTGAAACGATCTCTGGCCCGGCCCGCGCCGGACCACGAGGCTGGATACCCCTTCTCATATAATCTGCGAGGCACAAAAACAAACCGCATCCGGTCCCGATCACCGCCTCTTGCCTCCGACAGCCACCGTTAACTACAAGGCCGGCGCGGCGGCGGTGGCTGCCCCGGCCGTTGGAGTCAGCCCATCCCGTGACTTTGCTGATCCGCCACGCCGAGTCCGCCTGGAACGAGCATTTCAGCGCCAGCCGGATCGATGTCGGCTTACCCGATCCCCCGCTGACCGCCCGTGGACGGCAGCAGGCGAGCGCCGCGGCCGAGCGACTGCGCGGTGCCGGCGTGGTGCGACTGCTGGCGAGCCCCTACCGGCGTACGCTGGAGACCGCGAGCATCGTCGCGGCGGCGCTGGACCTCCCGATCACGATCGACCCGATCGTCCGGGAGCGCTGCGCCTTCTCCTGCGATCAGGGCTCGTCGCCGGCGGAGCTCGCCAGAGACTGGCCGCAACTCGATTTCTCGGGCCTGGGCGAGATCTGGTGGGGAGGCGCGATCGAGAGCTTGCCCAGCCTCGCCGCCCGCTGCGAGACCTTCCGAGCAGCGCTGCGGACGATGCCCGACCGGGACGGTCTCGTCGTGGTCAGCCATTGGGGCTTCATCCGCGGGCTGACCGGCGTCGAGCTGCACAACACCGAATCGATCCGGCTCGTCAGCGACGAGACGACGGACGACAACTGAAGGAGCGTGACATGGCGGAGCAACCAGGTGCCAACGGCGAGGGTCAACCGCAGGCGGCCGCCCAGGCGCGGCTCTCGATCCTGACCCAATACGTCAAGGACATGTCGTTCGAGAACCCGCGGGCGCCGTTCGGGGTGCAGCAGGGCATCCGCCCCGAGATCCAGATCCGGGTCGACGTCAACACGGCGCCGCTCGGCGCCGACCGGCACGAGGTCGTGATCGAGATCAATGTCGAGGCCAAGTCCGATGACGGACCGGTCTTCCTGGTCGAGCTCGCCTATGGCGGGCTGTTCGAGCTGGTGAACATCCCTGCCGACAGCCTGCAGCTCCTGCTCCAGGTCGAATGTCCGCGGCTGCTGTTCCCGTTCGCCCGCCGGGTCGTCGCCGACGCCACGCGTGACGGCGGCTTTCCGCCGCTGATGATCGACCCGATCGACTTCCTCACCCTCTACCGCCGCAAGGCGCAGGCCGGTGCGGAGGTGGCGCAGGCCTGAGACCCGTCACGCGCGGCTGGCGCCAGCCTCGATCAGGTGCTCGACCAGCCGGCGGGCATGGAAGGACAGGGTGCTCAGCTCGCGGACGCAGACCATGAGCCGGCGTGAGGCCCAGGGCTCGGCCAGTGGGACGGCCTCGATCGCCAGCCGCTCCCTGCAGCGGAGGGCAGCGAGCTCGGGCATGACCGCGACGCCCACCCCCTGCGCCACGTAGCGACAGACAGCCTCGAACCCGCCTGCCCGCACGCGGACGGCCGGCGGGTGTCCAAATGCCGCCGCCTGTCGGGCGAGCAGGCGGCCCAGGGCGCTGTCGGCGGCCAGTCCGACGAAGCTCGATCCCAGGATCTCGGCCAGGCGCACCGAGCCCCGGCGGTCCAGCTCGTGCCCGCGCGGAACCACCAGGGCGAGGCGGTCGCGGCAGAAGGGATGGAGCTCCAGGCCCGAGGCGTCCTCGGGCTCGGCCAGAACGCCGCCATCGGCGCGCCCCTGCGCGACCGCGCGGGCGATCTCGTAGCTCGGGCGTTCCTCGAGATCGACATCCACACCCGGATTGGCCGCGAGCCAAGCTGCCAGCGGCTCGGGCAGATGCTCGCCCGCCGCCGCCGAGTTGGCTAGCAAGCGGACGAGGCCTCGTGGCCCGCCGCGCGTATGCTCGCGCAGCTCGCCGCGGAGGATCTCCATCTGGGCCAGGACGAGCCGTGCGTGGCGTGCCAGTGCCAGTCCCGCGGGCGTCGGGCGAATACCGCGACGGCCGCGCTCGAGCAGTGGCACGCCGAGCGTGCTCTCCATGCCGCGCACCCTGGCGCTGGCCGCGGCAAGGGCCAAGCCGGAGCGGTCGGCGCCGGCTGTGATGCTGCCGGCGTCGATGATGGCCGCGAACAGGCGAAGATCGGTCAGGTCGAAGTGCATGCGGCGCTCATTCTAGCGCCAGCCTTCGCCTGAAGCGCAGGCTGGCTTGGGGAAACGCGCATTGCCCACCATCGGCGAGCTGGCACGCTCGCCGCCATGCACGCTCCCGAGCCACTCGTTCTTGCCGCGATCTTCCTCCTGGCCGGCTTGGTCAAGGGTGTGACCGGTCTAGGCCTGCCCACCGTCAGCGTCGGCCTGCTCGGCCTGATGATGGCGCCGGCCGAGGCCGCGGCCCTGGTGATGATGCCGGCACTCGTGACCAATGTCTGGCAGACGCTCGCCGGCCCCGCCCTGTGGCGCCTATGCCGCCGCCTGTGGCCGCTGCTCGCGGGCATCTGCCTCGGGACCTGGCTCGGTGGCCGTCTGCTGGGCGCCGCCGACAGCCCGTACGCCACGCCGGCGCTCGGCGCGATTCTCATCCTCTACGCGCTGCTGGGCCTGTGCTCGCCACGCCCCCCGCGCCTGCCCCACCGGTTGACGGCCGAGATCGCATCGATCGCAGGAACCGTCACCGGGCTGGTGACCGCGGCCACGGGTGTGTTCGTGATCCCGGCGGTGCCGTACCTGCAGGCGCTCGGGCTCGAGCGGCGCGAACTCGTGCAGGCGCTGGGGCTGTCCTTCACCGTCTCTACGCTCGCGCTGGCGGTCCTTTTGACCGGTGCCGGCACATTGGACGGGGAGCTGGCGCGATAGTCGCTGCTTGCCCTGGCACCGGCGCTGCTGGGACAGGCCCTGGGCAGCAGGCTGGCGGACGCGCTCCGCCCCGAGACCTTCCGGCGGGTGTTCTTCGGCGGGCTGCTGCTATTGGGCGGCTACCTCGCCCTGCGGCTGCCGCTCTGACCGGGCCGGGTCGGCGGCCACCAGATCGAGGCGCGCCAGCGCACCCGGCAGGTCGCCCACCAGCTCGTACAGATGGGCGGCGGAAGCGTCGGCGAAGCCGGCTGCGACGAACCGGCTCACAATGTCCGCGAATGGCCGCCAGAAGCCGCCATGATCGAGCAGCAGCAGCGGCTTCGCGTGATAGCCGAGCTGGCGCAGCGTCAGGACGTCCAGGATCTCATCCAGCGTGCCGAGGCCGCCCGGCAGGGCGACGAAGGCATCTGCCTCCTGGATCAGATCGGCCTTGCGCTCGAACATGGTGGCCGTGACCCGCAGCTCGGTCAGGTCGCGCTTGCCGACCTCGCGATCGAGCAGCCGCTGCGGAATGACCCCGAGGACGGGGCCGCCGGCATCCAGCGCGGCACGGGCGGTCACGCCCATCAGGCCGACCTCGCCGCCGCCATAGACCAGGCGCCAGCCGCGCTCGCCAATCGCCGTCCCGAGCGCTTCCGCGACTCCGGCGAACGCCGGACTCCTGCCGGGACGGGAGCCGCAGAACACCGCGACGCTGAAGGGCGCCGCATCGCGCATGGCGACGCTCAGGCGGCCTTGGCGTGGCCGCGGGTCAGGGCGCGATAATCGTCGATGAGCTGGCCGGTCACCGGGCCGAGCTGGTAGCTGAGGTCGTCGATCTGGCGCACCGGGGTGATCTCGGCGGCCGTGCCGGTGACGAAGATCTCCTGCGCGCTGCTGAGCTCCTCGGGCTTGATGTGCCGCTCGGTGACCGGGATCCCGCGGCGCCTGGCGAGGTCGATCGTGGTCCGGCGCGTGATGCCGTTGAGGAAGCAGTCCGGCGTCGGTGTGTGGATCTCGCCGTTGATCACGAGGAACAGGTTGGCGCCGGTGGTCTCGGCGAGATAGCCGCGATAGTCGAGCATCAGCGCGTCGCCGAAACCCTTGGCCTCGGCGGTGTGCTTGCAGACGGTGCAGATCATGTAGAGGCCGGCGGCCTTGGCGTGCACGGGTGCCGTGTTCGGCGCAGGGCGATCGTAGATGGCGCGCGTGAGGCGCAGGTCGCTGTAATAGGCGCCCCACTCCCAGACCGCGATCGCGACGTTGATCCGCGAGTTCTGGGCCGAGACGCCCATCTGCTCGGAGCCGCGCCAGGCGATCGGCCGGACATAGCAGTCCTGAAATCCCATGCGGGCGACGGTCTCGGCCTTGGCCGCGTCGAGCTCCGCCACGCTGTAGGGCACTTCGAAGCCGAGAATCCGCCCGCTGTCGATCAGCCGCTGGCTGTGCTCGGAGCTCTTGAAGATCCGCCCGGCATAGCAGCGCTCGCCCTCGAACACCGAGCTGCCATAGTGCAGGCCATGGGTGAGCACGTGCGCCTTGGCCTCACGCCA
>JBFWWD010000077.1:0-21904 GCA_050246385.1 Geminicoccaceae bacterium
ATCGACTATGAGCGCCGCGTCGGCCTCGACGCCTGGTACGTCCGCAACTGGACCCTGTGGTACGACATCCTCATCCTGGTCCGCACCCTCGCCATCGTGAACCCCAAGAACAGCGGGACCTATTAGGCCCGGGGATCACGCCACCGCAGCCGCGCTGAACATCGCGATGAAGTCGCTCAGCCGATCGCCCTGAATGAGGATGTGCGCTCTGAGGGCCCGCTCGCTGTCGCCCGCCAGCACCGCATCCACCACGGCCTGGTGCTCGCTCAGCGACGCTACCACACGGCTGCGGGCACGCAGCTGCAACCGGCGGTACGGCTTGAGGCGGTCGCGCAGCTGACCCGCCTGCTCGACCAGATAGCCGTTGTGGCACGCGGCGTAGAGCACGCGATGAGAGCGCTCGTTAGCGTAGCAATAGGCGTCCGCGTCCGCCACCTTGCCGGCGCACGCCTCGTGAGCTTCGAGCAGCTGCTGCCGGTCCGTCTCGGTCAGCCGCCTTGCGACCAGCGCGCCGCCGATTCCCTCGAGCGCGGCCATCCCCCTCGACACCTTCGATCACGCCTTTTGAATGCAAGGCTGATAAGCCACCTGTTCTCCACTATGTTGAGATGCCGGTCAGGGAGGCGATCATGACACGGCTCGCAGCAATCCTCCTCGGTGGCATCAAGGTCCATCCGGGTGCCTCGCCGGTGAAGCCGCGCGATCAATGGAATGCGCTTGCCAAGGGTCAGATCGATCTCGCCTCGTTCCCGCTCGACCATGCGGCCGGCAAGCATCGGCAGTTCAGCCGCCACGCTGATGCCCGCGCTTGTCAAGAGTCACGAGCATGCCAAGCGGTGGTCCGAATCACCCTTCATGGACGAGCTCGGGAAGATCATGGCCGAGGATGGTATCACGGTCCTCTCGCACGGCTGGCTCGCCGGCTGCTTCGCCTCGAAGGAGAACTGCATTCTCGAGCCGGACGACATCAAGGGCCGGGCACTGCTACCTGCCTGCCGGACATATCGATGGGGCCGAGCCTGTGAGCACCAGTTTCTTCCAGGACATGCTCGGCAGCATCGCCGAGCGGGGTCGGGCCCTGATCGACCGCTCGCCGACCCGGTTCGCGCTGCGGGCGCGACCCAGCCCGCCCGAGACGCTGGAGGGGCTGGCGCGCGATCTCCTGTCGGGACGTGGCGAGGCTTCGGGCGTCGCGCTCGCCCGGCGCCTCCTGGACCGCTACGTGGCAGAGCCCATGCCGGCGCGGCTCGAGTTCTTCCGTATGCTCGCCCGGGACATGGACCCGAACCTGCCGGAGCTGCGCGCCGCGTGGGAGGCGTATGATCGTGAAGCCTCGCCGGAGAACCTGCAGCGGCTGCTGCAGGCGGTCGAACCGCCGCGCCAGGAACTGTTCCGTCGGCTCAACCTGGCACCGGGCGGCACGGCCGCGCTCGTCGCGATGCGCGAGGACCTGATCCGGCGCGGCGACACCGAGCCCGAGCTGCGCAAGGTCGACGACGACTTCGCGCATCTGTTCGAATCCTGGTTCAATCGCGGCTTTCTGGTCCTGCGGCGGATCGATTGGTCGACCCCGGCCGACATCCTCGAGCGGATCATCCGCTACGAGGCCGTGCACGCGATCCAGGGCTGGGACGATCTGCGCCGCCGCGTCCAGCCTTCCGACCGCCGCTGCTTCGCCTTCTTCCATCCCTCCCTGGTCGACGAGCCGCTGATCTTCGTCGAGGTGGCGCTGACCCGGGAGATCCCGAGCTCGATCCAGGGGCTGCTCGCCGAGGAAAGGGAGGTCCTGCCCGCCCGCGCCGCCGGCACGGCGGTGTTCTATTCGATCAGCAACTGCCAGCCCGGTCTGCGTGGCGTGTCGTTCGGCAACTTCCTGATCAAGCAGGTCGTCGAGGAGCTGTCGCGCGAGCTGCCGGCGCTCTCGACCTTCGTCACCCTCTCACCGGTGCCCGGCTTTGCCGCCTGGCTCGCCAGGCGCGGCGCCATGCCGGAGCTGGCACCCGACTGGCATCACGAGCCGGCGTTGGCGGAGCGGGCGCGTGCCGAGCTGCTGCCGCTCGCAGCCAGCTACTTCCTCGCCGCAAAAGGCGCTGGCGGCAAACCGGTCGATCCGGTCGCGAGATTCCATCTGGGCAACGGCGCCCGGCTTGAGCAGCTGAACTGGCTCGGCGACACCTCGCCCAAGGGCCTGCGCGAGTCGCACGGGCTCATGGTCAATTATCTCTATGATCTACGCTTCATCGAGGCCAACCACGAAGCTTTCGCGAACGAGGGCGCGGTCGTGGCGTCTGCAGCCGTCCGACGGCATCTGCCCGCCTCCAAGCCCGCTCCGGAGAGCGTCGCATGAACGAGAACCTGTTCGAGACCTTCCGCCGCGGCTTTCCGAGCGATTACGGGCGAGTCTTCCTGGAGCGGCCTGACGGCAGCATGGTCAGCTATGGCGAGCTTCTGGAGCTTTCGGGCCGGATGGCGCGGGTTCTGGTCGACCTCGGCGTGCAGCCGGGCGACCGGGTGGCGGTCCAGGTGGAAAAGAGCGCCGAGGCCCTGCTGGTCTATCTCGGGGCGCTGCGCGCCGGTGCGGTCTATCTGCCGCTCAACACGGCCTATACCGAAGGCGAGGTCCGCTACTTCCTCGGCGACGCGGAGCCGACCCTGTTCGTCTGCCGGCCCGAGCAGCAGTCGGAGGTGGAGAACGTGGCCAGGAGTGTCGGCGTGCCGCAGGTCCTGACGCTGGGCGAGCGCCGCGACGGCAGCCTCTGGCAGCGGGTCGAGGCGGCCACGGCCGGCGATGTCGTCGTGCAACGCAGCGGCGACGATCTCGCCGCCTTTCTCTACACCTCGGGCACGACCGGCCGCTCCAAGGGAGCGATGCTCAGCCACGACAATCTCGCTTCGAACGCCGCGGCCCTGCGCGATGCTTGGCGCTTCACCGCCGAGGACCGGCTGCTGCACGCGCTGCCGATCTTCCATACCCACGGCCTGTTCGTCGCCACCAACATCACGCTCATGGCCGGTGGCTCGATGCTGTTCCTGCCGCGCTTCGATCTCGGCGAGATGATGCGCCTGATGCCCGAGGCCACGACGATGATGGGTGTGCCGACCTTCTATACGCGGCTCCTCTCCCGTCCGGACCTCACCCGCGAGCTGGTCGCGCACATGCGTCTGTTCGTCTCGGGGTCGGCACCGCTGTCGGCCGAGACCCACAAGGAGTTCAAGGAGCGCACCGGCCATGCCATCCTCGAGCGCTACGGCATGACCGAGACCGGCATGAACACCTCCAACCCCTATGATGGCGAGCGCATACCGGGCAGCGTCGGCAAGCCGCTGGCGGGCGTCGAGCTCCGCATCGCCGAGCCCGCGACCGGGGCGGTGCTGCCTCAGGGCGAGATCGGCGTGATCGAGGTGCGCGGTCCCAACGTCTTCAAGGGCTACTGGCGGCTGCCGGAGAAGACCGCGGCCGAGTTCCGCCAGGACGGCTTCTTCATCACCGGCGATCTCGGCCATGTCGACGAGCGCGGCTACGTCTACATCTCGGGGCGTGGCAAGGACCTGATCATCTCGGGCGGCTTCAACGTCTATCCGGCCGAGATCGAAGCGGCGATCGACGCCCTGCCCGGCGTGGCCGAAAGCGCCGTCATCGGAGCGCCGCATCCCGATTTCGGCGAGGGCGTGGTGGCCGTGGTCGCCCCCCGCCCGGGGGCGCAGCTCGTGCCCGAGACGATGCTCGCCGACCTCGCCCGGGAGCTTGCCCGCTACAAGCTGCCCAAGCGGCTCGTGGTGACCATCGACCTGCCGCGCAATGCCATGGGCAAGGTGCAGAAGAACATCCTGCGCGACCAGCACAAGGCCAGCTTCCAGCCGACCTAACCGTCTTGCCGGAAAGCAACGCGCGCAAGGTCGCGCGGTTGTGCCCACAGTCCCACCGAGGAGGTGTCCATGCGCGAGCAGGACGGCCAGCGTGGCCCGAAGCTGCAGCGGAAGCCGGCCGATGATCCCATCGATCCGGTACGCAACCCGGAGCCGATCCCACCTGCCAGCGATCCGGAATATCCGGCCATCACCGGCCCCGAGGAGATCCCGCCCGGGGTCGAGCCGGTCGGCACCAACCCCGAGGAGGTGTTCATCGAGGGAGACGGCCCGAGCAGCCGCGGCACCGAATGGAAAGGCCGTGTCCCGCTGCGCCGGCGCCCCGGCGGCTCGGTGCGGGAGCCCTAAGCGCAGCCTTGGCCTTGTCAGCTCGCGTCGCGGGCGCACAATGCCGCAATGCGGCATATCCCCGAACGTGGCAGTCCGTTCCCGCTCGGCGCAACTCCCCTGGAGGGGGGCATCAATTTCGCCGTCTTCTCCGCGCACGCCGACCGGCTTGAGCTCTGCCTGTTCGATCCCTCGGGCGAGCACGAGACCGCACGCCTCGCCTTCGCCGACGCGGTGGACGGCGTGTTCCACGGCTTTTTTCCCGGGCTGGCCGCCGGCCAGGTCTACGGCCTGCGGGCACACGGTCCCTGGGCGCCCGAGCGCGGCCAGCGCTTCAACCCGCACCGCCTGCTCCTCGATCCCTATGCGCGGGCGACCGTCGGCCGGTTCGAATGGGCCGGAGGCAATCTCGTCGACCCCGCGGATCCGCTGCGCTTCGACCCGCGCGACACGGCGGCGATCGTCCCCAAGGCGGTGGTCGCCGCACCACGTCCGGCAACGTCTGGACCGGTCGCCAACCCTTGGCCCGACACGATTCTGTACGAGGCGCATGTCGGCGGGCTGACCCGGCTGCACCCGACGATCCCGGCGAAGCTGCGCGGCACCTATCTCGGCCTGGCCCAGCCGGCCGTTCTCGAGCATCTGGTCCGGCTGGGGGTCACGACGGTCGAGCTGATGCCGATGTGGGCGTTCCTCGACGAGTTCCGGCTGACCCGCCTCGGGCTGCGCAACTACTGGGGCTACAACCCCTATGCTTTCATGGTGCCGGAGTCCCGCTACGCGGTTCAGGAGCCGGAGGCCGAGTTCCGCGCCATGGTCGATGCGCTGCACGGTGCCGGCCTCGAGCTCGTGCTGGACGTGGTGCTCAACCACACGGCCGAGACCGACCAGCTCGGCCCCACCTTGTCCTTGCGCGGGCTGGACAACGCCACCTACTACCGGCTCGATCCCGGCGACCCCAGCCGTTACCTGGACTGGGCCGGCTGCGGCAACAGCCTCAATCTCGGCCACCCCCGCGTGCTCCAGCTCGCCATGGACGCGCTGCGCCACTGGGCGGGTCTCGGAGCCGACGGTTTTCGTTTCGATCTCGCCCCCGCACTCGGCCGCGACCGCGCCGGTCACTTTCAGGGCGATGCGGCCCTGTTGCAGGCGCTCGCGCAGGATCCTTCGCTGGGGCGCCTGAAGCTGATCGCCGAGCCGTGGGACCTGGGGCCTTCAGGCTACCGCCAGGGCGAGTTTCTGCCGCCTTTCGCGATGTGGAACGACCGCTACCGCGACTGCGTCCGCCGCTTCTGGCGCGGCGACGAGGCGATCCTGCCCGAGCTTGCCGGGCGGCTGCTCGGCTCCGCCGATCTGTACGAGGCGGCGGGGCGTCGGCCTTGGGCGGGCGTCAATCTCGTGACCAGCCACGACGGCTTCACGCTCGCCGATCTCGTCAGCTATGCCGAGCGCCACAACGAGGCGAACGGCGAAGCCAACCGCGACGGCCATCACGACAATCTGAGCGCCAACCATGGCGTCGAAGGACCGACCCGCGATCCGGCCGTCACTGGCCTGCGCCGCCGCCAGCGGCTCAATATGCTCGCTACGCTGCTGTTCTCGCAGGGCACGCCGATGCTGCTGATGGGCGATGAGCTCGGCCGGACCCAGGGTGGCAACAACAATGCCTACTGTCAGGACAGCGAGCTGAGCTGGGTCGACTGGCGCCGGGCCGATCCCGAGTTCGCGGCCCTGGTCGGCCGACTCGTGGCGCTGCGCAGGTCCTTGCCGGCGCTGCGTCAGCCGCATTACCTGCACGGTGCCGACACCGCCTGCGGCCAGCCCGACATCGTCTGGCTGACGCCGCAGGGACGGCCCATGACCGACACCGACTGGCAAGAGCCACAGCGGCGCTGCCTTGGGCTTGTGCTCGCCGGCGCAGGCCCGACCCTTGCCCTGCTCCTGAATGCGGGTGAGACGGGGCAGGAGTTCGTGCTTCCCGACGCATCGTGGGAGTTGCTCTTCGACACGGCCGAACCCGAGCGCTCCGGCCCGGTGGCCGATCCCATCCGGTTGGCAGGACGCAGCGTCACCCTGCTCCGTTCCGGGCCGCCATAGCTGCGCCGCGTCGACTCGCTCGCCGTGGCGTTCGTCACCCGTGGTCAGCGATCGCGCGGCACCTGACGACGACCCTCGGCGTCGACCCCGCCGTTGACGCGGCGGGCTGTTCGAGGAGGCCCGCATCCTCCTGATCCTGCGCCGGCTCGTGACCGATCCACGCTATGTCCGCCTGACCTCCGGGGCCCGATCCTCGAACTGCGGGTCAACCGGCACGCGCCAGCCTTGGACCAGCCGGTTGGTTTCGTTGGCCATGCCGACCACCGCGATCAGCTCGCCCAGCATCGCGGTGGTCATACCTTTCTTGCGTGCGGCGGCCTCGTGGCTGGCGATGCAGTAGTTGCAGCCGTTGGTGATGCTGACGGCGAGATAGACCAGCTCCTTGGTGAGCGGGTCCAGGGCTCCCGCCTGCATCACCTGCTTCAGCGACTCCCAGGTCCGACGCAGGGTCACGGGGTCGTGGGCGAGATATTTCCAGAAATTGTTGACGTCGGGCACGCCGCGCGCCGCCATGATCTCGTCGTAGACCGCTCGCACCTCGGGCGACGCGTCGCCATGCTCGATCGGTTGGACCATGGCGCTCAGACCAGAGCGAGGATACGGGCCGGGCCGCCGGTGGCACCCTTCACCTTGGGCGCACCGACGATGATGGTGGCACCGGAGGCAGGCAGGTCGCCGAGACCGGCCAAGCACTCCATGCCCCAGCGGCTGGTCGGCAGCCAAGCATAGTGCACGGCGAAGTCCTTGGATGCCCCGTGGTCCAGCGACAGCGTGTCGACGCCGATGCCGACCACCTGCCGCCCTTCCGTCAGCATGGCGACGCTCTCGGGATGGAAGCCGGGGAAATGCATGACGCCATCGGCGTCCGCATTGCGATACTTGTCACTGGCGAGGTGCGCCTCCCAGCCGCTGTGCATGGCGATGCAGGCACCCACTGGGATCGGCCCGTGCGCGCTCTCCCATGCCTTGATGTCGTCGGGCGTGAGCTGGGTATCCGGGTCGTCCTGGGCCCGCACGGCGATGTCGACCACGCACAACGGGCAGACCAGCTTCTCGACCGGGATCGCGTCCACGGTCCAGCCGTTCTCGGAGAAGTGGAACGGCGAGTCGATGTGCGTGCCGGTGTGCTCGTTGACCGTCCAGATCTTCAGGTTGAGCTTATCCTTGGCGTAGGTGAAGTGATCTGTCAGCTCGATGCCGGGGACGCCAAAAAACGTCGGGAACTCGGGCGACACGGTGTGGGTCAGATCGACGACCTTGCCGAAACTCCGGCTCTGCGCCGAAGCCGCAGGGGCGACCAGCGCGGCACCTGCGGCCAGGGCGCCGGCGCCGAGAAAGCCGCGGCGATTCAGGCCACTCTGGACATGCTGCAGACAACCCGGGACGCACATGGCGGAAACACCTCCCTCATCGCTCCTTATCGATCTCAGGGGCTATGATCGTCCGCGGTCCCGGTCAAGCTGCACATGGGGACGACGCCTCGCGGGCATCCCTGGCTGGAGCAGCGCCCGTCAGCGAAAGAGTGTCGCAGCGCAAAGCCGCGCCCTTGCGTTCGCGTCCGCCGCTGGCGGAAGCTCCGGATAGACATTCCAGGTGCGACGCTGGGGAGGCGCAGTGGCCAAAGTAGGGAATGCGACGAGCGGCCTGCGGCCGAGCGATCAGCCGTCGCGGGCGCAGGAACTGTCCGTGTTCCTGTTGCTGACCGTGGTGCTCGCGCCCGTCCTGGCCGTGGCGATCGTCGGCGGCTACGGCTTCGCGGTCTGGATGTATCAGCTCATTGCCGGCCCGCCCGGGCCGCCGGCGCTCTAGCCATGACCATGGATGCCGCCGAGAAGCTCTCGCGACGCGCCCTCCTGCGGGGCCGACGGACGTCGCCGGGATCCGAGGGGCCAAGCTTCGCCGCGTCCTGCCTTGCGCGAAGCGGCATCCTGTGCCGGACCTGCGGCGACATCTGCCCGGAGGGGGCGATCCGGTTCCCGCCGCAGCTCGGCGGTGTCGGCCAGCCGTGGCTCGACGCCGAGCGCTGCACCCGGTGCGGCGAGTGCGTCGCGGTCTGCCCGGTGGGCGCGGTCAGCCTGGGAGCCGAGCATGCCGCGTGAGTTGCACATCGCGAGCTGCGTCGTGCAAGCGCGTCCCGAGGCGCTCGCCGCCGTGCGGCCGTCGCTCGAGCGCATCCGGGGCGTCGAGGTGCGCGCACAGTCGGACACGGGCAAGTTCGTCGTCACCCTGGAGGGCGACAGCCAGGACGCCGTGGTCGCCCAGCTCGGCGCCATGCGCGACCTGCCGGGCGTGCTTTCGGCCGCCCTCGTCTTCCATCACGCCGAGCCACCGGGCCAAGCAGAGGAGCTCACGCCATGTCCGTGACCCGCCGAGACGCGATCAAGGCCCAGGCTGCGGCGATTGCAGCCACGGTCGCCGGTATCCCGCTGGCCGGTGAGGCGGCCAATGTGATCGTGCCGGGTGACGAGGCCCAGCTGCGATGGGACAAGGCGCCCTGTCGGTTCTGCGGCACGGGCTGTGGAGTGATGGTCGCGGTCAAGGACGGGCGCGTGGTCGCAACCCACGGCGACATCAACGCCGAGGTCAATCGCGGCCTGAACTGCGTCAAGGGCTATTTCCTCTCCAAGATCATGTACGGCAGCGACCGGCTGACCACGCCGCTCCTGCGCATGACGGACGGAGAATACGCCAAGGACGGCGAGTTCACGCCGATCACCTGGGATCAGGCGTTCGACATCATGGCCGTAAAGTATAAGGAAGCGCTCAATGCCAAGGGCCCCTCAGGCGTGGGTATGTTCGGCTCCGGCCAGTGGACGATCTGGGAGGGGTACGCCGCCAACAAGCTGTTCAAGGGCGGCTTTCGCTCCAACAATGTCGACCCGAACGCCCGCCACTGCATGGCCTCGGCGGCGTTCGGCTTCATGCGCACCTTCGGCATGGACGAGCCGATGGGCTGCTACGACGACATCGAGGCCGCCGACGCGTTCGTGCTCTGGGGCTCGAACATGGCCGAGATGCACCCGATCCTGTGGACCCGGGTGACCGACCGGAGGCTCTCACACCCACATGTGAAGGTGGCGGTGCTCTCCACCTTCGAGCACCGCAGCTTCGATCTTGCCGACATCCCGATCGTGTTCACGCCGCAGGCCGATCTGGCCATGCTGAACTACATCGCACGCCACATCATCAGGACCGACCGCGTCAATCGGGATTTCGTCGACAAGCACACGAACTTTCGCCGCGGCAACACCGACATCGGCTACGGCCTGCGCCCCGAGCACCCCTTGGAGCAGCAGGCCGCGAACACGAAGGACCCGACCGGCTCGACCGAGATGACCTTCGAGGAGTTCGCCGCCTTCGTCGACAGCTACGACGGGCCGATGGTCACCAAGCTGTCCGGGGTGCCCGAGAGCCGGCTCGAGGCGCTGGCCGAGCTCTACGCCGATCCCAAGATCAAGGTCATGTCGTTCTGGACCATGGGGTTCAACCAGCACACGCGCGGTGTCTGGGCGAACCAGATGGTCTACAATCTGCACCTTCTGACCGGCAAGATCAGCGAGCCCGGCAACAGCCCGTTCTCGCTCACCGGCCAACCCTCCGCCTGTGGCACGGCGCGCGAGGTTGGCACCTTCTCGCACCGTCTCCCGGCCGATCTCGTGGTGACCAACCCGGAGCACCGCCAGCACACCGAGGAAATCTGGAAGCTGCCGCCGGGGACCATCGGCGACAAGCCCGGCTATCACGCGGTCGAGCAGAATCGGAAGCTCAAGGACGGCGAGCTCCTGGCCTACTGGGTCCAGGTCAACAACAACATGCAGGCCGCCGCCAACATGAACGAGGAAGGTTATCCGGGCTACCGTAACCCGGCGACCTTCATCGTGGTGTCGGACGCCTATCCGACCGTGACCACGCTTGCCGCCGACCTGATCCTGCCGGCGGCGATGTGGGTCGAGAAGGAGGGCGCCTACGGCAATGCCGAGCGCCGCACCCATTTCTGGCACCAGCTGGTGACCGCGCCCGGCGAGGCGCGCTCGGACCTGTGGCAGCTGGTCGAGTTCAGCAAGCGCTTCACGGTCGAGGAGGTGTGGCCCGAGGAGCTGCTGGCCAAGACACCCGAGCACAAGGGCAAGACGCTCTACGAGGTGCTGTTCCGCAACGGCCAGGTCGACCGGTTCCCGCTGACCGACATCGAGGAGGGCTACGCCAACCACGAGAGCGAATCGTTCGGCTTCTACCTGCAGAAGGGCCTGTTCGAGGAGTACGCCATGTTCGGGCGGCATCACGGCCACGACCTCGCCCCGTTCGACACCTATCACCAGGTGCGCGGCCTGCGCTGGCCGGTGGTGGATGGCAAGGAGACGCGCTGGCGCTACCGCGAGGGGCTCGACCCCTATGTCGAGGCCGGGACGGAGGTCCAGTTCTACGGCTTCCCCGACAAGAAGGCGCGGATCTTCGCCTTCCCCTACGAGCCGCCGGCTGAGGCGCCGGACGAGGAGTTCGATCTCTGGCTGGTCACCGGCCGGGTGCTCGAGCACTGGCATTCCGGCTCGATGACCGGCCGCGTGCCGGAGCTGTTCAAGGCCTTTCCCAACGCCGTCGTGTTCATGCACTCGGACGACGCGGCCAAGCGTGGCCTGCGGCGCGGCGACGAGGTTGCGGTCGAATCGCGCCGTGGCCAGATACTGACCCGGGTCGAAACCCGCGGCCGCGACAAGCCGCCGCCGGGCGTCGTGTTCGTGCCCTGGTTCGACGCCAGCCAGCTGATCAACAAGGTCACGCTCGATCAGACCGACCCGATCTCCAAGCAGACCGACTTCAAGAAATGCGCCTGCCGGGTGCGCAAGGCGTGAGGCGGGCCATGCGACACACCCTGATCCTCGCAGCCGCCCTGATGGCGCTGGCCTCCGGCGCGGCCATGGCCCAGCACCTCTACGGCCTGCGCGGCCCGACTCCCCTGGACGAGGAGCCGCAGCCGCCGCCGCTCGCGCGCGAGATCAACAACGACCAGCGCCAGGCGCGCAGCTGGCCCGAGCAGCCGCCGGTGATTCCGCACACCATCCAAGGTTACCAGATCACGCTCAACGCCAACAAATGCCTGACCTGCCACGGCCGCCAGTTCACCGCCCAGTCGCAGGCGCCGATGATCAGCATCACCCATTTCATGGACCGCGACCTGCAGACCTTGGCTTCGGTCTCGCCCCGCCGCTACTTCTGCACCCAATGCCACGTGTCGCAGCACGACGTCGAGCCGGTGATCGAGAACCAGTTCGTCGATATCGACACGCTGCTCGACCGGCAGCGCGTCCAGCGTGCGCAGTAGGAGGTGGCAGCAATGTGGCGCCGCCTTCTCGACCTCGTCTGGCGCTTCTGGCGGGTCCTCACCCGCCCCAGCGTCTATTTCAGCCTGGGCTTCCTCACCATCGGCGGCTTTGTCGCCGGCGTCGTCTTTTGGGGCGCCTTCAATACCGCGCTGGAGCTGACCAACACCGAGGCATTCTGCACCTCCTGCCATGAGATGCACGACAACGTGTTCCAGGAACTGAAGCAGACCATCCATTTCAGCAACCGCTCCGGCGTGCGCGCGACCTGCCCCGACTGCCACGTCCCGCACGAATGGACCCACAAGATCGCCCGCAAGATGCAGGCCTCGAAGGAGGTCTGGGGCAAGATCTTCGGCACGATCAGCACGCCAGAGAAGTTCGCCGCCAAGCGGCGCGAGCTCGCCGAGCACGAATGGCACCGGCTCAAGGCCAACGACAGCCTCGAATGCCGCAACTGCCACAGCTTCGAATCGATGGACTTCACCCGCCAGAGCGCCCGGGCGGCACAGATGCACGGCACGCTCCTGGCCTCGGGCGAGCGCACCTGCATCGACTGTCACAAGGGGATCGCACACCGGCTGCCGGACATGACCGGTGTTCCCGGCTGGGACGTCTCATCGACGCAATAGGCAACGGTCTCGATGGGTCCTGGCGCGGTGGGCGAAGAGAGGCGATAAGTCTCTCTTGTGACCACCCTGCGCCAGCTTCGCTACCTCGCGGCCCTCGCCCGACACCGCCACTTCGGCCGAGCTGCCGAGGAATGCGCGGTTTCGCAGCCCGCACTTTCGGTGCAGATCCAGGAGCTGGAGGCCGGGCTGCGAACCGCGCTGGTCGAGCGCGGCCGCGGCCACATTTCGCTCACCGCGGAAGGCGAGGAGGTCGCCCGCCGCGCCGCGCGAATCCTCGCCGAGGTCGCCGACCTCGAGGACTATGCACGCCACGGGACGAGACTGCTGGCCGGGCCGCTGCACCTCGGGGTCATTCCCTCGATCGCCCCCTATCTGCTGCCGGCGGCCCTGCCTGTCCTGCAGGAGCGCCATCCGAGTCTCGAGCTGCGCCTGCGCGAAAGCCAGACCGCGGCCGTGGTCGGCGAGTTGCAGCGCGGGCTGCTGGACGTGCTGGTGCTGGCGCTGCCGGTCGAGCAGCCCGAGCTCGAAACGTTCCACCTGTTCGACGACCGCTTCGTGCTCGCGGTTCCCGCGGCGCATCCCCTGGCAAATCAGCCGGGCTGCACCCGACGTCTGCTGTCGGAGGAGCGGCTGCTCCTGCTCGAGGAGGGCCATTGCCTACGCGACCAGACCTTGAGCTACTGCCGGGCGGTCGATCGTGATGCCGTGGCCAGCTTCGGCGCTTCGAGCCTGTCCACGATCATTCAGATGGTTGCGAACGGGCTCGGCATCACGGTGCTGCCGGAGATCAGCCTGCCCTTCGAAGTGCACGATCCCAGGATAGCATTGCTGCGCTTCCCCGCCCCCGAGCCGACCAGGTCGGTGGCCCTGGCCTGTCGGCGATCCTCCCCGCGCAAGCGCGACTTCATGGAGCTCGGCAAGCTGCTGGCGGCGAGCCGGCCAAGCGCTCGGCACCCCGTCGCCGCCCCGGACCAACAGGGCACCATCGCGGCGCGATAGTCGATCATGGGTTGTCAGGGCTGCCGCCGATCCGGATAGTCTCCGGACAGGGCTGTTCGCAGCATGCCTCTGGCTCCGTCATCGCAGTAGAGCCATAGCGTGGCGGGAACTCGCCGCCACCGCCATCGTTGCCAAGCAGAACGGGATGGCGCACGTGACCTACAACAGTACCTCGACACGCGGGAACCCGTCCGGGCGATCGCCTCGGATCTACAATCTGCACCCACTGCTTGCGGGTCCGATCGATCGCTGGCCGGAGCATCTGCCGCGCATCGCGGCGATGCGGTTCGACTGGGTCTACGTCAACGCGTTCTGGCAGCCCGGAGCCTCGAACAGCATCTACGCGGTGCGCAATCCTTACGAGCTTCACCCGCTGGTGCGTGGCGACGCGACGGGCGATGCGGCCAAACTGACGGCGGTCTTCTTCCGCGCCGGCGCCGACCACGGCCTCCAGGTCATGGTCGACCTCATCGTCCCGCATGCAGCCCGCGACGCTGTTCTGGTGGCCGAACGCCCCGATTGGTTCCGGCGCGCACCGAACGGCGATGTGGTCACACCCGTTCTCGCCAACCCGAACGATTCGCGCTCGCCCCGAGTCATGGGCGATCTCGCCGAGCTCGACCTCGTCAGTCGCGAGCATCGTTCCGACCAGCTGGCCTACTTCGCCCAGCTCGCCTCGCACTTCCTCGATCTCGGTGCCTCCGGTTTCCGCTGCAGCTCGGCCTACAAGGTTCCGCCCGACTTCTGGCGCGAGCTGATCGCGCGGGTTCGGCTGCGACATCCGAATGCAGTCTTCCTTGCCGCGGCTCTGGGCTGCCCGTTCGAGCAGGTGCTGGGGCTTGCCGGCTGCGGCTTCGACCTGATCTTCGACAGCAGCCGCTGGTGGGACTTCCACGCCCGCTGGTTCCTCGACCAGCACGAGCAGCTGCGCCGGATCGCGCCCACGGTCGCCTTCCCGGAGGACCACAACACCGCGCGTCTGGCGGAGGACTTCAACCTGGCGCAGCCGGAAGCGGTCGAGGCCCTGGACCGTGCGCGCTATCTCGTCGCGGTCGGCATCGCCTCCGGAGTGCTGATGCCGATGGGCTTCGAGTACGGCGCCCGCCGCCGCATGGATCCCGTCTCGAGCCGGCCCGAGGACTGGGCCGCCATCACCTCGTCGCCGGAGATCGACCTCTCGGCGTTCATCACGGCGGCAAACGAGGTGAAGGCCGGCTGCGCTGCACTGGCCGGCGCTTGGCCGCTGCGGCGTGTGACCGCTCCCAACGGCCGTGTGGTCGGCCTGCTGCGGCTCGACGCGGGCACCGCCCTCGCCGCCGACGAAGCGGCACTGCTGCTGGTGAACCCGGACTTCGCCCATCCGGACGGAATCGACCCCGGGCCGCTGCTGACCGCCGCCGGTGGACGCATCTGCTCCTTCACCGACGCCACGCCCTGCGTTTCGCCCCTCATCTTCCAGGCGCGCGCGCCGATCACCCTCGATCCCTTGGGCGTGCGCCTGCTGCTGGGGCGGGTCGACGAGCTCCAGCCGGGCAAGGTGTCGTCGCACGAAGAGGCCCTGGCACGGCTCAACCGGCTGGCGAGCAACCGCGTCGCCATCGAGAAGGTCGCACCCGAGCTCGACGGCGGCCGTTTCCCCGTCAAGCGGGTCGTCGGCGACGTCCTGACGGTCGAGGCCGACATCTTCGGGGACGGGCACGAGCGCCTCGCCGCCGTAGTGAAGTACCGGTGTGCGGCCGACGACCGGTGGTCGGAGGTGCCGATGCGCCTCGTCGACAATGACCGCTGGGCAGGCGATCTGCCGCTGACCCGCAACATCCGCTATCGCTACACGGTGGAAGCGTGGCGCGACCTGTTCGAGTCCTGGCGCGTCGAGGTGGGCAAGAAGCACGATGCCGGTGTTCCGATCGGCCTCGAGCTGATCGAGGGACGCAACCTCCTCGAGAGCGCGATCCAGAACGCCCAGGGCGAGGATCGCACCGCACTCCGGGAGCTGCTGACCGAGCTCGATGGGCGCAAGGACGACCATGGCTGGCAGCTCGCGATCATGCTGGGCGAGACGGTCCGCGCTCTGATGCGCCGCTGTGCGCCGCGCACCGACCTCTCGCGCTACGGGCGCGAACTCGAGGTGGTGGTCGACCGTACCGCGGCCGCCTTCGCGGCATGGTACGAGCTCTTCCCGCGCTCAATGAGCGACGATCCGCACCGGCACGGCACGTTCGAGGATGTGATCCGCAAGCTGCCCTATGTCCGCGATATGGGCTTCGACGTGCTCTACTTCCCGCCGATCCATCCGATCGGCCGCAAGAACCGCAAGGGGCGCAACAACAGCCTCACCGCCGGCCCGGACGATCCGGGCAGCCCCTATGCGATCGGCTCCGAGCTGGGTGGCCACGACGCGATCCATCCGGAGTTGGGCAGCGAGGACGATTTCAGGCGCCTCGTGTCGGCCGCCGAGGAGCACGGGCTCGAGATCGCGCTCGACTTCGCGATCCAGACGGCGCCGGACCATCCCTGGATCAGACAGCACCCGGAATGGTTCGACTGGCGCCCCGACGGCAGCATCAAATACGCCGAGAACCCGCCCAAGAAGTACGAGGATATCGTCCATCTCGAATTCTACGGCGATGCGTTGCCGGGCATCTGGCTCGAGATCCGCGACGTGCTGCTGCACTGGATCGAGCTCGGCGTGAAGACCTTCCGGGTCGACAATCCCCACACCAAGCCGATCCCGTTCTGGGAATGGGTGATCCGCGAGATCCAGGACCGGCATCCGGAGGCGATCTTCCTCTCCGAGGCGTTCACCCGGCCCAAGGTCATGCGGCGGCTGGCGAAGATCGGCTTCACCCAGTCATACAGCTACTTCACCTGGCGCAACACCAAGGAGGAGCTCACCGAATATCTGACCGAGCTTACCCAGGACGAGCCCAAGGAGCACATGCGCCCCAACTTCTTCGTCAACACGCCGGACATCAATCCGGTGTTCCTGCAGAGCTCGGGCCGACCCGGCTTCCGCGTCCGCGCGGCGCTCGCGGCCACGCTCTCGCCGCTCTGGGGGGTCTACAGCGGCTTCGAGCTGTGCGAGGCCGCGCCGGTGCCCGGGCGCGAGGAGTATCTCGACAGCGAGAAGTACGAGATCAAGGCGTGGGATTGGGGCCGGCCGGGCAACATCCGCAACGACATCACCCGGCTCAACCTGATCCGGCGCGCCAATCCGGCACTGTGGCACTTCACCAACCTGGAGTTCCACGCGGCGTGGAACGACCAGGTCCTGGTGTTCAGCAAGCGCACCGCCGCGATGGACAATGTGCTGATGGTCGCGATCAACCTCGACCCGCGTCACGCCCAGGGCTGCCACTTCGAGGTGCCGCTGTGGCGGTTCGGCCTGGGCGACTCCGCCAGCATTCAGGCCGAGGACCTACTGGGTGGCGGCCGCTTCACCTGGACGGGGAAGGTGCAACACATCTGGCTCGATCCGCAGCACAATCCCTATGCTATCTGGCGGCTGGTCCCGCCGGGTCTCCCGTCCTGAGCGCCGTCGTGGGCGGCGAGCGGGATCGAACAGGAAAGCCGGTCATGCCCAGGATCGATCTGAGCGACGGCTGCCGGTCTCTCGACGGGGGCGGGCCGGGTGGCGGCGCGATCAGGGAAGCCCTGCTGCACCATCTTCCAGGCCAGCGCTGGTTCGCGGCCAAGGACCGCCGGCTCGATTCGGTCACTCCCACCTGGTGCGGCGAGCTTGAGGCGGACGGCGACGAGCTGCTGCTGATCGAGGCGGTCGCGTCCTTCAGCCAGGGCGCCGATCAGCGTTATTTCGTGCCCGTTGCTGTCGATTGGAACCGACAGTCCAATTCAGGCGCGCTGGCGGAGGTGCTGCGTCGCGATCGCTCAGGCGTCGCCCTTGATGCCGCCCTGGTCCCCGGGTTCGCGCGTGCTCTGATCCGCCACATGCTGGCAGGATCCGAGATCGCGGCCGGCGATTCCGTCCTGCGCTTTCGCGCGAGCGCCCGGCTGCAGGCGCTCGGCCTCGACGCCGAGCCTTCGGTGCGCCGCCTGGGCGCCGAGCAGAGCAACAGCTCCGTGCTGGTCGGTGAGCGGGTGATGCTCAAGATCTACCGCCGGCTCGAGCGCGGCATTCAACCGGAGATCGAGATCGGTCGGTTCCTCACCGAGGTGGCGGGGTTCGCGGGCACGCCGCCCTGGCTCGGCTCCGTCGAGCGCATCGGAGCGGAGGGCGAGGCCGTCGCCTATGCCGCCGCGTTCGGGTTCATCCCCGGCCAGGGCGACGCATGGCGGCTCACTCTCGACCATGTGCGCCGCGACCTGGCCGCCCGCGGGCGGAGCACCGCCTACGACTGGATCGCCGGAACCCTGGGTCGCAGGACGGCACAGATGCACCGGGCCTTCGCGATCGACAGCGACGACGCGGCATTCGCGCCCGAGCCGGTCTCTGCCGGGGACGTGGCCCGATGGCTCGGCGACGCACGCGCCCAGGTGGCCGCGGGTTTCGCCACGCTCGCGCAGGCGCGCACCAGCGCGGCACCAGCGCTCGCAGCCGACATCGAGGCCGCACTGGCTCTGCGGCCGAGGGTCGAGAAGGCGCTCGGCGCGTTCGAGATCGGTACCATGCATCTCGCAAAGTCGCGGTTGCACGGCGACTTTCACCTGGGCCAGGTTCTGCTCACCGCCGACGACGCGATGATCCTCGATTTCGAAGGGGAGCCGGCGCGATCCCTGGACGAGCGCCGGGCCAAGGGCTCGCCGCTCAAGGACGTGGCCGGGATGCTGCGCTCCTTCGATTACGCGGCATGGGCGGCCGCGCTGCAGGGCGCCGACGGTCCGGCCGAGAGTGGGGACGCGATCCCCACCGTGCTCGCCTGGCGCGACCGGACCTGCCGGCTGTTCCTCGCGGCCTATCGCGCCGAGATTGCGGGCTGCCCGACCTGGCCCCGGAGCGAGCAGGTAGCTGACCGGCTGTTGCGGGCCTTCGCGCTGGAGAAGCTGTTCTACGAGATCCGCTACGAAGCGGCGAACCGGCCGACTTGGCTGACGATCCCGGTGCGCGGGATCCTCGAGCTGTTTCGCGACCCCGTGCGTCGCTGAAGCGATCCTGTCCGTGTTGCGGCCGTCAGGTCCGGCCCGCGGTCACCGGCAGCCGGGACTCCAGCGGCTCCGGGAAGATCCCACCGCAGACCAGCCCGGCATAGCGCTGCTCCATCGGGCTCAGCTCGCGGAAATAGGCGCCCAGCGAGATGTCGCAGGTGGCGGCCATCGTGGCCCGCGCCTGCAGATCGTTCATCGTGCGCCGCTGCTCGATCGCGGCGGAGCCATAGGTCTGAACCTCGGTGCAGGCGGCGAGCAGGCCCAGGGCCGAAGCGGCGAACAGACGCATTGCAGGTCCCCACATGACGCAGCATGCAGGAATAATATCTTATAACACTGGCTCATGCAACTGTCGTCCGCGGGGCCGGCGTGCGCCGGCCCCGCGGCAGGCTCAGAGTCCGTTGGCCTTCAGGATCTCCCCGGCATTCTCCTTGGTCACGGCCATGGTCGGCAGGGTGATGGTCTTCTCCACCTGCTCGCCATTCAGGAATTTTATCGCCTGCCTGAGGCCTTCGGCTCCCGGCGTGGCGTAGAGGAACGTCGCAGCCAGCTCGCCATTCGCGACCCAACGCACGCCCTCGTCGGGCAACGCGTCGATGCCGAGGAACAGGATGTCCTTCTCGCGGCCGGCGTCCTTGGCGGCGAGATAGGCGCCATAGGCCATCGGGTCGTTGTGACCGTAGACGAGATCGATCTCCTCGTGGTTGCGCAGGGCCGTCGCCATGATGTCGTAGGCCTCGGCCTGCTTCCAGTCGGCGCTCTGCTGGTCGAGCAGGTTGGTGATGCCGGGCTCCTTGTCCGTGAACTCGTGAAAACCGTCGTGCCGGTCATGTGCCGGCTGGGTGCCGGGATTGCCCCAGATCTCGACCAGGTTGCCCTTGGCCTGACCGGGACCACCGAGCAGCTTCACCACATGTTCGCCGGCCGTGCGCCCGATCAGCACATTGTCCCCGCCGATGAACTGCGTGTAGCGGTCGGTGTCGACGTTGCGGTCGAGCACGAACACCGGAATGCCGGCATCGATCGCTTTCTCGACCACACCGGTCAGCCCGGCCGATTCCTTGGGCGACACCAGTAAGGCGTCGACCTGCTGGGTGATGAAGTTCTCGACGTCGGCCACCTGCTTCTCGGTGCGGTCCTCGCCGTCCGAGATCAAGAGCTCGACCTCGGGATGCTTGGCCGCCTCGGCCCGGATGTCCTTGTTGAACTGCACCCGCCAGGGCTCGATCGTCGTCACCTGCGAGAAGCCGATCCGCCACTTGGCCTGGGCCCGCAGCGGCCGGTAGCCGGCGGGCAGGATGAGCGTCCCCGCTCCGAGCGAGAGGACGGCGGCGGCCCCGAACAGTTCACGGCGCTTCATGCGCGGTCTCCCTGATGCCTCGTTCGCCGTCGGTACTCGTACGGCCACGTCCGGCGACGGCTGTTCCAGGCGCGGTTTCTCGGTGGCGACGCCACGGGCGCAGCGCCAGCAGGCGGATGTCGCGCTCCTGCAGGAGCACCGCCAGAACGATGATGATGCCCTTGAGCAGGAGCTGCAGGTTCGAGGTGATGTTGTTGAGCTGCAGGATGTTGCCGAGCAGGCCGAAGATCAGGACGCCGACCAGGGTGCCGGCGAGCCCGCCCTTGCCACCGGCGAGGCTCGTGCCGCCGATCGCCACCGCCGCGATCGCATCCAGCTCGAGGCCGGTGCCGGCATCCGGCTTGCCCTGCCGGTACTGCGCCACATAGAGCACCCCGGCCAGGGTGGCGAGCATCCCCGACAGGGCGTAGGTCGCGATCGTGACGCGGCCGACCGGGACGCCCGAAAGCCGGGTCGCCTCCTCGTTGCCGCCGATCGCGTAGACATAGCGGCCGAAGGCGGTGCAGTTGAGCAGCAGCAGGAAGATCACAAGCACGCCCAGGAACACCAGCCCGGGCACCGGCACGACGCCGAGCACCACACTGCGCAGCGCGTCGAACTCCTGGACCGCGTTCGAGCCGGTGTAGACCGGCAGGACGGCGTTGTCCTGACCGGCGGTCAGACGCGCCGCGCCGAGCGCGCCGACCATCATCGCCAGGGTGACGATGAACGGCTGCAGGCGTCCGTGGACGATGATCACCCCGTTGAGCGCGCCGACCAGCAGCCCGGCGCACGGCACCACCACCAGCACCCCCAGCACGCCGAACTTGCCCGGCACCTGGGCCAGGCACCAGCCGGCCACCGGCAGGGCGACCGCGATGGCAGCCACGGTCGGCAGCCAGCTGTCCAGCAGCGGCCGCCGCCGCTCCTCCGCGCGATGGCCGATCGGGACCTGAGGTCCGCGTGCGAGGCCGCGCGCGAGAAAGCGGACGAGCAGGAAAATCGCGACGAACACCACCACCACGGTGGCCGGCACCCCCATCACGGCGGCGGGGGTCCAGCCCGGCTGGGTCAGCAGCATCGCGCACAGCACCGAGCCGAATGCCAGCACCGAGCCGACCGAGAGGTCGATGCCGGCGGTGAGGATCACCAGCGTCATCCCGACCGCGACGATGCCGGTGATCGAGACCTGGCGCAGCACGTCGGCGAGGTTGCCGTAGGACAGGAAGATGTTCACGCCTTTGGAGGTGTGCGGCGACAGCAGCACGCCGGCGACAAAGATCGCGGCGAGGCCCCAGTAGAGCTTGGTGCGGGCGAGGAGGCGCAGCAGCCTCATGCGGCGTGCTCGCCGAGCGCTCTCGGCGCTGCGAGTTCCATGATGCGCTCCTGTGTCGCCTCGGCGCGATCGAGCAGGCCGGTGGCGCGGCCCTCGCACATCACCAGGATACGGTCGGCCAGGAGCAGCAGCTCCGGCAACTCCGAGCTCACCAGGACGATGGCGACCCCGGCCTCCTTGAGCTGCTCGATCAGCGCATAGATCTCCTGCTTGGCGCCGACGTCGATGCCGCGCGTGGGCTCGTCCAGGAGCAGCACCCGCGGTGCGGTCGCCAGCCACTTGCCGAGCACGACCTTCTGCTGGTTGCCGCCCGAAAGGCCCGAGACCTTCTGCTCCGGCCCGGTGCAGCGGATGTTGAGCCGGGCAATCGTTTCCTGGGCCAGCGCCGTCTCGCGCCGGCGGCTCGCGATGCCCAAGCGTGCAAGCCGCCCCTGCGAGGGCAAGGCGGCATTGGCCCGGATCGAAAAGTCCAAGACCAGACCCGTCGCCTTGCGATCCTCGGTGACGAAGGCGACACCCAGGTTCTTGGCGGCTTCGGCGCCGGAGATCGTGACCGGCACGCCGTCGAGCAGGAGGCTGCCCGACCGCTCGCCGTCGGCGACGCCGAAAATGGTCTCCAGGATCTCCGTGCGGCCGGCGCCGAGTAGGCCGCCGATACCGAGGACCTCACCCCGGCTCACGGCGAAGCCGACGCCGTCGATGACCCGGCGCGGTGCCGCTCCAGCGCGGGTCGCCAGCAGCGACAGGTCCCGCACCTCCAAAGCCGGCCGGCTTGAGCGCGCCGCCGTGCCGGCATGGACTTCGCTGATCGCGCGCCCGACCATGGCGCGGATGATCGCCACCCGCGTCAGGCCCTGCGCCGGTGCGGTCAGCACCTTGCGCCCGT
>JBFWWD010000078.1:0-21893 GCA_050246385.1 Geminicoccaceae bacterium
GCACCTCGCTGTTCGGCGGCCGCGGCGGGGTGGTCGGCACCGTGTTCGGGGCGGTGCTGATCCAGACCGTGGAGCACGGCTTGGTCATGACCAACGCCGACCCCTACGTCTATCCGCTGATCGTCAGCGCCATCATCTTCATCGCCGTGCTGGTGGACTCGATCCGCACCGGCATCCTCGAGCGGCTAGAAATGCGCAAGATCAGGGTGGAAGAGACATGAGCCAGCGCTTGCGCGGCACCGTCATCGGCTGCGGGTTCTTCGCCGAGAATCACCTCAACGCCTGGGCCACCATCCCGGACGTCGAGCTGGTAGCGGTGTGCGACCTCGATCCGGCCAAGGCCGAGAGCGCCAGGCAGCGCTTCGGAGCCGGGCGCGCCTACACCGACGCCGCCGCCATGCTGCGCGAGATGAAGCCCGACTTCGTCGACATCGCGACCACGGTGCCGTCGCACCGGCCGCTGGTCGAGCTCGCGGCCAGCATGAAGGTGCCGGCGATCGTGCAGAAGCCGTTCGGCCCGACGCTGGCCGACTGCGAGGCGATGGTCAAAGCCTGTGCGGAGGCCGGCGTGCCCTTGATGGTGCACGAGAACTTCCGCTTCCAGCCGCCGCTGCGCAGGATCGGCGAGCTGATCGGCGAGGGCCTGGTCGGCACTCCGCATTTCGGCCGGATCACCTTCCGCACCGGGCACGACATCTACGCCAAGCAGCCCTATCTCGCGACCGAGGAGCGGTTCGCCATCTCGGACGTGGGCGTCCACGTCCTCGACATGGCGCGGTTCTATTTCGGCGAGGTCGCCTCGATCGCCTGTCGCACCAGGCGGGTGAACCCGAACATCCGCGGCGAGGACAGCGCCACCATGCTGGTGCAGCACAAGGGCGGTGCGGTCTCCGTGGTCGACGTCTGCTACGCCACGCCGATCCTGCCCGACCCCTTCCCCGAGACGCTGATCGAGATCGACGGCGACAAGGGGGCGCTGCGGCTGGAGCAGGGTTACCGGCTGCGCATCGGCACGCGGGGCGGCAAGCCGGAATACCGGGAGCTCGACCCGAAGCCCCTGCCCTGGGCGGAACGGCCCTGGCACGTGGTGCAGGAGAGCGTGCTCAGGATCGAGGAGCACTGGGTCGACTGCCTGCGCCGGGGCGTCGAGCCCGAGACCTCCGGTGCGGACAATCTGAAGACCTTCACCGTCGTCGAGGCCGCCTACCGTTCGGCGGAGACCGGCGAGACGGTGCATCTCTAGGGCCATGGCCATGGACCGTCGTCTCGTCATTCTGGTCGAGTTCGTCCTGCACCCGGGCAAGGAGCCGGAGTTCCGGCGGCTGGTGCTCGAGAACGCCGCAGCCTCGCTGCGCGACGAGCCGGGCTGCAGCCTGTTCGACGTGCTGACCCCCGAGGGCGGGCCGGGCGACCGGATCGTGCTCTACGAGATCTATGACGATGCCGCCGCCTTCGCCGCGCATCTCGCCACCCCGCATTTCGCCGAGTTCAACGAGGCGTCGGCCCCGCTGGTCGCGAATAAGACCGTGCATCGGCTGAGCTTCGCCGCACTCTGATCTGGGAGGATCATCATGGCCGCCGACACCCTCAAGGAGCAGGCGCAGAGCCGCGAGCTCAAGGTGGGTCATTTCATCGTCGAGTTCGCCACCCCGGGCATCGGCCACATGCTGAAGAACGCGGGCTGCGATTTCGTCCTGTTCGACACCGAGCATTCCGGCTTCCACAACGAGACCATCAAGAGCGTGATCCGCTACTTCGAGGCCGGTCGCGTGCCGACGATCGTGCGCGTGCCGTCGAAGGAGTACCACCACATCGCGCGGGCGGCGGACATGGGTGCGGAGGGCATCATGCTGCCGATGGTCAACGACGCGAAGGAAGCCCGGCACATCCTCGACTGCATGAAGTACGTGCCCGAGGGCCAGCGCGGCGTGGCGCTCGGCGTGGCGCACGACGCGTACAGGGGCGGGGCGGTGCTGGAGAAGCTCGCCGCCGCCAATGCGCGGACGACCTTCTATGCGCAGATCGAGACCAAGGCAGGTGTCGAGAACGCCGACGCGATCGCGGCCCTCGACGGCGTGGACTGTCTCTGGGTCGGCCATTTCGACCTGTCCTCGTCGCTCGGCATCCCCGGCCAGTTCGAGCACAAGGACTTCCTGGACGCGATCGACACCGTGGTGAAGGCCTGCCGCAAGCACGGCAAGTCGACGGGCCGCCTTGTCCCCGATGTCGCCACCGGCGCCGACTACTGGAAGAAGGGCTTCGACTACATCTGCTACTCGGGCGACGTCTGGGCCTATCAGGCCGCGGTCAAGGCCGGCGTCGACGGCATCCGCGCCGCGTGCGGGGACAAGGCATGAGCAAGTTCCGCGTGGCGCTCAGTGGCGATTTCCGCAAGGCCGACGGCAGCCCGACCTATCCCAGCTTCGATCTCTCGCCGCTGACGACCGATCCCGACGTCGAGATGGTCTATGTCGACGCGGTCGACGGCGTGATGCCCGCGGCGGGCCTCGCCGGCTGCGATGCCCTCATCCTGCTGGTCCCCAAGTTCGCGAAGGAGAGCGTGCCGGCCGACGGCAAGCTCGCCGTCGTCGCCCGGTTCGGCGTCGGCTACGACAGCGTCGACGTCCCGGCCTGCACCGAGGCGGGGATCGCGCTGTGCATCACGCCCGACGGCGTGCGCCGGCCGGTGGCGGTCTCGATCCTGACCTTCATCCTGGCGCTCACCCAGAAGCTGCTGGTCAAGGACCGGCTCTGCCGCCAGGGCCCCGAGGGCTGGGCCAAGCGCTCGGACCATATGGGCGAGGGCCTGGTCGGCAAGACCCTGGGCCAGCTCGGCATGGGCAATATCGGCGCCGAGGTGTTCCGCCTCGCCGCACCGTTCGGAATGAAGTTCATCGCCCACGACCCCTATCAGGACCCGAAGGTCGCGGCCGAGCTCGGCGTCGAGCTGGTCGGGCTCGAGGAGCTGTTCCGCCGCGCGGACTTCCTCTCGGTCAGCGTGCCCCTGAGCGAGGCCACCCACCACATCGTCGGCGAGCGCCTGCTCGAGCTGATGAAGCCCGAGGCCTACGTCATCAACACGGCGCGCGGGCCGGTGGTCGATCAGCGCGCCCTGCATCGGGCGCTGACCGACGGCACGATCGCCGGCGCCGGGCTCGACGTGTTCGAGGTCGAGCCCTGCCCGGCCGACGAGCCGATCCTCCAGCTCGACAATGTCGTGGTGGCACCGCACTCGCTGTGCTGGACCGACGAGTGCTTCGCCGGGAACGGCGCCGCCGACATCCGAGCGGCGCTCGAGGTGATGCACGGCCGCGTACCTGCCGGCATCGTCAACAGAGACGTGGTGAATCAGGCCGCCTGGCGTGGCAAGCTGGAACGGCTCCGGGCACGCTTCGGCGGCTGACGGCCGCGCGCCCGCGGGGGCGCCACGAGGGAGGCAAGAGACGATGATCCGCAGACGTCATTTCATGGCCGCGGGTGCGGCGCTCGGCGGCTGGGCGGCGATGGGGCTGCCGCGCCCGGCCTGGTCCGCCGCCTCGGCGGCGCAGACCGCGGTCGACGCCGCCAAGCAGTATGCCGGCACCGAGATCACCATCGTCTGGGAGGCCGGCCTGCAGGCGCTCGACCCGAACACCTTCTCGGGGCCGAAGTGGAAGGAGCTCACCGGCATCGACGTCAAGGTGATCGAGGTCGCCACCGAGCAGATGTTCACCAAGATCCTGCAGGAGCACCGGGCAGGCTCGGGCGCCTATGACGCGCTCAACGTGATCCCCTCCTGGATGCCGGATCTGGCGCGCGCCGGTGCCCTCGAGGTCCTCGACCCCTATGTCGACAAGTACGGCTTCCGCGAGGAGCTGCAGGAGATCGCACCCGTCTACCGCGACAACCAGATGACCTATGACGGGAAGATCTACGCCTTCCCCGACGATGGCGACGTCTTCGTCCTCTACTACCGCACCGACATCCTGGGCGATCCCAAGATCCAGGCCGCCTACAAGGAGAAGTACGGCAGCGATCTGCCGGTGCCGCCGACGACCTGGAAGGACTTCGACCAGGTCGGCTCGCTGATCACCGAGGTCACCGGTGGCAAGCCCTATGGCGCCGGGTTCTTCCGCCAGCCGCCCTATGCCCAGTTCATGTTCCAGGAGCGGTTCCGGACCGAGGGCGGCAGGTTCTTCGACGCCGCGACCATGAAGGCCTCGGTCAACGGCCCGGCCGGCGTCAAGGTGTTCCAGGAGTGGCTCGCCGAGAACAAGTGGATGCCGCCCGGGGTCGAGACCTGGGACTTCGGCAAGAACCTGTCGGCGTTCCTGGTCGGCGATTCCGCCATGACGATCTCCTGGCCGCCCTACGGCCGCTGGGCGGCGGGCTACGGCACCGAGGAGAAGGCCTTGTCCTGGGTGCCCAAGACCCAGATCGCCGGCAAGGTCGGCTACGCCATGACCCCGGGCGGGCATCCCGAGCTGGCCGCGGGCTTCGCGCTGGCGATCTCCTCGAACTCGAAGAAGAAGGATCCAGCCTACCTGTTCATCCAGTGGCTCAACAGCCGCGACATCAGCATCGAGCGGGTTCAGCTCCCCTATGCGCTGCGCGACCCGTTCCGCGACAACCACTTCACCTCCGAGGAGTACAAGAGCCGCTGGCCGGAGGCGCCGCAATATCTGGAGGCTCTGCAGGCGGGTGCGGTCAACGGGCTGCTCGACCTGTCGATCATCCAGACCGACAAGTACGAGGAGGCGCTGCGCCAGGGCATCTCCGAGCTCTGGGCGGGTCAGGACCCGCAAGGGATCCTCGATGAGGTCGCGGCGCAATGGGACGCGCTGACCGACCGCATCGGCGTCGACAAGCAGCGCGCCGCCTATGAGGCGTGGGCCGGTAAGCCCAACGCCTATCCGACCGCGTCGTGAACCGTGACATGGCGCCCGCCCTCGCGGGCGGGCGCCTGTCGCAGTTCGCGGATCGCCAGTTCAAATATCTGGCGATCACGCCCGCGGTGCTGATCATCCTCCTGATCGGCCTGTTTCCGATCGTCTACTCGGCCGTGGTCAGCTTCCAGAACATCAACATGCTGGAGGAGGACACCTCCTTCAGCGGGCTGCTCAACTACCGGCGCCTGATCGAGGACACTCGCTTCTGGCTGGCGCTCGGCCACACCTTCCTCTTCCTCGCCATCGCCCTGCCGGTCGAGCTGATCCTCGGGCTGCTCCTGGCCTACCTGTTCCTCGATCGCATGCCCGGGCGGCAGGTGTTCGTGGCGCTGCTCGTGCTGCCGGTCGTCATCTCGCCGATCGTCAGCGGGGCGATGTGGTCGATCCTGCTCGACCAGCGCTTCGGCCCGATCAACCAGATCCTGGGCTGGATCGCCGGTCGCGAGGTGACCCTGCTCTGGACGGTCAATCCCGCTCTGGTCTACCCGGCGATCCTCGCCGCCGAGATCTGGCAGTGGACGCCGTTCATGTTCCTGCTGCTGCTGGCGGCCCTGTCCAACGTCGACAGATCACAGCTCGAGGCCGCCGAGATCGACGGCGCCGGCTTCATGGTCACCTTCCGCAAGATCGTCCTGCCGGCGATCTGGCCGGTGCTGGCGATCGCCGTCCTGATCAGGGCGCTGGACCTGTTCCGACTGTTCGACATCATCTGGGCGCTGACCAACGGCGGCCCGGGCACCATGACCGAGACGATCTCGATCTATGCCTATGTCCAGGGCTTCAAGCAGTTCGAGACCAGCTACGCCGCCGCCATGGCGTTCGCGATCCTGGTGATCGTCAACCTGCTGGTGCTGCTCGCCCTGCGTCGGGTGGAGATCGCACGGTGAAGCCGGACCGGGGGCTCGGTCTCGCCCTGCGCTACCTCGCGGCGGTGGTGGCGCTGATCGTGTTCCTGTTTCCGATCTACTGGCTGTTCGCGATGTCCTTGAAGACGGCCGAGGAGATCTTCGCCTTTCCACCGGTCTGGTGGCCGTCGGCGGTCCGCTTCGAGAACTACCTCGTCCTGTTCCGCGACGGCGACGCCAAGACCATCGGCAACAGCCTGGTGATCGCGACCGTCAGCACCGTGCTCGCCATGTTCTTCGGCACGCTCTGCGCCTACTCGATCGCGCGCTTCCGCACCGGCGGCGAGAATTTCGCCCTATGGGTGCTGAGCAACCGGATGCTGCCGCCGATCGTGATCGTGTTCCCGGTGTTCCTGCTCTACGTCAAGCTGGGCTGGGTCGACACCTATCTCGGCCTGATCGTCCTCTACACCGCCTTCAACCTGCCCTACGTGATCTGGATGATGCGCGGCTACATTCAGGACATTCCGCTGGAGCTCGAGGAATCGGCCCTGGTCGACGGCTGCACGCGCTGGGGCGTGTTCAGGAAAGTCGTGCTGCCCATGGCGCGCAGCGGCATCTTCGCCACCGCCGTGTTCACCTTCGTCTTCGCCTGGAACGAGTTCCTGTTCGCGCTGGTCCTGACCCGCAGCGAGGTCACCACGTTCCCCGTGCAGGTCACCCACTATCTGGGTGCCCAGTCCAACTTCTACAGCAAGATCGCCGCCATGAGCGTTCTCGGCACCCTGCCGATCTTCATCGCCGTCGCCATGCTGCAGCGCTATCTGGTGCGCGGCATCTCCCTCGGTGCGGTCAAGGGCTGAACCGATGGCGCGCCTGACGGTCCAGGGCCTGCAGAAATATTACGGCAAGGTCCACGCCCTGCGCGGCATCGACCTCGACATCCAGGAAGGCGAGTTCTGCGTCTTCGTCGGACCGTCGGGCTGCGGCAAGTCCACGCTCCTGCGCACCATCGCCGGGCTCGAGGAGATCGACGGCGGCGCCATCGCGTTCGACGGCGAGCCGATGGCCGGGGTGCCGCCGCGCGCGCGCAACATCGCCATGGTGTTCCAGAACTACGCCCTCTACCCCTACCTCGACGTCTTCGAGAACATCGCCTTCGGCCTGCGGGCGCGGAAGTTCGCGGAAGGCGAGATCCGCCGCCGCGTCGACAAGGCGGCCGCCATGCTGGGCATCGGCCACCTGCTGGAGCGGCTGCCGCGCGAGCTGTCGGGCGGCCAGCGCCAGCGCGTCGCGATCGGCCGGGCGGTGGTGCGCGACGCGCGCATGTTCCTGTTCGACGAGCCGCTCTCCAACCTCGATGCCCAGCTCCGCGACGGGATGCGCGCCGAGATCAAGCGGCTGCACCAGGAGATCGGCAAGACCACGATCTACGTCACCCACGACCAGATCGAGGCGATGACGCTCGCCGATCGGATCGTGCTGCTCAAGGACGGGGTGATCGAGCAGCAGGGGGCACCGCTGGAGCTGTTCGAGCGCCCGGCGACGCGCTTCGTCGCGGGCTTCCTCGGCTCGCCGCAGATGAACTTCGTCCCCTGCCGGCTGGAAGGCGGCGCGCTGCAGTTCGCGGATGGCCGGATCCTGCCCCTACCCGTCGCCAGGGCCGACCGCCTCGCCTCCTATCGTGGACGGGCCGTGACGCTCGGCATCCGGCCCGAGCATTTCAGCCGTGCCGGCGGCGGCCCGCCCCGCCCGGGCCAGGTTCCGCTGCGGGTCACGGTCGAGCTGGTCCAGCCCACCGGCACCCGCACCTACGCCACCTTCCGGCTCGGCGAGGCCGAGGTCTCGGCCGAGCTCCCCGCCCACACCGTCGAGGCCCCCGGCACCGAGCTCGACCTCCTCGCCGACCTCGACCGGGCCATCCTGATCGATCCGGAGACGGATCGGGTCGTCTGACGGGAGGATATCATGGCCGCAGAGCCGTCACTCGCAATGAAGCTGTTCGGCACCGAGGAGCCGGTGCCGGAGACCCCAGTGCTGCGGGCGGGGCCGCTGGAGTGCTCGCTGGACGCCGGCAATCTGCGGCACATCAAGGTGCACGGGGTCGAGGCGATCCGGGCGGTCAGCTACATCGTCCGCGACCGCAACTGGGGTACCTACAACCCGGAGATCAGCGACCTGACGATCGAGCAGGACGCGGGCGGCTTCCGCGTCGGCTACCGGGCGGTGTGCCAGGATGCGCAGCAGGCCTTCGCCTATACCGCGCGGATCGAGGGCGATGCCGCGGGCAATCTCAGCTTCGCCGCCGAGGGCGAGGCGCTGAGCGACTTCGTCACCAACCGCACCGGCTTCGTCGTCCTGCATCCGGTCGAGGGCGTGAGCGGTGCCCCGGTCGAGGTCGAGCGGGTCGATGGCAGCGTCGAGCACAGCCGCTTTCCCGAGCTGATCGACCCTTCCTGCCCGTTCATGGACCTGCGGACGCTGACCCACGAGCCGCTGCCCGGGGTGCGCGTGGCCTGCCGCATGGAGGGCGACACCTTCGAGATGGAGGACCAGCGCAACTGGTTGGACGCCTCCTACAAGACCTATGTCCGCCCGCTCGCCCTGCCCTGGCCCTACACCATCGCCAAGGGCGGGAAGCTGCATCAGCGGGTGGCGCTGACGGTCACCGGCACGCCCGCCCGCGCGGCCGCCGGCAAGGACGAGGCGGTCAGCGTCACGATCGAGCGGCAGGAAGTGGGGCGGATGCCGGCCGTCGGCCTCGCCGTCCCTGCCGAGCATGCCGAAGCGGCGCTGGCCCTGGTCGAGCCGTTGCGGGCGCTGGGGCCGGCGCATCTCATGGCCGAGCTCGACGCGCGCAAGGGCCATGACGCGGGGCTGCTGCGGCGCTACGGCGAGCTCGCCCGCGCCACCGGCGCCGACCTCGTGCTCGAGGTGGTGCTGCCCTGCGTCGACGCCAAGGGCAGGCCCACGGCCGATCTCGACGTCCTGCTCCGCGACCTCGACCAGGTGAAGGCCGCCGTCGCGAGCGCCGGCATGCGCCCGGCCCGGGTCGCGGTCTCGCCCGCCGCCGACCTGAAATGCACCCTGCCCGGCAGCGTCTTTCCCAAGGCACCCGACTGGAGCGACCTCGCCGCCGCGGCCCGCGCCGCCTTTCCCGGCATCCCGCTCGGCGGCGGCATGTTCAGCTACTTCACCGAGCTCAACCGCAAGCGCCCGCCGGCCGGTGTGTTCGACTTCGTCGGCCACACCATCTGCCCGCTGGTCCACGCCTGCGACGACCTCTCGCTGACCGAGGGGCTCGAGGCGCTGCCCTACATCATCAAGACCACGCGCTCCTTCGCCGGCGACGCGCCCTACTGGCTGTTCCCCTCCACGCTCGCCATGCGCCAGAACCCCTATGGCGCCGCCCCGGCCGAGAACCCAGAGGCCGGCCGGGTCGCCATGGCCAACAGCGACCCGCGGGAGCACGCCCTGATCGGTGCCGCCTGGTATGCCGGCGTGCTCGCCCACGCGGCCCGCGGCGGCCTGGAGGCGGTGACGCTGGGTGCCGCCGCCGGCCCCTCGGGGGTCGTGGCACCGGACGGCGATCCCTATCCGGTGCACGAGGTCCTGCGCGGCCACGCCGCCCTGCGCGGGCAGCCCGTCTGGGCCTCGCGCAGCAGCGCGCCGCGCGAGGTGCAGGTGACCGCCGCCGGCGACACGGTCTTCCTGGTCAATCTGACCGGCCAACCGAAGCGGGTCCGTCTCGATGGCGGAGAGGAGGTCGCGCTCGATCCCTATGCGGTGGCACGGGTTTCGCGATAGCACGGCAATCGCCCGACCCGGTGGCGGGCGGGCTTCCGGCACCCGCCCCGACCGACGATACTCGATGCCCCGACCGAGCCAGGGAGCGCCCATCATGAGCGGCCGTCCACCCTTCCCGCCCTTCACCCGCGAGACCGCGATCCAGAAGGTCCGTGCCGCAGAGGACGCCTGGAACACGCGCGAGCCCGAGCGCGTGTCGCTCGCCTATACGGTCGACACCCAGTGGCGCAACCGGGCCGAGTTCCCGACCGGCCGCGAGGAGGTGGTGCGGTTCCTGCGCCGCAAATGGGACCGCGAGCTCGACTACCGGCTGATCAAGGAGCTGTGGGCGTTCACCGGGGACCGGATCGCCGTGCGCTTCGCCTATGAATGGCACGACGACGCCGGCACCTGGTTCCGCTCCTACGGCAACGAGAACTGGGAGTTCGACGCCGAGGGCCTGATGCGCCGCCGCTTCGCCAGCATCAACGACCTGCCGATCCGCGAGGCCGACCGGAAGTATCACTGGCCCCTGGGGCCACGGCCCGCCGATCACCCGGGACTGTCGGACCTCGGGCTGTAGGCCTCGCCCAGCCGGTCGATCGCCGCGAGCTTGGCCGCGAGCGGCGCCCAGTCGTCGCCGTCGGCGATCGCCGCCCACAGCGCCTCGACCTCGTCGATCAGCATGGTGCACGGCTGCGGATCGGCGAAGTAGGGATGCTCGAGCGCGCCCGGGACGGGCTCCAGCTCCGCCAGCGCCTTGCGCAAGGGTGCGAACGCCGCGCCGTCATAGAGCGGCGCCGAGGGTCTGACGGCTGCCCGCTCGCCGCCCGCGAGACCGCCGCGCCAGTCGAAGAAGGTGCGCTCGAACGGTGCCCGGCTCTGCTCCAGGAAGTCGAACAGGCTCTCGACCAGGGCGCCGTCCGCCGCCGGGCCGCCCGAGCGCAGCCCGAGCCGCCCCACAACCGCTTCGGCGAGTGCCGCGCGGAAGGCCGGCTGGTAGCTGGCGAGCGCCTTCTCCAGCTCCGCCTGCGGGGCGAGCGGCAGGAGGCATTCGGCGAGCCGGGTCAGGTTCCAGAGCAGCGTCGCCGGCTGGCGGCCGAAGGAGTAGAGCCCGGTCTCGTCGAAATAGGCGGCGGTGAAGCCGGGGTCGTAGGCCGGCAGGAAGCGCCACGGCCCGTAGTCGAAGCTCTCGCCGGTGATGTTGATGTTGTCGGTGTTGAGCACGCCGTGGACGAAGCCCGCCACGATCCACTGCGCCCCGGTCCGCGCCACCAGCGCGCAGACCCGTTCCAGGAACGCCACGGCCCGCTCGGCCTCCGCCTCGCGCCACGCCTCGGGCAGGTAGGTCGCGACCGCATGATCGAGCAGCCGGCTCAGGCTCGCCCGGTCCTCGTGGTAGGCGAAGCGCTGGAAGGTGCCGATCCGGATGTGCGAGTGGCTCAGCCGGACCAGCACCGAGGCGCGGGTCGGCGAGGGCTCGTCGCCCCGCGCCAGCGCCTCGCCGGTCTCGATCAGGCTGAAGGTCTTGGAGGTGTCCACGCCCAGGGCCTCGAGCATCGAGCTGGCGAGCAGCTCGCGCACGCCGCCCTTGAGGGTCAGCCGGCCGTCGGCGCCGCGCGACCAGGGCGTGCGCCCACTGCCCTTGGTGCCGAGGTCGAGCAGGCGGCCGTCCTGGAGGTCGTGGAGCTGGGCGAACAGGAAGCCGCGCCCGTCGCCGAGATCGGGGTTGTACACGCGGAACTGGTGGCCGTGATAGCGCAGCGCCAAGGGCTCGGGAAAGCTGCCCGGCAGCGGCACGAACCGGCCGAAATGCTCGACCCACTCCGTGTCGCTGAGCTGGTCCAGCCCGACCCGCGCCGCCCAGCGCCGGTTGCGGTAGCGCAGGACGTGCTGCGGGAACTCGGCCGCCTGGACGAGGTCGTAGAAGCCGGCGCCGAGCTCGGCATGACGGACTGACGGTCGGTAGCTGCTCGACGGCGGCATGGCTCGTCCGGGGCTGGAGGCGCAGATCGGCGACAAGGCCGGTCCCGGCTAAGGTAGGCGGCGCCGCGCCTCACCCAAGCCCGTCGCGCGCCGCCGGCGGCTCCGGCCTGCGCCCCGCCCCGTCCAGCCAGGCGACCAGCGCTTCGAGGTGCGCGACCGCGGCCGCCTCGCCGTCGATGAGGAATACCGCCAGCACCCCGTCGACGTTCCGCTCCTCCAGCTCGACCCGATAGCCGCGCGCGCGCAACCCGGCCACGCGGTCACGGACCGCACGCCAATGCCAGCGCCCGAGCAGCGTGACGGCCTGCATGGTGCCAGCATGACCGGTCTCGTCCCGCGCCGCAGTGCGGTCCCGCACATCGGCGGTCTCTGGACGGGCTCAGGGCAGGTGCGCGGGCCGGCGGGGCCGGCGCCGTGAGAGGCGGCCTGCGATCCTTCGGTCATGACGCGCCGTCCTCGTCGAGATCGGCGAGCCGCGCCAGCCTGACCGGATCGAGGATCGCGATCGAGCGGAAGCCCCGCTCGATGATGCCTGCCTTGGCCATGTCCCCCAGCACCCGGTTGACGGTCGCCCGCGACAGCTGGGTGATCCGCGCCAGCAGGGCCTGCGACATCTGCAGGCCGCCCTGGCTGAGGGCGCTGTCGCCCTCCAGGTCGAGCCGCCGGATGTGGTGCAGGCGCGACGCGACCCGCGCCTCGGCGGGCGCGTTGCCGCCCTGCTCCAGCAGCCGGACCAGACCGCGCAGGCGGCCGAGCGGCAGCCGCGCCAGGCTGGGATAGCTTGCCGGGTACCTCGCCGCCAGGGCCGCGACCCGGCCGCCGGGGATCACCATCGCGGTCACCTCCGTGTGGGCGGTGATGATGCCCTCGGTGAGCTCCTGCTGGAGGATCAGCGCCATGCCGAACCAGAAGCCGGGCCGGCCGACATGGTAGACGAACTCCTGGCCGGTCGGCGTGATCGTGCTGCAGATCACCGTGCCGCGCAGGATCACCAGCAGGTCCGGGGCAGCACCCGGCCCGCGCAGGGTGGCGCCCCTGGCGTATCGCCGCACCGTGCCGGCGGCGAGCAGGTCCTGGCGCAGCTCCGGCGGGAGCGACCGGAACCAGGCCCCGCGCATGAGCTGTGCCGCGACCCGGGATTGCTCCCAATCCTTGCCCATGGCGCGTGTCGACCCGTGGACGATCTCGCGGCAGTGTCCCCCGCCACGCCGAAACGTCAACCTCGTCCATGGATGGGCGCCGCCGGCGCGAGGTCGCTCTCAGGCGGCCCGCCGCCTGCGGGCCAGCGCCGCCAGGCGCCGGCGCTGGTGCCGGTTGAGGGCGGGCGGCTCGGGTTCGGCCGTGCACGGCTCGACGTTGCCGTTCGCTGCGTCGGGTTCGAGCGTGCGCGCGAGTTCGTTCGTGTATTTTTCCTCCTGCGGCTCCGGGTTCTCAGGTTCGAACGTGCACGGCGACAATTCGTTCGTGAAATTTGGTGTGGCCGCGTCCGGTTCGCCGGGTTCGGACGTGCCGCCCCGCTCCTCCTCGAGCCACTCGTCCGGCCGTCTGCGCAGCACCCGCAGCGCCTGCAGGGCGCGGCCGATGTCCTTGTCGATCCGGGCACCGTAGCGGGCATAGGTGCCGAGCCTGCGCACGGTCGCCTCGGAGGGTGGG
Source organism: Geminicoccaceae bacterium (assembly GCA_050246385.1). Classification (GTDB taxonomy): domain Bacteria; phylum Pseudomonadota; class Alphaproteobacteria; order Geminicoccales; family Geminicoccaceae; genus Benzoatithermus. The sequence goes on from JBFWWD010000078.1 coordinate 13,199, forward strand.
CTCTCCGCGGCGGCGGCGGTCAGCGTCGCCAGCTCCAGGCCGCGCAGGCGGTCCTGGCGCCACATGGAGGTCACCAGCTCCATGACCCAACGGCGCTCGTAGGCGTCGCGCGGACCCCAGTCCGACGTGACGGCGGCGTGCAGGTCGGCGAGCTCGTCCCGGTCCTCGCCGGGCAGCAGGGCGAACGGGCCGCCGCGCAGGCCGTGCCTGGTGCCGTTGCGGGCCGAGCGGGCCTTGCCGGCGGCGGTGACGGGGCCGTGCGAGCGGGCGCCGTTGTGGCGGGAGGCGGCCTGCTGGGCGGCGCTGCGGGTCATCGGCATCTCGGGCTCCGGGAAGGGGGAAAGCCGCTCAGCTTATCGCTCCGTCGGTACGTCAGGTCAAGGAATATGGACCTATTCCTCGGGCTGTCGATTCCCCGGGCCCCGTTCGTCGTTCCCGCAGGCGGCCGGAGCGAGGAGAGGGACGATGCGGGTGATGGTGCTGGTGAAGGCGACCGAGGACAGCGAGCGGGGCTTCGTCCGCACGGCCGAGACGCAGGCGATGCTCGAAGCCATGGGCAGATTCAACGAGGAGCTGGCCAAGGCCGGCATCCTGCTCGCCGGGGACGGGCTCAAGCCGTCGTCGCAGGGCAAGCGGGTGGCGTTCGACGGCGCGGGCCGGACGGTCGTCGACGGGCCGTTCGCCGCGACCAGCGAGCTGGTCGCCGGCTTCTGGCTGTGGGAGGTCAGGGACCTGGACGAGGCGGTCGCCTGGGTGAAGCGCTGCCCCAATCCGATGCCAGGACCGAGCGAGATCGAGATCCGGCCGCTCTACGAAATGGCGGACCTGGCGTGAGGATCCGACGCCGACGTCCGGGCCGAATGCGCTATCGCTGACCGCGAATACGTCCTAGGGTTGTACGACGCGTAGCCCCGCTGTCGCTGGGAATTAAAAGGAAGGAGCGCCCATGCGCCGCCTGCTCGTCGCAATCGTCGGAGCGATCGCCATCGCTGGCTGTGCCGAGGCGGCGCTTGCCGCCGACGCGCCCTCCTTGATGGGCAGCTGGACCGGCACCGGCCCGAGCGTCGGCGCCGGCGAGGGTTGGGAGACCGGACGCAGCTTCACCATGACCGTCACCGAGCAGCGCGGCCCGGTGTTCAAGGCCATGAGCGAGTGGCCGGGCGGGCAGGAGGAGATGCTGGGCGTGATCCGCGCCGACGGCCGGACCATCCTGCTCAACAACAGCGACGGCGTCAGCATGGCCACCCTGCTTGGGCCCGACCAGATGGAAGCCTGCTACGTCGAGGGCGGCGACGACGCCTTGGCCACCTGCATGATCCTGAACCGGAGCAAGTAGCCGTTCCGGGCTAAAGCCGACTTCTCATCGCGGGGGCTCAATCGTCGACGAGGTCGAGCCGGCGCTCGATGGCAGGCGCCGATCGAGACGCAGCCGACGTCGCATAGATCATCGGTCATCGCCTGAGGCGGTCGAGCCTGGCGGCGAGCCGTGCGGCAATGACCCGGCCCGCCGCAGGGTGACGGGTGCTCTCTGCAAGGCCATTGCCGGCGGGCTGCCGATCGGCATAGCTTGGCACTTGTGGAACAGAACGAGAACATCGGCCCGATCTACGCCTTCCGGCTCAAGGACCTGCGCCGGTGGCACCGGGTCAGCGCGCGCTGCTTCCAGTGCTGTCACGAGACGGTGCTGCTGATCGACCTGATCCGCTGGGACCGGCCCGAACATACAAGATTGGTCGACCTGGAGCGCAAGCTGCGCTGCACGAAGTGCGGGAACCGGGAGCGGAACACGATCTCGGTCAGGATGGTGGAGCGCTAGGCTACCCTGAGCCGCGCTCCGGTCGGTCGGAGCGGGATGCCGGAGTTCATCACCCGTCCAATCTGAAGCGCAGGTTTTCCCTTGGAGCCGAGCGGGACCTTGGCGGTTGTCTTGGGTGCATGGTTGGTTTCAAGGAAGGTGGCCATGAGAAGCAATAGGGAGCCGAACGAGCTGATGGTCGCGCTGCGGGCGAGCGACCTCACCCTCACCCAGACCGAGGAGAGCCTGCCGCGCCTGCGCCGCCTCGCCAGGCTGCAGCTCGCCGTGCCGGCCGGGGATCAGACTCATGCCGGTCTGCTGGCGGAGGCGCAAGCGCGACTGGAACAGCTGTACGAGCGGCGGGACCGGCTGCTGGCGAAGATCGCCCTGCGCCGGGCCCGGACGAGCGGCCGGGCGGCGCGCCGGGCGGCGGATGATCTGCGCACCGGGCTTCCCGGTTGACGGAAGAGAGCGGCGTTACGCCAGCCTGCGGGAGCTTGCATGGCCTCGGATGCCAGAATGACGGCGGCGGACGGAGCGTCCGACACGCGTCTCGCCACCTATGGCAGTCTGGCGCCCGGCCGGGTCAATCACCACCGGCTGGCGGGGCTGAGCGGCCGGTGGCGGACGGGCACGGTGCGCGGCAGGCTGGTCGATGCCGGCTGGGGTGCGGCGCTCGGCCATCCCGGACTGGTTCTCGACCCGCTCGGGCCCGCCGTCGAGGTCCACCTGCTCGTGTCGGCGGACCTGGCCGGGCACTGGGCCAGCCTGGACGCGTTCGAAGGGCCCGGCTACCGGCGCGTGGTCACCCAGGTGCAGACCCCCGACGGCGAAGTGAGCGCGTGGATCTATGAGATCGCCGCCTGAACCGGGGCGGCGATAGGCGCGCGCCCGGGAACACCCCGAATGCTGCAAGCTCAATCGGCGGTCAATTATCGACAAGGTAGACCAATCACGGTCCTGCACGCAGCAAGCCCGCCGATATGGTCGATGCATCGCGGCACCACGCTTGGGCAACCGGCACTGCGAACCCCACGAATTCACGTACCGGATCATAAGCATGACATACCAACGTATACGATATCGGATGCATCTCGAAGAGACTTAACAATGAAATACAGCGCCGCCATGCCCATTCCGACTGGAACCAATAGATTGTTGACGAAAAGTATGATACCCGATGTCCAATTTATGTGCTGTATCCCGCGAGCCATGCGAGTCAAACCACCGTCGGTGCTTCTCACATGCTCTCGTAAATTGTCCAAGTTTGCCAGGTTTTTTGCTATCATCTTTGTCAGCAGTTCGTGCGATTTCTCATATCGCTGGCAGAGCTCTTCAGTTCTCAGATTGCTCGGCATGCTCTTGAGACTTGCGGCTGTAGCAGCGACTAGGGAAGAAAGCTCTTGGAGTTCAGCATTTGCCCTTTCGCAATTGGTGGCAACCCCTTCAATTTGCTCTCGGACAAAGTCAGCCAGTGTCTGACTTCCCCCTATGTAATTACTGTATTCGGACTCATGAGTCCAAGTTCTCCAAGAAGTAAAATCGGCGATCCAATTAATTAGAAGAATATACATATCATATATGGTGATTACCATTGCTACGATTGCTAATCTATTTCCCGGAATGGGGACGCTCATTATTTCAAGTTGATCTATATCAATCGACAGCATGTAGACAAACAATGCAGGGGTCGTCACCAATAACAGGTTACGGGCAGCCCTTCGCGTTTCGTCGCTTATGAGATCCTTGTCCGCTATCTTCACGGCGCTAACCGACTATTAGACAATCAGTATCACGTGCCAGTGGCATGTGCTGGCACAAACATCCGCAGGTACTATACAGTAGGCACTCAGCTATTGCGCCTCTGGTCGGTTTTCGTACTTTCTCAGAGCTTTTCCGCATGCGAAATGGATGAGCGCCGCCAGATCGCGCCAGCGTACTCCCGCAGACGGATGCTTAACAGCATAGCAATAAGCTACTTCACCATTGGACTTCACATAGCCCTGCATTTCGTCAGAAATATAGACCTGAGCCTTGGGCATTCTTGACCACAACTCCTTGCCAAGCACAATGACTCGGTCGGGGTCGAGATCGGCCAGAAGCTGAGGAAATTCCTCTCGCGCCGTCTCCCACAGCTCCCGCGAGGGGCGCAGGCGGGCTCCTGCGCCAATCGTATGCGGCACATAGTTGGTGAAGGCCACGCGGTCCCAAGCGCATTGGAGCTGCGCTTGAGTAGGGCGCTCATTGGCCGTCAGTGCGCGAGACAGCTTCACCATGAAGCCGATGCCATCATCCCGGCGGCAACAGGCGTCAAAGTCGCCTATAACCCATTCAACAAGGTCAATGCTGTGGCGCTCCGTGGGAGTTCGAAGCTCACCATCCGTTTCGCGCCAGTCATAGGCACTCTCTCCGAGCAAGAGCAGCCGTGCGGCGTCGTAGTACTCCCCGACCCATGGCTTCCACATCAGTCCGCCCCCTAATCACGCTTCTTATGAGCAGCACTGAAGGTTGATCCGATCAGCCCGTCAAGAGCCCGCAAGCTGTACACACACCCCTCCTAGCCCGCTGCGCGCCGGATAACCCGCACGGTTTTAGCCCGCTATAAGCCCGCTCAGTCGGGTCCCAAATTGAGCGGGCTACGCTAAGTCCTTGATTTTGGCTGGGGCGGGAGGATTCGAACCTCCGAATGGTGGATCCAAAGTCCACTGCCTTACCGCTTGGCGACGCCCCAAGCGCCGCGGAAGTTAGGCGCGGTGGCGGGCGGGTGCAATGTCCATGGCGGATTCGGCACCCGCCCGGGTGGCGGCGGACCACCAGCCGGGGTGGGCGGCGGCGAGGGTGGCAGCGGCGGCCCGGGCGGCGGCCGCACCGTCGAACAGGCCGAAGCAGGTCGGGCCGCTGCCGGACATGCGGGCGAGGCGGCAGCCGGGGGTGGACTCCAGGGCCGCGAGCACGGCGCCGATCGCGGGCAAGAGGCGGCGGGCGGGGGCCTCGAGGTCGTTGCGGCTGGTGGCGAGCCAGCCGGCGTCGAGGCGCTCGGGCACCGGGCCGGGGCGGGTGGCGAACTGCTCCGGGCGGACCAGGGCGAACACCTCGGGCGTACCGAGCGGGAGGCCGGGGTTGAGCAGGACCAGGTCGAGCGGCGGCGTGGGCGGCAGGAACTCGATCTGCTCGCCGATGCCGCGCATGCGGGCGCTGCGGCTGTGCAGGCAGGCGAGCACGTCGCTGCCGAGTGCCAGTGCGGTCCCGGTCAGGACCGGGGCGTCGGGGGCGATGCCCCACAGGCGGGCGAGGCCGCGCAACGTGGCGGCGGCGTCGGCCGAGCCGCCGCCGATGCCCGAGGCGACCGGCAGGCGCTTGTCTAGCGTGATCGCGACCCGGGGTGCGGCGCCGACCGCCGCGGCCAGCCGCAGCGCGGCGCGGCGGACGATGTTGCCGTCGCCCGCGGGCAGGTCGGCGCCGAACGGGCCGGTGCATTCGACCAAGAGCTCGCTATGCGGGCGCAGGGTGAGCCGGTCGCCGAGCTCGGCGAACACCACCACGCTGTCCAGCTCGTGATAGCCGTTCGGGCGCCTGCCGGTGAGCAGGAGGTCGAGATTGAGCTTGGCGGGGGCCCGCTCGACCAGCGGCGGCTCAGCCGGGGGCGGGCTGGGCATCGGCGAGGCCGTTGGCGAGCTTCTTCTCGATCAGCGGCACCTCGTCGGGTGCCGGCTTGAAGGTCAGGGCGCGCTGCCACTGGAAGCGCGCCTCGCGGGTGCGGCCGACGCGCCAGTAGGCGTCGCCGAGATGGTCGTTGAGCACGGGGTCGCCGGGCTGCAGCTCGACCGCGCGCTCGAGATAGGTGACCGCCTTGTCGTGCTCGCCCAGCCGGTAATAGGCCCAGCCCAGGCTGTCGACGATGAAGCCGTCCTCCGGCCGCAGCTCGACCGCGCGGTGCAGCATGGCCTTGGCCTCGTCGAGATGCAGGCCCTGGTCGACCCAGCTGTAGCCCAGATAGTTGAGCACGAAGGGCTGGTCGGGCTCGAGCTCGAGCGCCTTCTGCAGGTCGGCCTCGGCCTGGGGCCAGCGCTTGGTGCGCTCGTAGGCGATGCCGCGGGCATAGAGCAGCCGCCAGTGCCGCGGCTCGATCTCCGGCAGGCGCGCGATGGCGCGGGTGTAGGCCTGCTCGGCCTCGGCGAAGTGGTCGCGCGAGCGCTGCAGGTCGCCGAGCGCGATCAGCGAGTCGGGCCGCTCGGGCCGCTCCTCGGCCATCTGCTCGAGCAGGGCGACGGCCTGGTCGACCCGGTCCTGGTCCTCCAGCGCGGTGGCGCGCAAGAGGTTGGCCGACCAGGCGACCGGCGCGTCGCCCGGCACATGGTCGAGGATGGCCAGCGCCTCGCCGGGGTTCTCCTCGGCCAGGGCGATGCGGGCGGCGAGCAGCCAGGTCTCCTCGTCGTCGGGGGCGGCGAAGGTGGCGGCGCGGGCGAGCTTCATCGCCTCGACATTGCGCTCCTGGTCGAAGAACGCCTCCGAGATGCTCAAGAGCGCGTCGCCCATGCCGCTGCGCGCGTCGCGGATCGGGCCGATGCCGCCATCGCCGCGCTCGACCGCGGCCGCGAGGTCGGCCAGCTCGGCATCCTCCCCGGCATGCCTGCGGGCCGCCCCGACCAGCTGCTCGGCACCCGCCTTGTCGCCGGCGGCGAGCTGCAGGGCGAGGGCGCCGCGCAGGACGCGCGCCGGGGTCTGAGCGAGGTCGGGGAACGTGGTGCGCAGGAGCTCGAGCCCCTCCGCCGGCCGGCCGGCCAGCCCCAGCATCGCCGCACGATGATAGGCGCGCAGCCGGTCCAGGCCCGAGCCGGTGCCGGGATCGGCGAGGGCGGCGAGCGCCGCGTCGCGCGAGCCGGCGCCGTACTGCGCCCAGGCGAGCAGGATCGGCCGGACCGGGCCCGCCGGGCTGGCATTGCCCATGCCCTGCACCAGCGCCACGGTCTCCTGCCAGCGGTCGCGGGCGGCGGCATCGAGCGCCAGCACGAGCTTCGCCTCGTCGGGGACGGCACCCCTGGCCTGCAGCGCCCTGGCACTCGCCACCGCCCGCTCGAACTCGCCGCTGGCCAGCAGGAGCTCGAACACCTGCTCCTGCAGGGCGAGGTCGTCGGGGGCCGCCTGCAGCGCGGTGGTGAGCTCGTCCGCGGCCCGCTTGAGGTCGCCCTCGTCGATCGCGGCCAGCCCGGCCAGATAGCTGCCGGCGGCACCCGGCTTGTCGGCCGGCTCGGCCGCCGCCGCAGCCGCGGCGGGATGACCCACGCCCCACCAGCGGCTCGGCCCGCCGGCACAGCAGGTGAGAGCCAGCGCGCAGGCGGCGCCGAGCAGGCGCCAATGCGGGCGAAGGGCGGTCGGGCGGCGACGGGGCAGGCTGGGCAATGCTCGGTCAGTCGGCTCGGGCGGGGGCGAAAAGCTTGACGCACGCGGCGGATCGGGCCAAACAGCGCTCAACGTCGGGCGAGGCGCCAGCAGGCGTGCCCTCTGCCGCACACAATGCTGGAGCCATCACCATGCTCAAGACATCCAAGAGCAAGAACGACCCCACGGCCCGCGGCCCGGCACAGCAGATCAAGAGTCTCGAGGGCAAGAAGGTCAAGCCCGTGCTCTATGTCGGCACCGCTGTCGGCCATGGTCGCTACATAGCCGGGCAGGACGAGAGCGGCAAGATGATCCTGGATCGCGGCGGGAAACCCATCCCCTACCGCCTGATCTGACGGCGCGCACCGCGCCGGCGTGACGTTCCCCCGGCCCGGCCGGAGCCCAGGCTCCGGCTGACAGGCTGTTGTCGTTGCCTGCATGGGAGAACATGGCAGCCTCATGCAAGCCGAAGGCGTAACCACCACGGATCCGCTGCGCGCCGCCGTCGTGGCGTGGGCCGACTGGTACCAGCGCATGGGGGTTCTCGACGCGGTCGAGGACCCCGGGCAGCGTGGCCTCGCCGGCCAGCCGGCCGAGGTGCCGCGACCGGAAGCGGTGCCCGGGCGGCCCGCCCCCGCCCGATCCGCTTCGCCCGCCGGGCAGCGCGTCGCGCAGGCGAGATCGCTCGCCGCCGCCTGCGCCAGCCTCGCCGAGCTCGAGGCCGCGGTGGACGGATTCGAGGGCTGCGGGCTCAGGCAGACCGCGACCCGGCTGTGCTTCGCCGACGGCAGCCCGAGCGCCAGGCTGATGCTGATCGGCGAGGCGCCGGGGGCGGAGGAGGACCGTCGCGGCAAGCCCTTCGTCGGGCCGAGCGGGCAGCTGCTCGACCGGATGCTGGCCGCGATCGGCCTCGACCGGACGGCCGTCTGGATCACCAACATCGTGTTCTGGCGGCCGCCGGGCAACCGCCCGCCCACCGCGGGCGAGATCGCGGTCTGCCAGCCCTTCCTGGAGCGCCAGATCGAGCTCTTGCGGCCGCGCCGGATCCTGTTCCTGGGCGGTGCCGGGGCGCGCGGGCTGCTCGAGCTGACCGAGGGAGTGACGAAACTGCGCGGCAGGCCCTATCTCTACCGACCGCAGCAGGACGAGCCGATCCCGGCCGCCGTCACCTTCCACCCCGCCTATCTGCTGCGCCAGCCGCTGCAGAAGCGCCTGGTCTGGCGCGACCTCCTGGCGCTGCGGCGCCAGCTCGCGGAGGAGGCGGCTTGAGGCGGCTCCTCCTCGCCGCCCTCGGCGGCGCATGGCTGCTGGCCGCACCCGCGGCTATGGCCGAGCAGGGCGGCGTGGTCGTCGCCGCCCTGACCGATCAGGACGCGGGTCGGGCGCGCCCGACCTTGCTGCCGGCGGGCATGCCGGCCGCCGACCTCGCCCGCTATCGTGCCCTGTTCGCGCTGCAGCGCGAGGGGCGCTGGGCCGAGGCCGAGGCGCTGCTCGGCACGCTCGATGACGACCTGCTGCTCG
>JBFWWD010000079.1:0-21542 GCA_050246385.1 Geminicoccaceae bacterium
GTGATCACGCCGACCTCCCGGCGGCGGCGCGCGGTGCCTCGGTGGCGATCGGCAACTTCGACGGGGTCCATCGCGGCCATCGCGAGGTGATCCGTGTCGCCGCGGAGTACGCCCGGTCGCTCGGCCGTGCGCTCGGCGTCGTCACGTTCGAGCCGCATCCGCGCGAGGTCCTCAATCCGGGGACCGCACCGGGGCGGCTGACCCCGCTGCGCCGCAAGGCCGAGCTCTTGCGCGACCTCGGTGTCGAGCGTCTCTATGTCTGCCGCTGCGACCGGTCGCTGCTCGCAACCTCGGCCGAGTCGTTCGTACGCGATCGCCTGCTCGGGCAGCTCGACGTGGCAGCCGTCACGACCGGCCGCGACTTCCGTTTCGGGTACCGGCGTCAGGGCGACACCGAGCTGCTCCGCAGCTTGCTGGCGCCGCTTGGCCGGCCGGCGACCGCGGTCGATCCGGTCGGGATGGGCGGCGAGGTCTGCTCCTCGACCGCCATCCGCCTGGCGCTCGCCGAGGGGCAGGTGGAGCAGGCCAACCTGCTGCTGGGCTACCCCTATCAGCTCGAGGGTATCGTCCGGCAGGGCGATCGGCGCGGGCGCGAGCTGGGCTTTCCGACCGCCAATGTCCATCCGGTCGACCGGCGCCCGGTGTTTCCGGCGCCCGGGATCTATCTGGTCGACGCCGCGGTCTGGGAAGGCGGCTGGCGCTGGCACCCGGCCGTGGCCTATTTCGGCAGCCGGCCGACTTTCGATGGTCGCGGCCTTCTGCTCGAGGTGCATCTCCTGGACGGTGACCCCAATCTTTATGGCCGCCGGCTGCGGGTGGCGTTCCGCCGCCAGCTGCGCGGCGACCGGACCTTCGCCTCGTTCGACGAGCTCAAGGCCCAGATCGCGCGCGACTGCGAGCAGGCCCGCATCCTCCACGCCCCCATTCCCGCCTGAGTCCCACCCCGATGACCACCGATTACCGCGACACGGTGTTCCTGCCGCGTACCGACTTCCCGATGAAGGCCGACCTGCCGAAGCGGGAGCCCGACACGATTGCGCGCTGGGAGGCCGCGAGCCTCTATCACCGCCTGCGTGAGATCTCGGCCGGCCGGCCCAAATTCGTGCTGCACGATGGGCCGCCTTACGCCAACGGCCATCTCCACATGGGCACGGCGCTCAACAAGATCCTCAAGGACGTCGTCAATCGCGGTCAGCAGATGCTGGGCCAGGACGCGCCCTATGTGCCCGGCTGGGACTGCCACGGCCTGCCGATCGAGTGGCAGATCGAGCAGGAGTACCGCAAGAAGGGCAAGGACAAGGACGCGGTCCCGATCGTCGACTTCCGCCGCGAGTGCCGCGAGTTCGCGCAGCGCTGGATTGACGTCCAGCGCGCCGAGTTCAAGCGTCTGGGCGTGCTCGGCGACTGGGACAACCCCTACACCACCATGAACTTCGCCGCCGAGGCGGGCATCTTCCGCGAGCTCGGCAAGTTCCTGCTGTCGGGCTCGCTCTATCGCGGCAAGAAGTCGGTGATGTGGTCGGTGGTCGAGAAGACCGCGCTGGCCGAGGCCGAGGTCGAATACCACGACCACACCAGCACCACGATCTGGGTCCGCTTCCCGCTGCATGGCGCCAGCGGCGACGACCCCTCGCTGGTGGCGTTGCTTGCAGGTGCATCTGCCGTCATCTGGACAACCACCCCTTGGACGATCCCGGCTAATCGCGCTGTCGCCTACAGCTCGGACGTTCGCTACAGCATCATTCGTGTAACCCAGGTCAGGGATGGAAGTTATGCTCGGTCTGGCGAAAGTCTGATCGTTGCAACCGAGCTACTGCCGAAATTCACAGCGGATGTCGGTATCGATGAGTTCGAGAGCTTGCGCGAGATTGCGGGTTCGCAGTTAAAGCTACAGCAGGCCTATCATCCGCTCCGTGGTTTTGGCGGCGGGTACGACTTCGACGTGCCGCTGCTCGCCGCCGATTTCGTCACCACCGACCAGGGCACCGGGCTGGTCCACATCGCCCCCAGCCACGGCGAGGACGATTTCGAGCTCGGCGCCCGCAACGGGCTGGACGTGCCGGACACGGTGGCCGAGGACGGCGCCTACACCGCGCAGGTGCCGGGCTTCGAGGGCGTGCATGTGTTCAAGGCGGCCGAGCCCGTCATCTCCGCCCTGATCGAGCACGGCAATCTCCTGGCGCGCGGCACGCTGGTCCACAGCTATCCGCATTCCTGGCGCTCCAAGGCGCCGCTGATCTTCCGCGCCACCGCGCAATGGTTCATCCCGATGGAGGGTGCCGACCATCTGCGCGAGAAGGCGCTGGCCGCGATCGACGAGACCCGCTTCGTCCCGGCGCGCGGCAAGAACCGGCTGCGCTCGATGATCGAGGCGCGCCCGGACTGGACCGTGTCGCGCCAGCGTGCCTGGGGCGTGCCGATCGCGATCTTCGTCCACAAGGCCACTGGCGAGGTGCTGCGCGATCCCGAGGTGGTCGAGCGGATCGCCGCGGCGTTCGAGGCCGAGGGTGCGGATGCCTGGTGGACCCGCGACCCGCAGGAGTTCCTCGGCAACGCCTACGCCGCGGACGAGTACGAGAAGATCGACGACATCCTGGACGTCTGGTTCGAGAGCGGCTGCACCCACGCCACCGTGCTCGAGCAGCGGCCGGAGCTGAAGTGGCCGGCCTCGCTCTACCTCGAGGGCTCGGACCAGCATCGCGGCTGGTTCCACTCCTCGCTGCTCGAGAGCTGCGGCACCCGTGGCCGGGCGCCCTACGACGCCGTGCTGACCCACGGCTTCGTGGTCGATTCCGAAGGCCGCAAGATGTCCAAGTCGCTGGGCAACGTCATCTCGCCGATCGACCTGATGAAGACGCACGGTGCCGACATCCTGCGCCTGTGGGTGGTGAGCGGCGACTACACCGAGGATCTGCGGATCGGTAAGGACATCCTGGACGGAATTGCCGACACCTACCGCAGGCTGCGCAACACGCTGCGCTATCTGCTCGGCAACCTCGCCGGCTTCACCGAGGCCGAGCGACTGCCGGCGGGCCAGATGCCCGAGCTGGAGCGCTGGATCCTGCACCGGCTGTCGGAGCTCGACGAACAGGTCCGCACCTGCAATCGCGAGTTCGACTACCCGAAGCTCGCCGCGCAGCTCCATGCCTTCTGCGCCGTCGACCTGTCGGCGTTCTACTTCGACGTCCGCAAGGACGTGGTCTATTGCGACCCGGTCGAGAGCGTCCGCCGGCGCGCCGCGCGCACCGTGCTCGACGAGCTGTTCCGTTGCCTCAGCGCCTGGCTCGCGCCGGTGCTGGCGTTCACGACCGAGGAGGCCTGGCGCACACGCTTCCCGAACGAGGGCAGCGTGCATGAGCGCACCTTTCCCGAGTTGCCCGCCGGATGGCGCAACGACGCGCTCGGCGCGCGCTGGGCACGGGTGCGCGAGATTCGGCGTGTCGTCACGGGTGCACTGGAGCTGGAGCGGCGCGAGAAGCGGATCGGCGCCAGCCTGCAGGCCTGCCCGACGGTGCATCTCGGCCCCGAGGACCGGATCCTCCTGGAGGGCCTCGATCTCGCCGAGCTCGCGATCACCAGCGATGTGGTGCTCGGCGAGGGTCCGGCTCCGGCGGGTGCCTTCACCCTCGATGATGTTCCAGGCGTCGCGGTCGTGCCCGGCCTCGCCGAGGGCGAGAAGTGCGTGCGCTGCTGGCGGGTGCTGCCCGAGGTGGTGGCCTCGCCCGAGCATCTGTGTCGGCGCTGCACCGACGCCGTCGCGATCGTGCGGGCGGCCTGACCGGTGCGCCATGGCCACGGTGCCGTGCTGGCGCTGGTCGTGCTGGTGGCCGACCAGATCACCAAGTGGCTGGCGCTGGGCGCCATCGACCCGTACCAGCCGATCGAGGTGGCGCCGTTCTTCAATCTCGTGCTGGTGTGGAACCGGGGCGTGAGCTTCGGCATGTTCAACGGCCTCGGCGATCACGGCCCCTGGCTCCTGACCCTGCTCGCCGCCGGCATCGGCGCCCTGCTCGTGATCTGGCTCTGGCGCGAGACCCGCCCCTTGAGTCGGGCGGCGCTCTGGCTGGTGTTGGCCGGGGCGGTCGGCAACACCATCGACCGGCTCCGCTTTGGCGCGGTCGTCGATTTTCTGGACTTCCATGTCGGCGCGCTGCATTGGCCGGCATTCAACATCGCCGACAGTGCGATCGTGATCGGCGCCTGCCTGATCCTTCTCGACAGCTTCGGGCTGTTCGAGAGCAGGCACAAACTCGGGCGAGGCGAGGGATGAACAGGGTGGGTCGTCTCGGCACCGTGCTGCTGATGAGCGGAGTGGCGGGGCTCGCCGGCTGCAGCGGCACGGTCCAGGAGAATCTCGGCCTCGGCAAGCGGCAGCCGGACGAGTTCCAGGTCGTCCGGCGTGCGCCGCTGGTGCTGCCGCCGGATTTCAACCTCCGCCCGCCCGAGCCGGGCGCCACGGGTCCGGCGACCCAGGACGTGTCCGCGCAGGCGCAGCAGATTCTGACCGGCCAGCCGAGCTCGGCCGCGAGCGCGGCGCAGGTGCCGGTGGAGACCCGTCAGAGCCAGGGCGAGCAGGCCCTGCTCGCGCAGACCAAGGTCCAGGCCCAGCCCAACATTCGCGACCTGCTGGTGCAGGAGGATGCCGAGCTGGTGGATCTGGATGCGGGCCGGTTCCTGTTTATCTTGAATTTCCAGCGTGAGGCCATGCGGCCGAAGCCCAACGTGCTCGACCCGGTGGCCGAGGCGCAGCGGCTGCGGGCGCAGCAGGCCGGCAACCAGGTCATTACCGAGCGGATAGGCAGCCAGCCTTTGCCGCAATAGGCGGAGACGAGAGGATGGGTCGGTTCGGCCAGTCGGGAATGCAGGAGGCGGGCCTGAACCTGGTGCCCGGAGCGCCGAGTCCGGGCGTGTTCCATCCCGAGACCTTCACCCTAGAGAATGGCATGGAGGTCGTGGTGGTCGAGAACCACCGCGCCCCGGTGCTGGCACACATGGTCTGGTACAAGGTCGGCACCGCCGACAGCCCGCCCGGCAAGTCCGGCCTGCCGCATTTCCTCGAGCATCTCATGTTCAAGGGCACGGGCGAGATCCCGCCCGGCGAGTTCTCGAAGATCGTGGCGCGCCAGGGCGGCAACGACAACGCCTTCACCAGCCAGGACTCCACCGCCTATTTCCAGATGATCGCCAAGGACCGGCTCGAGCTGGTGATGGCGATGGAAGCCGACCGGATGGTCAATCTCGACCTGTCGGACGAGCATGTCTATCCGGAGCGGGACGTGATCCTGGAGGAGCGCCGCTCGCGTGTCGACAACGAGCCCTCGGCCCTGCTGGGCGAGCAGCTCATGGCGGCCCAGTACCTGCACCATCCTTACCGGCTGCCCGTGATCGGCTGGTTTCACGAGATCGCCGGCTATACCCGCGAGGACGCGCTGGAGTTCTACCGGACCTGGTACGCACCCAACAACGCGGTCTTGGTGATCGCGGGCGACGTGACCGCGGCCGAGTTGCGCCCGCTGGCCGAGAGGACCTACGGTGCGGTAGCCGCACGGCCCATGCTCACGCGGCGCCGCCTGGCCGAGCCACCGCAGCATGCCGCGCGCCGGGTCACGCTGCGCCACGAGCGCGTGCGCCAGCCCAACCTCATGCGCACCTATCTCGCGCCCAGCTATGCGTCCCCCGGACACGAGCACGCCTATGCGCTCGAGCTGCTGTCCGAGATCCTCGGCGGCGGGGGTACCAGCCGGCTGTTCCGCTCGGTCGTGGTCGAGCGGGCGCTGGCCGCCGGCGCCGGCTCCCATTACCGCGGCACCGGCCTGGACGGGACGATCTTCCGCATCTACGGCGTGCCGCGCCCGGGCGTCGACCTCGGCGAGCTCGAGGCGGCGATCGAGGTCGAGATCGCGCGGGTCGTTGCCGAGGGCGTGACCGAGCAGGAGCTTGCCCGCACCCGCAACCGGCTGGTCGCGGAATCGATCTATGCCCGCGACTCGCTGATGGGTGCGGCGCGGGTCTTCGGCTCGGCGCTGACCTGCGGCGAGGCGGTGGGCGATGTCGAGGCCTGGCCGGCGCGGATCGCCGCCGTGACCCTCGAGCAGGTGCATGCCGCGGCGCGCTTCGTGTTCCGGCCCGAGCAGTCGGTGACCGCCCAGCTCCTGCCGGCGGAGGGCTGAGCATGCTGGCCGAGCTGCTCGCCGCCCCTCCCAGGACGGCCCTGCAATCGAGCGCGCGCGTGGAGGAGGTCGTCAGCGCCTCCGGCGTGCGTGCCTACCTGATCCGCGAGCCGCGCATCCCGTTCCTGGCCCTCTCCTTCCACATCCGCGGCGGCGGCGCCCTCGACCCGCCGGGCCGCGAGGGCCTGGCCTACATGGCGAGCGGGCTGCTCGACGAGGGTGCCGGGCCCTACGACAGCCAGGCCTTCCGCGCCCAGCTCGAGGACCATGCGATTCGCCTGCAGATCGAGGCGGATCGCGACGGGGTTCAGGGCGACCTGCGCACGCTGACGGCTCATCGCGAGCACGCCTTCGAGCTGCTGCGCCTGGCGTTGACCGAGCCGCGCTTCGACGCCGAGCCGGTCGAGCGGGTGCGCAGCCAGATCCTCGCCGATCTGCGCCGGCGCGAGTCCGACCCCGACTATCTCGCCTCCCGCGGCTGGTTCGCGACCGCCTTTCCGCATCACCCCTACGGCCGTCCGAGCCGCGGCACGCCCGAATCCATCGCCGCGATCACGGCCGAGGACTGCCGCGGCTTCGCCGCCCGCCATCTCGCGCGCAGCCGGCTCCTGGTCGGCGTCTCCGGCGATATCACGGCGGAGGAGCTCGGCCCGCTCCTGGATGCGACCTTCGGCGGGCTGCCGCCGGCGACCGATCTGCCGGAGGTGCCTGCCGCCGAGCCGGTCGTCGGCCGGGTCGAGGTGCAGCGCCTGACGATCCCGCAGAGCGTGGTGATCTTCGGGCATGGCGGCATGGATCGCCGGGACCCCGACTATTATGCCGCGCATGTCGCCAACTACATCCTCGGCGGCGGCGGCTTCAGCTCGCGCCTGTTGGAGGAGGTGCGCGAGAAGAGAGGCCTCGCCTACTCCGCCTACTCCTACCTGCACGAGCTCAATGCGGCACCCTTGTGGCTGGGCGGTGTCGCGACCAACAACGAGCAGGTGGCGCAGTCCTTGACCATCGTGCGCGGCGAGCTCGCCCGGATGGCACGTGGTGAGCTCGGCGAGACCGATCTGGCCGACGCCAGGACCTATCTCACCGGCTCCTTCCCCTTGCGGCTCACCAGCAACGATCAGGTCGCGAAGATGCTGGTCGGAATGCTGGTCCACGAGCTCGGCCGAGACTTTCTCGAGCGGCGCAACGGCCTGATCGAGGCGGTGACCTTGGACGATCTGAAGCGCGTCTCCGCGCGCCTGTTCTCGGGCGAGCTCCTGGTCAGCGTCGTGGGGGATCCGGTCGGGCTCTAGCCGCCAGCTCGCGCTGTAGAATCGCAGGAAGCTCGTCCGACGGGCCACCCGCTGTCCCGTCTGCCCAGAACGAGCATGGCCAGTTGCGCACGGCGCTGTTAACATTCTGGATGGTTGAGATTTGGGGGCGCCCGCATGGCCATTTATCGGGCGGAGCGCAGGCTCGCCGCGATCATGGTCGCGGACGTGGTCGGCTACTCGCGTCTGATGGGTCGCGACGATGCCGGCACGCTGGCACGCCTCAAAGCGTGCCGGCGTGAGTTGCTCGAGCCCCTGGTCGCCGAGCACCACGGCCGGATCATCAATTTCCCGGGCGACAATGCGCTGTGCGAGTTCGCCAGCATCGTCGATGCGGTCGAGTGCGCGGTCACGATCCAGCGCCGGGTCACCGAGCGCGAGCGCGACGTGCCTCGCCCCGACCGGATCTATTTCCGTATCGGGATCAATCTCGCCGACATCCTCGCCGAGGAACGCAGCGTCTACGGCGATGGCGTGAACGTCGCCGCCCGGCTCGAGCAGCTCTGCGAGCCGGGCGGGGTGGCGATCTCGGGCACCGCCTACGACCATCTCCGCGGCCGGCTCGACCGGGAGCTGGAGTTCGTCGGCGAGCGCCGGCTCAAGAACATCAGCCACCCGGTCCGGGTCTACCGCATCGTCCTGGCCCGTGCGCTGGCGACGCAGTCACCGGGAATCCCGGGCCAACCCTCCATCGCGGTGATGCCGTTCGTCAACCGCTCCAGCGACCCCGACCAGGACTATCTGAGCGACGGCATCGCCGATGATCTGGTCACCGAACTCACCAAGATCTCGGGGTTGTTCGTCGCCTCGCGCCACTCTGCGTTCGCGCTCAAGGGCTCCGGGGCCGACGTGCGCGACCTCGGTCCGCGATTGGGCGTGCGCTACCTCCTGCAAGGCAGTCTGCGCAAGGCGGACGATCGGCTCCGCGTGACGGCCCAGCTCGTCGACACCGACACCGGCGGCTATCTCTGGGCCGAGCGCTTCGACCGCGTGCTCACCGACATGTTCGCCGTGCTCGACGAGATCACCCGCAGCATCGCCGAGGTGCTGAAGGTCAAGCTCCTGCCGGGCGAGAGCGACGCGCTGGGCAAGGCGCCGACCGCGGACATCGCCGCCTATCAGCTCTACCTGCGTGGTCAGCAGCTGTTCCGCCAGCGCACGCGGCACGCCTATGAGGTGGCGCGCCGTCTGTTCCTTCAGGCGGCGGGGCTCGATCCCGACTTCGCCCGGGCGCTCGCCGGCATCGCCGAGTGCGAGGCCAGCCTGCACCTGCATCATGGCAGTGCGCTGCCAATCGGCGAGGCCCTGGCCACAGCCGAGCTGGCCTTGCGGCTCGAGCCCGGCCTCGCCGCAGCGCATGTCGCCCGCGGGCTGGCGCTCCAGGCGAAGGGCGACCTCGACAAGGCCGAGCTCGCCTTCCAGCGCGCCATCGCGCTCGAGCCCGAGCACTATGAGGCCAACTACGCCTATGCCCGCGCCTGCTTCCAGCGCGGCAACAGGGAGCAGGCGGCACGGCTGTTCCGCCGGGCGGCCGCCCTACGGCCGAGCGACATCTTCGCGCCGCTGATCCTGATCGGGCTGGAGCAGGGGATGGGCCAGATCGAGCGGGCTCTGGCCAGCGCGCGCTTGGCGCTGGCACGGGCCGAGCGCGAGCTGGAGCGCCAGCCCGAGAGCGCGCGTGCGGCCTATGTCGCTGCGGCCGCCCTGGCGGCACTCGGCGATCGTGAGGGCGCCCTGCGCTACGCCGCACGGGCCCTGGCGCTGGAGCCCAACGACCATCCCGTCCAGTACAATGTCGCCTGCACCTACGCCTCGCTGGGCGAAACCGAGCTGGCCCTGGAGGTGCTCGAGCGCACGATGCCGACCGCCCCCGCCTATCGCTGGGCCTGGCTCATGCAGGACGCGGACTTCGATCGGCTGCGCCGGCATCCGCGCTTCGCGACACTGCTGCGCCGCGCGCCCGAGACCAGGAGCTTGGAGCCCGGGTAGCGCCAACCGGCCGGTAGACCTCCACCCCGGCCGGCTGCTTCGGCACCGACCTGCTGTGCCCTCAGTTGCAGTAGCCCGCCTGGGCGTAGGTCTGTCCGCCACCCGCCGCCGTGCTGCACAGCGTATTCAGCAGGGAGGCGATGTTCCCGGCACCGTAGGCGCCGTAGCCGGCCGCGGGATAGCGGGAATTCTGGCGAAACTGCGAGGAATAGTTGTCCTTGGGCGCATTCGGGTCGGAGGTGCCCCAGGAAGTCACGCCGACCACGGCCATCGTCGCGGCCGTGCCCAATACCGCGCCGCCGGAAAGGGCAGCATCCGCCGAGCGGAAATTGACTATCCAGGGGCCGCCGCTCGCGCCGCCGGTGAAATTGCTGCCCTGCCAGAGCTGACCCGCGCCGCCGACCGTGGTCAGATAGGTCGGTCCATCTGTCCGCTGCATCCGGCCGCCGGCGTCGAGCAGGCCGGGATAACCCAGGGTCGATACTGCTGCGACCGCGAGACCGCCGGTCTTCGAGGATGAGACGAACGAGTAATTGTTCCAGCCATAGCTGAGCCAGCCGGTGATGTCGCCGATGAACTGCCCGCTGGCGTTCCGCGCCACGGCAATGACGGCGAGGTCGTTGTCGCGTGCCGCGCCGGAGCCGATGTCCGTGCCGGACGCCCAGGAGGCAGGCCGGACCAGCGCGGCCCAAGCCCAGGTGCCGTACGGCGCGGCCTGTGTGGGCGTCGTTCCCGGAGAGTATTGCGCCGGCGTGAACTGGAAGTTGGAATAGAGCGACGTGCCGGTACCGAACCGCTGGATGCAGTGCGCCGCGGTCACGAGAACGCTGCGGCGGATCAGGCTGGCCGAGCAATAGCCGGCCGAGAAGGTCAGCTTGCCGATGGCGCGATAGGGATAGGTGGTGGCCAGGTAGTTGGGGTTGGCGCTGGTCGAGCTCGAGCCGCCGGTTGCCACCCGGGTGGAGGTGTAGGGGATGCCGAACGAGCCATAGGCTCGCCGGTCGGTTTTTACAGCCCGGGTGCTCGGCGGCATGGCTCCTGACGCCAGGAGCGCCGAAGGAGCCTCTGCCTTGATGTCGTTCGTCGGGGGCGGAGCCAACAAATTTCTGAATGGCCGCACTTCGGCGAGATTGGCTGGAAGCGAGCCGCCCCGATTGGAATTGACGATGACCTCGTCGTCGGCAAGAGCCAAGCTGGTCGAGGCGCTTATCAGTAGAACACAGGCAGCACTCAGTGTTTGGAATTCCCTGATCATGGCTGACGTTTCCTCAGTTGGTCGTGAGTCCGTGTTAAGCTAGATAGTTTAAATCCTGTTGTGCGATCGCTTTTACATTGATGCACTTCCCTAGGTTTGCTCTTCAGTGTCTCCTGGCGTTGCAGGGTCGAGCATTCACTATACATTTTTTCGCTCCGAAATGACCGAAATTCTCTTGGTCGCTGTCGCGGGCGTTGCATCTGGGGATGCCCTGGCCCGAGCCCATCAAGGCCGTCGCCGATCATGGTCGGAGCTGTTCCCCGCGCTGCGCATCCCCACGCCGCGGCGGGCATGCTAAGCCTGCCGCGGTCGGGCTCACCCTGGGAGCGACACGGCATGACGGCACCGCGCCCCGAGCGGCAGCTCGCGGCGATCCTGGCGGCGGACGTGGTCAACTATTCGGGGCTCGTCGAGCGGGACGAGGCCGAGACGCTGGCCCGGCTCGCGCGGCTGCGCGGACAGGTGATCGAGCCGTTGCTCGCCGAGCATCGCGGCCGGCTGGTCAAGCTTCTCGGCGACGGCCTGCTCGCGGAGTTCGCGAGCGTGGTCGACGCCGCCGCCTGCGCCGTGGCGATCCAGGCGCGCAACGACACCGGGCTGTCGCTGCGGATCGGCCTCAATCTCGGCGACGTGGTCGTGGCGGACGAGGATCTCTACGGCGACGGCGTCAATGTCGCCGCCCGGCTCGAGGGGCTGGCCGAAGCCGGCGGGATCGTCGTCTCGGGCACGGTGCGCGACCAGCTCCACGGTCAGCCCAGCCTGGCCTTCGCGAGCCTGGGCGAGCCGCGGCTCAAGAACATCGCCCGCCCGGTCCGGGCCTACCGGCTGGTGCGCGGCGGCGCCGCCCTGCTGGTCGCGCCGGTTCCTGGTACCCCCGAGCGACCGTCGATCGCGGTCCTGCCGTTCGACAATCTCAGCAGCGACCCCGATCAGGACTATTTCAGCGACGGCATCACTGAGGACCTGATCACGGCCATCTCCCGCTTCCGCGACCTGCGCGTGCTGGCGCGGCACTCCTCCTTTGCCCTGAGGGGTCAAGCGCTCGACGCGGTGGAGATCGGGCGGCGTTTGGGCGTCGGCTACCTGCTCGAGGGCAGCGTGCGGAAGACGGGCGGCCGCGTGCGGGTCACCGCGCAGCTCATCGATGCCGCAGGGGCGACCATCTGTGGGCCGAGCGCTACGACCGGCCACTCTGCGACATCTTCGCGCTCCAGGACGAGCTTGTCGCCACCCTCGCCGCCACGATGGCGGAGCAAATCCGCGCGGCCGGCATGGACCGCGCCAAGCGGAAGCCTACGACCGACCTCGCCGCCTACGATCTCGTCCTGCGCGGGACGGAGCGCCTCGCCTCCTACGACGACGGCGCCACCGAGGTGGCGGTCGCCCTGTTTGAGCGCGCGGTGGCGCTCGATCCTGACTACGCGCTTGCCAACGCCTTCTTGGCCCTGGCGATCTTCAACCTGCCCTGGGGTGAGCGGGTCGCCGAAGACTGGGAGCGCTGCCATGCGCTGGGGACGCGTGCGGTCCAGCTCGACCCGACCGACAGCCGCTGCCACCGCATCCTCGCCATGATCCTGCTCATCGGGCGCGCGTTCGACCGGGCGCTGGAGCACGCCGACCGCAGCGTCACGCTCAACCCCAACGACGCCGATGCTGCGCTCTATCGCGGCGCTGCCCTAAATTTCCTGGGGCGCCACGCCGAGGCGCTGGCCGAAGGCCGCCGCGGGGCGGGGCTCAACCCGTATCAACCGCTCCACCACGCGCAAATCCTGGGGCGCATCCTGCACGAAGCCGGACACCAAGCGGAGGCGGCGGCGTCCTACGAACGCATCGCGCCGCCGCGTTTCCACCACCATGCCCGGCTGGCCGCGTGCCACGCGGCGCTCGGGCGCCCCGACGCCGCCAGGGACTGCGTCGCGCGCACCCTGGCGGTCAAGCCGGACTTCTCCAGCGCCGCCTGGACGGCCACGATGCCCTTCCGCGGCGAGGCCGATCGCGAGCGCCTGTGCGCCGAGCTGGTCGCCCCCGGCCTGCCGCCCTAGGGTAGGGCGCGCCGCTTTCCCCTCCGCCCGGCCGCGGCTAGAACCGGCTCATGTCTGTCATCCGTCGCCTGCCCGAGGCTGTCGCCAACCGCATCGCCGCCGGCGAGGTGGTCGAGCGCCCGGCCTCGGTGGTCAAGGAGCTGGTCGAGAACGCGATCGACGCCGGTGCCAGCCGGATCGAGGTCGCGCTGGAGGCGGGCGGGCGCGGGCTGATCCAGGTCAGCGACGACGGCCACGGGATGGCGGCCGAGGAGCTGCCGCTGGCGGTTCAGCGGCACTGCACCTCCAAGCTCGCCGACGAGCAGCTGCAACGGATCACCACGCTCGGCTTCCGCGGCGAGGCGCTGCCTTCGATCGGTGCCGTGGCCCGGCTGCGGCTGGCCAGCCGTACGGCGGAGATGAGCGAGGCCTGGGCGCTCGCGGTCGAGGGCGGGACGGTCGGCGCACCGGCGCCGGCGGCCGGGGTGCGCGGCACCCGGGTCGAGGTGCGCGACTTGTTCTTCAAGGTGCCGGCCCGGCTGAAGTTCCTGCGCGCCGACCGGACCGAGGCCGAGGCCGCCGAGGAGGCGGTGCGCCGGCTCGCCCTGGCCCGGCCGGAGCTCGAATTTACGCTGACCGTCGACGCACGGCCGGCGCTGCGCTTTTCCGCCACCCCCGGCCTGTTCGCCGACACGCTGCTCGCCCGGCTGGCCGCCGGGCTCGGCCGCGAGTTTCCCGCCAACGCGATCGAGCTCGAGGCCGAGCGCGACGGCGTCCGCCTGTCCGGCTTCGCCGGCCTGCCCACCTTCAGCCGGCGCGACGCGCGCGGCCAGCATCTGTTCGTCAACCGGCGGCCGGTGCAGGATCGCCTGCTGCGCCAGGCGGTGCGCGCGGCCTATGCGGATCTCCTCTTCCACGATCGCCAGCCGGTCGCCGCCCTGTTCCTCGAGCTGCCGCCCGAGCTGGTCGACGTCAACGTCCATCCGGCCAAGGCGGAGGTGCGCTTCCGCGACCCGGGCATGGTGCGCGGCCTTATCGTGGGCGCGCTCAAGCGCGCCCTGTCCGAGCACGGCCATCGCGCCGCCAGCGCCGGCCACGCCACGTTCGCGGCCTTCCGCCCCGGCGGTGGCGCCCGCCCGCCCGGACTGGCGGAGGATGCCGCCGTTTGGCAGCCCGGACTGCTGCAGGCGGCGCTCGCGGTCGGAGCACCCGCCGCCCGCAGCGCACCCGAGCCCGACCCGGCCGGCGCGGCGCACCCGCTCGGTGCCGCGCGCGCCCAGCTGCACCGGAGCTGGATCCTCGCCGAGACCGGGGACAGCCTGATCCTGGTCGACCAGCACGCCGCGCACGAGCGGATCGTCTACGAGCGGCTCAAGGCCGAGCTGCGCGCAGGCGGAGTGCGGCGGCAGGCGCTCCTGATCCCCGAGGTGGTCGAGGTGGCGCCGGCCGACCGCGACCGCCTGCTCGCCGCCCAGCCGCAGCTTGCCGAGCTCGGGCTTGCCCTGGAGCCTTTCGGCCCCGGCGCCGTGCTGGTGCGCGAGCTGCCGGCCCTGCTCGGCCAGGCCGGCGCCGGCGAGCTGGTGCGCGATCTCGCCGCGGAGCTGGCCGAGGCGCCGACTCCCGAGGGCCTGGAGGCGGCGCTCGAGGCGGTGCTGGCCGGAGTCGCCTGCCACGGCAGCGTGCGCGCCGGGCGGCGACTGTCGGTCGAGGAGATGAACGCGCTGCTGCGGCAAATGGAGGCCACGCCGCATTCCGGCCAGTGCAACCACGGCCGGCCGACCTATATCGAGCTCAGGCGCGAGGACGTCGAGCGACTGTTTGGCCGGCGCGGCTGAATAGCCCCTGGTCCCACGCCGGGAGCGTGGATATGGTCCGCTGCCGCCGGCCGTTGTGGCGGATTCCCGGCACGGTTTTTCGAGCGGAGAGATCGATGACCTACGTGGTCACCGAAGCCTGCATCCGATGCAAGTACATGGACTGCGTCGAGGTCTGTCCCGTGGACTGCTTCTACGAGGGGCAGAACATGCTGGTGATCAATCCGGACGAGTGCATCGACTGTGGCGTGTGCGAGCCCGAATGCCCGGCCGATGCGATTTTGCCGGATACCGAGACCGCGGCCGAGAAATGGCTCGAGCTCAATCGCGACTACTCGAACTCCTGGCCGAACATCACCCGCAAACGGCCGCCGCCCGACGACGCCGACGAGTTCAAGGGCGAGGAAGGCAAGTTCGAAAAGTACTTCTCGCCCGAGCCGGGCGGCAGCTAGGCTGCCCGTTCGGGGGTGCGACACTCCGACACTCCTGCCGTGGCCGAACCTGCAGCCGAGTAGTCGGTTCGTGACGCTGGCCTTTTGCCACAATTTGTGCTAATAATCACACATAGCGGGCGAGGGGTGCCTCGTCCGTCGTAAGCTACCCGAGCCAGCGCCTCGTCAGCGTCATGCCGCACCCGATCGGACCCTGCCGCTTAGGCGGCCCGAGGGCAGGTGGCGGTGACCGCGCCACGGCCGGACCGGATGGTGGCGCGCCCTTTGGGCGCGGCCGACACGTTTCAGGAGACTTGGCCTGATGGCAATCAAGAAGCACGCCTACGCTGCCGGAGACTACATCGTCTATCCGAGCCACGGCGTGGGCCGCATCACCGGCATCGAGAGTCAGAGCATCGCCGGGATGGCGCTGGAGATGTATGTGGTCTCGTTCGAGAACGAGCGGCTGATCCTGCGCGTGCCCGTCGACAAGGCTGGCAAGTCGGGCATGCGCAAGCTCAGCTCACGCGAGAAGATCAGCTCCGCGCTCGAGGCCCTCAAGATCCGCACCCGGCCGCGCCGCAACGTGATGTGGAGCCGGCGCGCTCAGGAATACGAGGCGAAGATCAATTCCGGTGACCCGGTGTCGATCGCCGAGGTGGTGCGCGAGCTGCACAAGGCGGAGGACGCCGAGCAGTCCTACAGCGAGCGTCAGATGTACCGTGCCGCGCTCGAGCGTCTCGCCCGCGAGGTGGCCGCGATCGAGCGGATCGACGAGGCCGAGGCCAGCCGCCGCCTCGAGCAGGTGCTGCTGAAGGCGGCCTGACCGTCCTGCAGCATGGGGTCGGCCGCTCGCGGCCGGCCCGCATCGCCCCAGATCCCGACGGGCGATGTCGACGATGTTCCCGTTTTGGTCCAATTCCCGGATCGCCCCGGAGCCGGTTCCGAGATAGTATCGTCCACCTGGGCATCGCGACAAACGGATGGCAGGGATGGACGTCGCCGAGTGGCTCGCCGGGCTCGGCCTCGCGCGATATGCCGACGCGTTCGCAGCGCACGCGGTCGACGCCGAGCTGCTGGCGACGCTCACCGCGGAGGACCTCGCCGCCATCGGTGTGGTTTCGGTCGGGCATCGGCGCAAGCTGCTGAACGCGATCGCGGCTCTGCGTGGCGGCCGTGCATCCCGGGCGTGGCGATCGACGCGGTCCGGCGCCGAGCGGCGGCCGCTCACGATCATGTTCGTCGATCTGGTCGACTCGACCGGTCTGGCCAGGCGTCTCGATCCCGAGGACATGCGCGAGCTCATCCGCCGCTATCAGAGCGCCGTGGCGGGCGAGATCGGCCGTCTCGACGGGCATGTCGCCAAGTTCATGGGTGACGGCGTGCTGGCCTATTTCGGCTGGCCGCGTGCGCACGAAGGCGAGGCCGAGCGCGCGGTCAGGGCCGGGCTCGCGGCCACGAGGGCCGTGGCCGCATTGCGCGGCCCGCGTGGCGAGCCCCTGGCGGCGCGGGTCGGGATCGCCACCGGCCTGGTCGTGGTCGGCGACCTCGTCGGCGAGGGTGCGGCGCAGGAAGCCGCGGTGATCGGCGAGACGCCGAATCTCGCCGCGAGGCTCCAGTCGCTGGCCCCGCCCGGCGCCGTCCTGGTGGCCGACGCCACCCGCCGGCTGTTGGCCGGCAGCTTCGAGCTCGATCGGGTCGACGGCTTGGCCGCACGCGGGTTCGGCGAGCGGATTACGGCTTGGCAGGTGCGCGGCCCGGCCGAGGCGGGTCGCGGCTCGCCCGATGGGTCGGGCCCGCCGCTGGTCGGGCGCCGGGAGGAGCTGGCGTTGCTCGCGGCGCGATGGCGCCTCGCCTGCGAGGGCAAGGGACAGGCGGTCCTGCTCGCCGGCGAGGCCGGCATCGGCAAGACCCGCCTTCTTCTCGCCTTGCGAGATCTCGCCGCCGCCGGATCGGCGCGCGAGCTGCACTGGCAGTGCTCGCCGTTCCACACCGACAGCACGCTTTGGCCGTTCGTGCAGGCGCTGGCCCGCAGTCAGGGGATGACGGCGCTGGAGGAGCGTCTCCGTGGCCACGGGCTCGATCCGGCCCGGATCCTGCCGCCCATCGGCACCACTCGAGAGGTGCCGGTCGCCGCTCGGCCCGGCGCGAACGTGGAGCGCCAGCGCACCCTGCGGGCTCTGGCCGAGCATGTGCTTGCCCAGGCGTCGGAGCGGCCGCTCCTGCTGATCGTCGACGATGCTCATTGCGCCGATCCGACGACGGTCGAGCTGCTGCGGCTGCTGCTGAGCGTTATGGCGGACGCGCCCCTGCTGCTCGTGATCGCCGGTCGGAGCGAAGAGCTGCCGGCCCTGCCGGACCAGCCGCATCTGCTGCGCCTGACGCTCGGTCGGCTGAGCCGCGCCGCCGTCGGCGAGATGATCGCGGGTCTGCTCGCGCACCCTGGCCCGCCCCCGCCCGGGCTGCTGGATGCCGTGACGACCCGGACCGACGGCGTGCCGTTGTTCGTCGAGGAGCTGGCGAAGGCATTCACCGAGCGAGCCGACGGCGTCGACGGTGAGATCGGGGTTCCGCTCTCGCTGCACGATGCCCTGATGGCGCGGCTCGACCGCTTGGCGGACGCCAAGGAGCTCGCCCAGATCGCCGCCTGTCTCGGGCGCGAGTTCGACCACGCGCTTCTGGCGGCCATCGTCGATCTGGACCAGTCGGAACTGGCCGGTCAGCTCGACCGGCTGTGCGCCGCCGAGCTGCTGCTGCGCCGCGGCGCGGCATCCGGGGCGGTCTATCGCTTCAAGCACGCCCTGGTCCGCGACGTCGCCTACGAGAGCGTGCTGAGGAGTCGGCGCCGGGCGGTGCACGCACGCGTCCTCGCGGCCTTGGAACGCGGTGTGGTGACGGCAGGGGCCGAGGAGGTGGCGCGCCATGCCGCTGCAGCGGAGGCCTGGGCGAAGGCTCTGCACCATTATGGCGCCGCCGCTCGTGCGGCGCTGGAGCGGGGTGCCAATGCCGAGGGCCTGGCGCTGGCGGCCAAGGCCATCGCCGCCGGCGACCGGCTGGCCGGCGATCCCACGGCCGAGGTCGCGATCATCGATCTGCGCCGCGCCCGTGGCTGGGCCCATCTCGCCACCGGCGACATGCCGCGCCTGATGGCGGAGCTGCGGGAGGCCGAGAGCCGCGCCGGGCGGCTCGGCATGACGCGATTGAGCGGTCAGCTCAGGGCGCAGCGGGCGCATGTCGAGGCGATGTACGGCGGCCATGCGCGGCGTGCCGTCCGCTATGGGCAGGAGGCGGTGCGGATCGCCGCCATCGTCGGCGACGCGAACCTCGCTGCGATGGCGCGTTTTGCCCTCGGACTCGCGCATCTCGCCGCGGGCGACCACCGGGCCGCGGTGGCCGAGCTCGCGATCGACGCCGACACCTGTCGAAATGGCCTGCGCATCGCGGCGGTCGGCAGCAGCGGCCTGCTCGCGGTCGAGGCGCTGGCGGTGCTCGGTCATGCGCTCGGTCAGCTCGGGCGGTGGGAAGAGGCGCTGCGGCGGGGGAACGAGGCCCGGGCCGTTGCCGTGGAGGCGGGAAGCGCCTGGGACCTCCAGGTCGCCAATCAGCATCTGGCCGCCATCCTGCTCGCCAAGGGCGACGCCAGCGCGGCCCTGCCGCTGATCGAGGCCAATCTCGATTATGGCCGACGGACCGGCCTGCGCATGGTGCCGGCCGTGCAGCTCGCCTTTCTCGCCCATGCGAGCCTCCTGTCCGGCCGGCCCGACGAAGCGATCAGCCAGTTGGACGACGTGGTCCGGGAGTGCCGTGAGATGCATCTCTCCTGGGCGGGCAGCTATGCGCTGCTGGTCAAGGCGGAGGCGCTCTTGTCGGCGGAGCATCGCGACGCCTCGGCAACAGCGGCGGCGGCCCGTGAGCATGCCATCACGCACGGCCACCGCGCCTTCGAGGTCACCGCCCTGCGGCTGCTGGCAGGCAGCCTGATGGCGGCCGACCGTGACAGGGCCTGCGAGCACCTGAACGCCGCGCGAAGAATCGCCGCCCAGCTCGACCTGCCGCGGGAGGCGCCTCTGCTCGATGCGCTGGCGGCAAAGCTCGAGGTGCCCGCGCCTGGTATCGGCTGACACATCCTGCGTCGGTCCGCTATTCTTCCGGCCCGAGCTGCTGCCGGCCTCCCGGCCGGGTGGCGCCATGGATTGAGCATGGTGGCGGAACCTTCGGACGCTTTCGGCGACCCGGGCGACCGCGAAATGTCGGGCGGCCCGCCGCGCCGGCCGCGCCCCGTCTGGCTGGTGCTGTTCGCCGCGGCCTATGTCCTGGCGGCCGGCTATGCGCAGCTCATGGCGATCGTGCCGGGCTCCGGCATCTCGATCTGGCCGCCGAGCGGCCTGTTCGTCGCGGCCCTGCTGCTGAGCCCCGTTCCTGCCTGGATTTGGTGGATCGGCGCTGCGCTGGCGGCCGAGTTCGCCGCCGACGCCTTGTGGTTCCACAATCCCGTGCCGGTAGCGATGCTGATCAGCACAGGCAACACGCTCGAGGCGGTGACCGGTGCCTGGCTGATCGGCCGCTTCTGCACGCGTCCGGTCCGTCTGGAATCCCTGCGCGAGGTGCTGGCCCTGATCTGCCTCGGCGCCGCCGTGGCGCCCGTGTTGAACGCCACGGTGAGCAGTGCCGCCCTCGCCTGGTTCGGGATGCAGTCCTTCGTCTCGGCATGGCCCCTGTTCTGGATCGGTGATGCGACGGGCGTTCTCGTGTTCGCGCCGATCTGCCTTGTCGTGCCCGGAAGCCGGCGAGAGCTCGCCCGCTTGGGCCTCCTCCGCCTCGGCGAGGCCACGATCCTGGCCGTGATCTTCATCGGCGTCAGTGTGCTGACCCTGAGCGGTGCCCTGCCGTTCGCCTTCGTCATCATGCCGGCACTGCTCTGGGCCGCTGTCCGCTTCCAGGTGAGGGGTGCCGCGGCCGCGCTCATGGTCCTCGCCCTCCTCACCGCTCTATTCACCGCCGTCGGGGCGAGTCAGTTCGCCGGCTTCGCCGAGTCGCAGCAGCACACGCAGGTGATGCTGCAGCTGTTTCTGGTGATCTCGGCGATCACGGCGCTGATCGTTGCGGCGCTGGCCCGACAGCACCAGCAGGCAGTTGCGACGCTTCGCTCCGCCAATCGGCATCTCGAGGCGCGGGTCGTGGAGCGGACCGCCAGTATGCGCGCCAGCGAGCGGCGGTTTGCCGCGGTCCTCGAGGCGTTGCCGATCGGCGTGGCCCTGATCGACCGTACCGGACGCACCGTGGTCGGCAACGCGGTCTATCAGCGGTATGCGCCGGCGCTGCTCCCTTCGGCCGGAATCGCGCGCGTCGGTGATTGGGAGGCGCACGACGACACCGGGCGGTTGGTCGAGCCGCACGATTTCCCAGCCGCGCGGGCCTTGCGTGGCGAGCGGGTCTGGCCCGGCGAGGAGCTGCTGTTCAAGGGCGACGCGACGCGCGGCCCGGTCTGGACCCGGGTCGCGGCCCTGCCGTCTCGCGACGCAGGCGGTGCGATCGTCGGCGCAACCGTGGTGATCGCCGACGCCGACCAGGAGAAGCGCGCGATCGATGCCCTGCGGGAGAGCGAGGCGCGCATGCGCCTGGTGCAGCAGGCGGCGGGCGTTGGAACCTGGGAGTGGGACATCGTCTCGGGCCAGGCGCGCTGGTCGGAGGAGAACTACCGACTGCACGGCCTGGATCCGGAGGTCGGGCCGATCACCTATGAGTGCTGGCGGGCAGCCGTGTATCCCGACGACCGTGCGCTGCTCCGTCTCGCCGTCGAGGCGGCGGTGGCGCAGCGAGAGGATGTCGACACGCAATATCGCGTGGCGCTGCCGGACGGCCGGGTCCGCTGGCTGGTCAGTCGGGGCCATCTGGTGCGTGATGCGGAGGGTCGGCCCGAGCGGATGCTGGGCATCAGCCTGGACATCACGGCCCGCAAGGAAGCCGAGGAGCAACAGGCGCTGCTCGCGCGCGAGGTCGATCACCGCGCCAAGAACGCGCTGGCGGTGGTGCAGAGCCTGGTGCGTCTCACCCGTTCCGAGCGACCCGCCGAGTTCGCCAAGGCGATCGAGGGCCGGATCGCCGCCCTGGCGCGCGCCCACACCCTCCTCGCCCACGGTCGCTGGACCGGCGGCGCTCTGCTTTCCCTCCTGGAGGACGAGCTGGCCGCCTATCTTCCGACCGGGCGCGTCGCTCTGACGGGTCCACCGGCGATGCTCAAGGTGGACGCCGTGCAGCCCTTGTCCTTATGCCTGCACGAGCTTGCGACCAACGCCGCCAAATATGGTGCCCTTTCGACCTCCGGAGGCCGCGTCGACGTGCGTTGGGGCCTGCAGGGCCATTCGTTCCTGCTGGTCTGGACGGAGACGGGCGGGCCGCGGATCGGCGCGCCGCCCGAGCGGTCCGGCTTCGGCTCAAGGCTCCTCGAAGCCGCCGCGCGCGGTCAGCTCGGCGGAGAGGCGGCCCTCGAATGGCGCGAGACCGGGCTCGTCTGCCGGTTGCGGATCGCCGCCGACCGTCTGCACGAGCCGGCCG
>JBFWWD010000080.1:0-21500 GCA_050246385.1 Geminicoccaceae bacterium
GCTCGCCGACTCGGCCCTCGTCGTCGCGACCACGCGCCGGCAGCTCGTCACCAGCCGCCTGATGATCGAGCGGGCGCGGCAGACGATGCGCCGGGATGATCAGGATGTGCGCACCACGCGTGACGCCGTGGCCCGCAGCCGCAGGCAGCTCGGCGGCGCGGAACGGGTGTGACCGGCCGACCCGCCTCGGCCGAGCAGGTGTCGCTGCCGGCCTTCATCGCCTCGGACCCTGTTCGCCCGAGCCGCGTCACCGACGGCGTGCCGGGCCGGCTCTATGCCGGGTTCGGGAGGAATCGAGCATGAAGCACGGCGGATCACCGCCCACGCCGGGCTACGGCCTGCGGGTGCTCGTCGTCGAGGATCGGTTCATGGTGGCACGGCGTCTCGCGACGCTGCTGCGGGAGCTGGGCTGCGAGGCGGTGGGTCCGGCCACCGCGCTGGAGGACGGGTTCCGTCTGCTGCAGCAGGAGCTGGACACTCTCGACGCCGCGGTGCTCGACATCGACCTGAAGGGAGAGCCAGTCTACCCGCTCGCCCGTGCCCTGCTCTGGCGACGCGTGCCGCTCGTGTTCGCCACCGGCTAAAGCGCCCGCGCCCTGCCACCGTTCTGGCAGCAGTTCCCGCGGGTGCAGAAGCCGTTCGAGCCGACAGGCCTGCGGCGCGGATTGAAGGAAGCCATGGCGGCCCCGTCGCCGATGCAGGTCGAGTGTCCCGACTCGAACCAGGAGATGCCGACCGCTTCGCCGCTCATCGTCGACAACTGGAAGCAGCTCAGGCAGATCCGGGACTACCTGACCGAGCTCGACGCCCTGAGCGCGGGCGATGCTTGGCCGCGCTCGGGCAAGGGCTGAGCTCGGAGGTTTTCGGCGGCGCGATCGGCTGTCTCGGCCCGCGGCGGAACCGCGACGACCTCGTCCAACGGCAGGCGGATGGTGCAGGTCAGCCCCGTCCGGCGCCAGTCGAGCGAGATCCGGCCCCGATGCTCGTACTCCAGCACCTCGGTCAGCAGCGACATGCCTACGCTGGTCGTGGCAGGCGGCCCCGCGACCGGCGGTCCACCCGTCTCCTGCCAGCACAGCATGAGATTGCCTGCGCGATCCGCCCCTCCAACGCGACCCGACCGGTGCGGGACGACATCGACCCGTATTTGGCTGCATTCGTCGCCAGCTCGTGCAGTGCCATGGTCAGGCTCTCCGTCGCGGAAGGCCGCAGGCGAATGTCTTCGGCCGTGACGGCGATCCGCTCATCGCCGTTCCAGTGAGCGGCCAGCGCCGATCGAATGATCTCGGGCAGCGCCGTGCCGGCCCAGTCGGCTCGGGCCAGCAGATCGTGCGCCGTCGCGAGCGCCCGCAGGCGGCCCGTGAACGCGGCGAGGAAGCCTGAGATGTGGGTGGCGCTCTCGCCGGTCTGCATGGCCATCGCGTCGATCAGCGCGATGGTGTTCTTCCCCCGGTGATCGAGCTCGCGGGTCAGGCGCCGTTGCCGCTCCGCCGCCGATTTCTCCTCGGTGACGTCCTGCGCGATGCCGCCGATCCGCTGCACCCGGCCTGCGGCGTCCAGAAGTGGGAAGTCGGCATTGTGGAGCCAGCGCACCTGCCCGTCCGACTGGCGGATGCGGTACTCGTGCTCGACCCGCTCGCCGCGACGCACCCGCCGCAAGGCGTCGCGCACGCGCTCGCGGTCCCCTGGGTGGATCCGCCGGATCCAGCCACGCAGCGTGTCGCCGTGCATGGTCTTGGCCGGTTGGACGCCATAGACCGTCGCGAAGGCGGGGCTGACATACTCCATGCGGAGCGTCTCGGCGTCCCTGATCCAGAGCACGTCGGACCGATGCCTCGCCGAATTGTCGAAACCGTTCCTCGCTCTCTCGGAGCGCGACCTCGCTGCGTAGACGCTCGACCAGATCTGCCGCCTGCCGCGCCAGCACATCGAACAGGCTCAGATCCCGTTCGGAGGGCTGGTGCATATGGCTCCAGTGCGTGGAGATCATGCCGAGGGGACGTCCTGCGCGCGAAACCAGCGGCGTCGACTGCATGGCGCGCAGACCGCAGCGTCGATACTCGTCCAGGTCCCGCGTTCCACGGAGAAAGTCGCAACGCTCCATATCGGTGACGACGATACGCATGTTCGTGGCGAGAGCCCGTCCGCAGCTACTGTCGGAAGTAGCATCGACCGATCGCCAGAACTCCGTCGCGTCGGGGTGAAGTCCCTTCCAGGCTAGGGGCTGGAGTGCGACCTCATCTACATCGAGTATCTGAATGCTGGCGGCATCGGACTTCATCACGTTCGTTGCAGCGTCGAGGATGCGCGCATAAAGGACTTCAGGCTGCTGTCCCGGAATCAATTCTGTGCTGACCCTCTGGAGTGCCTTGGCATCCGCCAGCTCGACCGCAAGGCGCTGCTCGTTCGCGCGCAGGGCCTCGCTCGCGCGCAGCGCCGCCTCGGCGCGCTTGCGGTCGGTGATGTCGATGCAGAACTCCGCGATCGTGCCATCACCGAGGTCGCGCCCGGCAAGCAGCATCCAGCGGCGCGAGCCGTCGGCACGTACGGATTGGTGCCTGACGCAGGGACGTCGGGCGCATCCGGCCCGAGCGCGTGGTCGAGCGCCGCCTCATCCGTGGCGTCCGGCAACCACCGTAGGGCCTCCTCGACGAACGCCTCGGCGTGTGTCGCTGTCGAGGCGAGCGTCCTGATGGCACCGATGCGCTCTGCCGGCAGATGTGCGGTTCCCAGCGGTACGCGCACCAGGAACGACGTGCCCTCACCATCGATGCTGGCGACCATGACCGTGCCGCCGTGAAGTCTGACCAGCTCCTGGACCAGAGCGAGACCGATGCCGCCGCCCTCGTGGGTCCGAGCACGAGCGTCCGCCACGCGGTGAAACCGTTCGAAGACGCGCGGCAGCTCCGCATTCGGGATGCCGACGCCGGTGTCACGCACCGTCAGCTCGGCCGCCCGGTTTCCGTCCGCCGATCGCAGCCTGACCTCGATCTCGCCCTCGAAAGTGAACTTGAACGCGTTTGAGACGAGATTGAGGACGATCTTCTCCCACATGTCCCGGTCGACGTGAACCGGCCCGGCGAGCGTCTGGCAATCGACCTTGAGCGAGATATTCGCCTTCTCGCAGGCCGACCGGAAGCTGCTCGCGAGGTCCGCGGTCAGCGCTGCGAGGTCGGTCGGTTCGTAGACCGCCTGCGCGCGGCCGGCCTCGACGCGACTGAAGTCGAGGAGCGAGTTCACCAGTCGCAGCAGGCGCAGGCCGTTCCGATGCGCGGTCGTGAGATGCTGGCGATCCTCGTCGGAAATCCGGTGGCGCGCGAGCGTCTCTTCGAGTGGCCCCAGCATCAGCGTGAGCGGGGTGCGGAACTCGTGGCTGACGTTGGAGAAAAACAGCGTCTTGGCGCGGTCGATGGCGGCCAGAGCCTCGGCGCGCCGGCGCTCCTCCTCGTGAGCTCGCGCATTGGCGATCGCGGTCGACACCTGGCCGGCAAGCAGCTCCAGAAAGTCGCGATAGCCTTCGTCGAACACTAGGCGCGGGCTCGCGCCGGCCACCAAGAAACCGGCGAGGGTGTCATGGGCGGGGCGCGCCAGCGGCAGGGCGACGGCCCGCTCGACCGGCTCCGGCTAGGCGCGGCCCGTGAGCGGGGAATCGAAGCGCGCCGCCAGATCGTCCAGCACGAGGGGCTTCCGGGTGCGGAGCACTTCCGCCAGCCGCCAGGGCGAGTGTTCGTCCTCGGTAAGCTCGATGTGCGCGGACGCCGCCGGCGTGCCGTGTCTGATGTCGCCGGCCAGCTCCACCAGCGTCGCGGTGCGCTCGCCGGCGTCGAGAAGGTAGAGCAGCGCGAAGGGCAGGTCGTGCGGAGCGGCTGC
Organism: Geminicoccaceae bacterium; assembly: GCA_050246385.1. Lineage (GTDB taxonomy): Bacteria > Pseudomonadota > Alphaproteobacteria > Geminicoccales > Geminicoccaceae > Benzoatithermus. Next base: position 3,871 of record JBFWWD010000080.1, read on the forward strand.
CAGCGAAGCGCAGGCCGTTGCGCCGGCTTCTCCCACCGTCTTGGCCTCGACCGTGGCACCGGCAACGTCACGAAGGGCGCGCAGGCGACGCTCGCCGAGCACGCGCTGCGTCTCCTCGGCGCAGGCGCAGAAAAGGCCGGCGATCCCGCCGTCCTCGCCACGGATCGGGCTATAGGAGAAGGTCATGTAGACCTCCTCCTGGTAGCCATTCCGGGTCATGACGATCTGGAGACGTTCATTCCAGGTCGAGACACCGTCGCGCATCACCGCCTCGGCCAGCGGGCCGACGGTTGGCCAGGCCTCGGACCAGATCACCGGGGCGGGCTTGCCGAGGCCCCACGGGTGGCGTGCGCCCATCACTGGTGTGTAGGCGTCGTTGTAGAACTGGATCAGCTCCGGCCCCCACCAGATCAGCATCGGGTAGCGGGAGGCGAGCATGATCTCGACCGCGGAGCAGACTCGGCGGCCAGTCGGCCATGGGTCCGACCGCGGTCGCGGACCAGTCCATCGTGTGTGTCAGGCGGGCCATCTCGCCCAGAGCGGGAACAACGGCGTCGAAGTGCATCACGCGCGCGTCGGGGCGATCCCGGGATGAGCAGCGAGGATCGTGATCGCTCACGCGAGTCCCTCCCCGGCCGCGGAACCTTCTTGCAGCTTAGACGCCCGACCGGCAGCTGCCGGCAACGTGCCGGAGCCTGCCGACCTGCTCAGCCCGGCTGCCGGCTCCACTCCCGCCGCAGTCTCTCGCGATTGAGCTCGAGCCACAGGATCGGGACGATGCTGTTGGCGGCGGTGATGCGCCCGTCGCGCACCATGGCGAAGGCTTCGGCCGCCGTGACCACGTGGGTGCGGATGTCCTCGCCCTCGTGGGCGGCACCGAACAGGCCGCCCTCGGCCGGTGCGGCGACCTCGGCCACGCAGACGTCGACCTGCTCGCTGGTGCCGCCGGGGCTCGCCCGATAGCGGCAGACGAACTCGATCCGGCCGGTGTCGAGGCCGGTCTCCTCCCGGACCTCGCGCCGGGCCACCGCTTCCGACGTCTCGTCCGGCTCGGCGAGTCCGGCCACGACCTCGACCAGCCAGGGCTCGCCCGGCCCGTCGATGCAGCCGGCGCGGAACTGCTCGACCAGCACCACGCGGTCGGTCACGGGATCGTAGGGCAGGACGGCGACGGCTGGCCGCTGCACCAGCAGCTCCCGTCGCAGGGGTCCGGTCCAGCTCCCGTCGAAGCGCTCATGCTCCAGCGAGAGCAGGTCGAACCGGTAGAAGCCGTCATGGAGCCGCTCGCGGGCGAGAATGCGCACCCGCGGTGGGGCCGGCCCGTCGCTCACGGCAGCGGCCTCAGGTGAAGGCCTTGAAGCTGATCAGGGTGAAGGTGTCCTTCACCCCAGGCAGGGTCTGCACGCTCGTGGTGACGAAGCGGCCGACATCCACCTCCTGGTCGAGATGGAACTTCATGATCAGGTCGTACTGGCCGGAGATCGAGTAGACCTCCGAGACCTGCTCCACCGTTTGCACCGCCGCGTCGGCCACCTCGTAGGCGCGGCCCAGCTCGCATTTGACCATGACGAAGATGGTCTGCATCAGCCGGCCGAGGCCTTGGCGCGCGCAGCCGCGACCGGCGCCGGACGCAGGAGGAAGCGCGGGGTGTGGTCGCCGAAGGCGATGACCGGCGCCTCGGGCGCCTCGGGCCGGGGCGCCGGGCGGCGCGGCTCGGGTCGGGCCGCCGCCGGCTGGCGCTCGGCGCGGGGCGCTGCTGGTTGGTGCTCGGCTCGGGCCGCCGTCGGCTGGCGCTCGGCGCGGCGGGCGCGCGGTGCCGGGCGCTGCTCCTCCTCGACCACCGCCTCGTTGCGGCGGGGTGCGCGCGCGGGCCGGCGCCGCTCGGCTGCCGGCTCCTCCGCCTCGGCCTCCGCACCCGGCAGCTCGAGCCGGCGGATCGGCTTGCCGATCAGCTTCTCGATGCTGGCGACCGCCTTACCCTCCTCGACCGTCGCCATGGTGAAGGCGCGACCGCTCTTGCCGGCGCGACCGGTGCGGCCGATCCGATGGACGTAGCCATCGGTGTCGTAGGGGACGTCGAAATTGATCACGACCGGCATGTCGGAGATGTCGAGGCCGCGCGCGGCCACGTCGGTCGCGACCAGGAAGTCGACCTCGCCGGCCTTGAACGCGTCGAGGGTCGCCTGCCGGTGCACCTGCTCGAGGTCGCCGTGGATGTCGCGTGCGTTCAGCCCTACGCCCTGCAGGTAGCGGTTGAGGCTGGACACGTCGCGCTTGCGGTTGGCGAACACGATCGCCTTGGAGACGTCCTGCTGGGCGATCAGCCGCACCAGCGCCCGACGCTTGAGCTCGCCACCCGGCACCGGGACCAGGACCGCATCGACCGCGTCGACCGTGGTGGCCGGCCGCGACACCTCGATGGTCTTGGGCTGGTTGAGGAAGCGCTCGATGATCCGGCGCACGCCCGGCGGCATGGTGGCGGAGAACAGCAGCGTCTGCCGGCGGCCGGTGAGCAGGCTCAGGATGCGCTCGACATCGGGCATGAAGCCCATGTCGAGCATGCGGTCGGCCTCGTCGAGCACGACCACGTTGACGCCGCCCAGGAGCACCTTGCCGCGGTCGAACCAGTCGAGCAGGCGGCCGGGGGTCGCGATCAGGACGTCCACGCCCTTCTCGAGCGCCTTCTCCTGGTCGCCCATGCCGACGCCGCCGATCAGCAGCGCCATGCTGAGGTTGAGATATTTGCCGTAGAGCTCGAAATTCTCGGCCGTCTGGGTCGCGAGCTCACGCGTCGGCGAGAGGATCAGCGAGCGCGGCATCCGCGCCCGGGCCCGGCCGTTGGCCAGGATGTGCAGCATCGGCAGGACGAAGGAGGCGGTCTTGCCGGTCCCGGTCTGCGCGATGCCGATCACGTCGCGCCCGGCCAGCACGTCGGGGATGGCGCCAGCCTGGATCGGCGTCGGCGTCTCGTAGCCGACGTCGGCGATCGCCTTGAGAATGTCGTCGTCGAGACCCAGGTCGGTGAAGGCGACCGGGGCAGGGTCAGTGGTGATCAAGGAAGAGGTACCGATGACATGTGTGAGTTCGCGGTGCATGTAGGGATCGCACCGTCGAAGTCAACAAATCCCGGTGCTTGCGCGGCGAATCCTCGCGATGGTCGCGCCCGCGCCACGACTGGACCAGGAGACTCTGCGATGCTGCTCGACGCTCGAGATGGTGCTTTGTTCATTGTCGACGTCCAGACCCGGCTGGCGCCGGCCATGCCCGATCCCGAGGCCACCATCGCGCGCGCCGCGATCCTGCTCGCGGCCGCGGAGCGCCTGGAGGTACCGATCGTGGTCAGCGAGCAGTACCCGCAGGGTCTCGGCCACACCGACGGGCGCCTGCCCCTGCCCCGTACCGCGCGCGTCTTCGCCAAGACCACCTTCTCCGCCATGCGCGACCCGGCGATCCTCGCCCATCTCGAGAGCCTGGGCCGGCGACAGATCGTCCTCTGCGGCATGGAGACCCATGTCTGCGTGCTGCAGACCGCGCTCGACCTCGGCCCGTGCGGCTTCCGCCCGGCCGTGGTCGCCGACGCGGTCGCGTCGCGCTCGCCCGAGCGCAGGCGCCTCGGCCTGGAGCGCATGGCCGCCGCCGGCATTGCCGTGGTGGACAGCGAGATGGTGGTGTTCGAATGGCTGGGTGCGGCCGGCACCCCCGCCTTCCGGGAGCTCAGCCGGCTGATCCGCTGAGGAGCGCCGCCATGACCCAGGCGATCGTCCTTCTGTCCGGGCTGCTCTGCGACCATCGCCTGTGGGCCGCCCAGCTCCCGGCGCTGGAGGCGCTGGGCGACGTCCTGGTCGCCGACCTCACCGCCGCTGATTCGGTGGCGGCCCTCGCCGAGCGGGTGCTCGCCGCCGCCCCGGCCCGCTTCGCGCTGGCCGGCCTGTCCATGGGCGGCTATGTCGCGTTCGAGATCCTGCGCCGCGCGCCCGAGCGCGTCAGCCGCCTGGCGCTCCTCGACACCCAGGCGCGCGCCGACACCGAGCAGGCCAGGGCGCGCCGCCGCGGCCTGATGCAGCTCGCCGAGCAGGGCGAGTTCAAGGGCGTCACGCCCCGCCTGCTGCCGCTGTTCCTGGCCCCGGACGCAATGAGCGACCCCCGGATCACCGGCACCGTCCAGGCCATGGCCGAGAGCACCGGCAAGGATGCCTTCCTGCGTCAGCAGATGGCGATCATGCGCCGCCCCGACAGCCGCCCGGGCCTGTCCGCGATCGCCTGCCCGACCCTGGTCCTGGCCGGCCGCGAGGACCAGGTCACCCCGCCCGAGCTCCAGCTCGAGATGGCCGCCTCCATCCCCGACGCCACGCTCGTCCTGCTCCCCCGCTGCGGGCATCTGGCGCCGCTCGAGCGCCCGGAGGCGGTGACGCGCCAGCTCGCCGCCTGGCTCGACGGCTGACCTTCGCCGCTCTAAAAGCGGCCATGACCGAGCGCGTCCTGATCCTCGATTTCGGCTCGCAATACACCCAGCTGATCGCGCGCCGCGTGCGCGAGCACCGCGTCTACTGCGAGATCCACCCCTGCACCGTGGACGACCTGTTCGTCACCAGCTTCGCCCCGGCCGCGGTCATCCTCTCCGGCGGCCCGGCCTCGACCCACGCGGCGGAGAGCCCGCGGGCACCCCCGGCGGTGTTCGAGCTCGGCGTGCCGGTGCTCGGCGTCTGCTATGGCGAGCAGACCATGTGCGCCCAGCTCGGCGGCCGGGTCGAGCCCTCCTCCCACCGCGAGTATGGCCGCGCCGAGATCCACCTCGACCACCCCTCGCCGCTGTTCGAGGGCGTGCTGGCGCCCGGCCAGGGCTCGACCGTCTGGATGAGCCACGGCGACAGGGTCGTGGCCATCCCCAGAGGTTTCAGGGTGATCGCCCGGAGCGACACCTCGCCCTTCGCCGCCATCGCCGACGAGGACCGCCGCTTCTATGGGGTGCAGTTCCACCCCGAGGTGGTCCACACCGCGATCGGCTCTGCCGTGCTGCAGAACTTCCTGTTCCGCATCTCTGGCCTCTCCGGCGACTGGTCGATGCACGCCTACAAGGAGCACGCGATCGACCGCATCCGCGAGCAGGTGGACACAGGCGGCGTGATCTGCGGCCTCTCCGGCGGCGTCGATTCCGCGGTCGCCGCCCTGCTCATCCACGAGGCCGTCGGCGACCAGCTCACCTGCGTCTTCGTCGACACCGGCCTGCTCCGCTTCGGCGAGGCGCGCGAGGTGGTCGACCTGTTCCGCGGCCACTTCAACATCCCGCTCATCCACGTCGAGGCCGGGCCCCTGTTCCTCGGCAAGCTCGCCGGCACTTCCGACCCCGAGGCCAAGCGCAAGACCATCGGTGCCACCTTCATCGACGTGTTCGACGCCGAGGCCGCGAAGCTCGACGGCATCCGCTTCCTCGCCCAGGGCACCCTCTATCCCGACGTGATCGAGAGCGTCTCCTTCAAGGGCCCCTCGGTCACCATCAAGTCGCACCACAATGTCGGCGGCCTGCCCGAGCGCATGAACCTGGCCCTGGTCGAGCCCCTGCGCGAGCTGTTCAAGGACGAGGTGCGCGAGCTCGGCCGCGAGCTCGGCCTGCCCGAGCCCTTCGTCCGCCGCCACCCCTTCCCCGGCCCCGGCCTCGCCGTCCGCATCCCCGGCGAGATCACGCCCGACCGAGTCGCCACCCTGCAGCAGGCCGACCGCATCTTCCTCGAGGAGATCCGGGCATCCGGCCTCTACGACGCCATCTGGCAGGCCTTCGCCGTCCTGCTGCCGGTCAAGACCGTGGGTGTGATGGGCGACCTGCGCACCTACGAGGACGTCTGCGCCCTGCGCGCCGTCACCTCCGTCGACGGCATGACCGCCGACTTCTACCCCTTCGAGCCCGCCTTCCTCGGCCGCGTCGCCACCCGCATCGTCAACGAGGTCAAGGGCATCAACCGCGTCGTCTACGACTTCACCAGCAAGCCGCCGGGGACGATCGAGTGGGAGTGACATTCTCTAGCAACGTTGCTACATAAGCTCGCGATCGCCATCCGCGGCGAGAGGGGCCGAGCATGAGCGTCACCACGATCTCCAGCCGAGAGTTCAACCAGGACGCCGGTGGCGCGAAGAAGGCTGCCGACAAGGGTCCGGTCATCATCACCGACCGCGGCCGGCCGGCGCACGTGCTCTTGAGCTTTGCCGACTATGAGCGGCTCGTCGGCGGTGGCCCCAGCCTGGCCGACGCCCTGGCCATGCCCGGCGGCGAGGCGATCGAGTTCGAGCCGCCGCGGCTCGCCGGCGCCCTCGCCCGGCCGGCCGAGCTCGACTGAATGTACCTCCTCGACACCAACCTCGTCTCGGAGCTGCGCCGCGGCCCCCGTGCCGACGCCGCCGTCCGCGCCTGGGCCGGGCGGACCCCGGCCGGCCTGTTCTGGCTGTCGGCGATCACCCTCCTGGAGCTGGAGATCGGCGTCCTGCGCATCGAGCGCCGCGACCCCGCCCAAGGCGCGCTGCTGCGGCACTGGCTGGAGCAGGCGGTCCTCGCCCGCTTCCAGGGCCGGGTGCTGGCCGTGGACCAGGAAGTGGCCCGCCGCTGCGCCCGCCTGCACGTCCCCGATCCCCGCCCCGACCGCGACGCGCTGATCGCCGCCACCGCCCTGGTCCACGGCCTGATCCTGGTCACCCGCAACGAGGCCGACTTCGCCGGCACCGGCGTGCCGCTGCTCAATTCTTGGCGGGAACAGGCACCGTGATGGTTCTGAACCGCCTTCCTCGGCTGGCGGTCCGGCACCATCAGAACACCGGCGCGAGGTCCGGGGCGATGCGCTCGCGGAACTCGGGCCGGAGCTGCTGCGCGAACGTCAGCCCCACCTCTCGCCCGAGCAGGCGGCGCAGATCATCCTGCAGCCCGACCACCCGAAAGCCGAGCTTCGTGTCCTGGTCCAGCTCGACGAGCAGATCGACATCGCTGTCGGCCCGCGCCTCGCCGCGCGCCACCGACCCGAACAGCGCAAGCCCGCACACGCCCTGCGCCCGCAGTTCGGGTGCCCGCGCCCGCAGCAGTCCGACGACCCGCTCCCGCTCGCCAACCATCCGATCCACCGATGCTTCGACTGTTCACCGCAAACTACCGCGCCATCCATCGCCGTCGCAACGACTGCCGACTTCACCGGCGAGCCGCCGGGCACGATCGAGTGGGAGTAGGGAAGCTGAAGGTACCAAGAACACATCCTTGGTCTTTGTGCGCGCCTTTCGGGAATTCGGTCAGCTGCGCCTAGCTCCAGCATGTTAGGTGTTCCTTTAGTCGCGACGACATGGCGATTACAATGCGAGCGCCTTAGCCGCAAGGCGACGAGCCCGGCTCAATCGAGTGCGCAGGGCTTCAGGCTTGATGGAAAGGGCCGACGCGACCTCTCCACGGTCCATGCCGCAGCCGATCGACACGAGTAAGTTGAGTTCGGCCGCAGGGATGGTGCGCGCAAGATGCCGCAGTTCCGACCTGGCCTCAGCAAGGTGGCGACCGTCTGGGCCTGCCTGCGCTATCCAATCTGCAGATCCAGCGGCCTCCAAAGCGCGTCGTCGGCACAGGGAGGCGCGGTGACGCTCCCGGCGCGCACCAGTGGCTGTGGCCCGACGAAGGTCGTCGCTGTGGGAGAATGTCGGCATGCCGGCGCACAGCACGTTCAAGCTCGACTCGAAACCCCACGCCAAGTCGTCCACCGTTGGTCGACGAGCGAGCCGGCGCTGTTGCTGAGCGTACACGCCCCAAGGATGCGGGAGCTCCGCCATCTACATATCCTCGATCTGTACGGGCCGATGTGGACCGTGGGGTGCATGGGCGTAGACCAGCTTTCGATCTCGGGATCTCCGGCCGGAACACTGTGCCCGGTCGGAGCGATCGCGATCGTCCGCTTGCCACTCTGGTAGCTAAAGATCGGCCTTTGTCGCCGACAAGTAAAGGGGCGACCGAAGCCGCCCCCTCGAGCCATCACCCGGCCAGTTGCACGCGATACGCCTCCGACCACTCACGGCGGAGCGTTTCCAAGAGCTTTCGCGCGTCGTCGCTGCTGGCCGCGAGTAGGCCCTGCGTCCTGGCAAGAGACAGGAGCAGTAGCTCCAGCGCCACAATCGGGCCTCGTTGCGACTCCGCTGGCACCCCATGCGACTCGTCGTCATCCGCCGCCGACGCCAGGCCGAGCTTGCGGATAGGGTCATAGAGTTCAGTGAAGAAGGGGTGCGCGGTGTTGAGGGTTAGGATCACCCGTCCGAACCTGTGCTCGATGTGGTAGAAGGGCCAGTAGTCGTCGTGCTTGAACTCGATCAAGTAGTTCGAGGCCTTCACTCGCTCGAATGCCTGTTCGTCCGTCTCACCATCCCGCTTCAGAGCCACGGCGAGAGTACGAAGATTCTGATCGAGCTGCGCTTCCTCCTCTGGCGTCAGCTGCGCCAGTGGCTTGGCCTGAAAGGGGTCGACCTCGGTTGCGCGGAACTCGCTGGCGGTCGGCTGCGCGGCTGCGCGGACGCTCGCCTGCTGTCCCTGGAAACGCTTAAGTTCGTCGTTGATCGACGCGATATCCTCGCCGATCTCCTTCTTGAGCGCCTCCATGACGTAGTTCTTCAAGCGCACGCCCTGCTTGTTCGACGCGACGCCGAAGGCCTCGTCGAGGGTACCGGGGAAATCGATCTGGATCCGGTACCAGTGCGTGACGCTGTGCCTCGACGTCAGCTCCGGCATTGATCCGGCAAACACCTCGCGTCCATTCCGAAGAATCGTAACCGTCATGCCATTGAAGACCTGTAGGTCATTGCGAAGCGTCTTCCGGCTGAGTTGCGACCATTCCTCGACAGGCAGGCGGAAAATGCGGACGGTGATCTTGTCCGTCTCCTCGCCGTACTCTCGGAGGGGAATGTCGATCGGTCGACCCAAAATTAAGCGACTCGTCCTGGCCTCCGTTTCCAAGAACCGCACGTGCCGGGCGTTGGCCATGGAGTAGGTTGGGTCGAAGGCCTCGACGAGACGGTTGTTGACATACAGCCGAAGCCCCTTGGCAATTTCGCGCCGATAGACGCGCGACATGTCCCGAACAGCATGCTCGACGAGCGTCCGGGCCTTTGATGAGCTCAGTCGGTCGCACTCGGGCATGTACACGATAGTGCCCGACGAACCGAGGCAATCCACCGGATCGTCGTCACGGTTGATCAAGAGCTCCTGCTCGGCCGCATTGGTCGGAAACGACATCGGACGGGAAAGCATATCGAGAACATCGTCCCGCAACTCGCTAAGGAGAGCTGGATCGGGTAACTCGACCACATTTGTGCGCTCCTTGCCAACCTCCTCGACGTCAAGAGTCATGTTGTAAAACGCGCCCGGCTCCTGCCACGAGTACAGTTCCATTGTTGGACTGATGCTCAAGGCGGCGGTCTTCATGCCCATGCCGAAGCGGCCGATGCCCGCCCGATTGTTGAAATTCATCGAGCCGCCGAAGGCCGTCGCCACCTTCAGAACGTTGGGAGCCATCCCACGGCCGTTGTCGTAGACCGCAGCATCGATGATATACGCGCCCTTCTTGCCCTCTTGGCGGAAGTAGACGCGGATCTCGCTGGCCCCGGCCTGGACTGCATTGTCGACGTGCTCGCACAAGGCCGAGGTTGTGTTGTTGTACCCAACGTCGCGAAGCGAGGCGATAAGCGTCTGCGCGAAAAAGAGGGGTACGCTCGCCCCTTCCTTCAGAACGCGGTTCATGACGGCACGCCCACCCTTGGGCGCGTCTTTGGCCCAGTCGAGAACCGACTCGGGTTCGCGGACGTGATTCTGGACTTCCAACATCGCTATCTCCGTAGTCTGTGGCGCTCGGGCTCTGCCGGCGCCTGGGTTGTGAGTACTGGTTTGGAGCACTCGCAACTTAGGAGACGAGATGGGGTAAGTGTGACAGCGCCAAAGTCGCCACCCAGGACGTTGCCGCCCCGCAAACGCCGCCCTCGACTCCGCCGCCGGTTCATGGCATGGTGCAAGACTTTTAATCCTATCCACGAGAGCCGCCATGGCGCCCAGCTCCGCACACATCCTCCCGTCGCGCGCACGCGCGACCCGAGCCGCGCGCGGCCGCCCGGCGTTTTTTGCACGAACGATTTCCGCCCGCGCACGCGCGAACCCGGCCCGACGCCCGCGCAGCGCCTTTCTGCACGAGCGAACCCGCTTCCTGCACGTCCGAACCCGACCGCCGGCCCGCAACGGCCGAACTGCACGAACGGACCCACCGCTTGCACGTCCGAACCCGCCACGCCGATCCGGCTCGCTGTGCCCGTCGCCCGTCGGTGCCCGAACCTGCCCGCCCTCGCTGCGCTCGGGCTCCCGTCCCGGTGCTGCCCCTGCTCCACCGTCCGGCAGTCTGCCCGAAGACCGTTACCGCCCCGTCAACGCCGCTCGACTCCGCCGCCGAATCATGAGATGGTGCGAGGCATTTGCTCCTAGCGGTGAGCCATGACGATGCCATCCGGACCCGCATGCAGCCCCGTGCCGCGCGCACGCACGAACCCGGGCTACGCCAAGCCGCCCGGCGCCGTCTTTACGGGTGATGTCCGCCCGCGCACACACGAACCCGCCCCAGCGACCGCGCAGCGCATTTCTGCACGAACGAATTCGGTCCTGGCACGTCCGAACCCGGGCCGCCCCCGCCGGGCGGCGGGGGCCGCGGGTGCCGGGCCGCGGCATGGGCCGCGACGGCACGGTCCGGCCATGGTCGGTCCGGCCGGCGCGCCGCCGCGCACGATTGGGGTGCTCTAGCGGAGATTGAGGATCTTCGGCCCCCACAGGCCGGCCTCGCGCGACTTCGCGAGCGCTTCCAGCGCCCGGTACTGGGGTGGCGCGTCCTCGGCGGCCAGGGCCCAGCCGCGCTGGATCAGGTCGGCGGCGATGTCCTCGCGCGGCCCGAACAGGTCGCGGCCGCGCTGGGTGCAGACCGCCTGCACCGCGCTCCGCCCCTCGCGCACGACCTCGCACCGGACGAAGCCGTCGACCAGGTCGTCGAGCACCAGGATCGAGGGCGCGCCGCAGCGCGGCGGCCGGGTGATGGTCGAGCAGGTGCGCTGCAGGCGCGGCAGATAGACGCCCCAGAGATAGACCGTCTCGCCCGCCACCCGCAGCGAGCCGTCGGCCTGGACGATGGCGAGGCCGTCGAGGACGCGGCCGGCGGCCGCCGCCCCCGGCCAGGCGAGGCCGAGCCACACCACCAGCACGATGCTCCGCCGCATCCTTCGCATGCGCCACCATCCCGACCGACCCGCGCGCCGGCCAGCATACACCGCGCGGCGGCTCATTTTCGTGACGAATCTCATGCCAGGACGGATTTACAGCGGCTGCCGTTATGGTAGATCATCATTCAGACATAGTAAGCTAAAAGTGCAAAATGGTTGGGAAGGGCCGAAGTCGGGCGGAGGCCGAGCCGAGCCAGCCGCCGGCGGCGATGCTGCAAGCGATGCTCGAGCGCGGCGAGGCGGCGCGACGGCGTTATCTGGACCGGCTCGCCCAGCCGAAGCTGACCGGGCCGCAGCGCACGCGTCTGCGCCATCTGCTGCTGGTCCTCGACGGCCGGCTCGCACATCTCCGCGCGGAGCTCGACGCCCAGCTGGCGAAGCCGGTCGTGGACAGCCTGCCCGAGCTTCCCGGGCGGGCGCGCCGCAACCGGGCCAGCTATCGCAACTTCCTGCCCCGCGGCGACTGACCGGGCCGGCGGCCGGGCTCACCGCGGCCGGGCCCGCTCGCTCCCGCGACCGCCGATCCGGTCGGGGCACAAGCCGCCATCTTGCGGAAGCATGCCGTGCCCGCCAGAACGCGTGAGCACGCACGGCCGCTGCCGGCCGCAGGCGAGACGGAGACCGCGCGATGACCGAGGCCCGAGCGATGCCCGCAGAGCTTGTCGAGCTCGCCGCACGCCTGCTCACGGCAGCCGGGATCGAGCAAGGCCGCGCCATGCTGATCGGGGAGCTGCTGGTCGAGGCCGACCTGATGGGGCACACCACGCACGGCCTCGCTCTGCTGCCGGCCTATCTCGACGAGCTCGCCTCGGGCGAGATGACCGCGCGCGGCGATCCGATCGTGGTTCGCGACACCGGCGCCTGTCTGACCTGGGACGGGCGACGGCTGCCCGGGGTCTGGCTCACCGCCGCGGCGATCGACGAGGCCGTGCCACGCGCCCGCCGCTACGGCACCGCCACCGTCGTCATCCGCCGCAGCCACCACATCGCCTGCCTCGGCGCCTTCCTGAGCCGCGCCACCAGCCATGGCCTGATGATCCTGCTCGCGAGCTCGGATCCGTCGGTGTGCAGCGTGGCTCCGTTCGGCGGGCGCACGGCGGTGTTCACGCCCGACCCGTTCGCGGTCGGCATACCGACCGGCGGCGACCCGATCCTGGTCGACACCAGCGCCTCGATCACCACCAACGGCATGAGCGCGCGCCTGGCCGCGGAAGGTCGCCGCTTTCCGCATGCCTGGCTCCTCGATGCGATGGGGATGCCCAGCGACGATCCGCGCGTGCTCTCGGCCGAGCCGCCGGGGACGATCCTGCCTGCCGGCGGCCTCGATCACGGTCACAAGGGCTATGGCCTGGCGCTGATGATCGAATCCTTGACCATGGGGCTGGGTGGCTTCGGGCGCGCCGAGCCGGCCGAAGGCTGGGGCGCCTGCGTGTTCGTGCAGCTGCTCGACCCGGACGCGTTCGCGGGGGGGGACGCCTTCCGCCGCCAGACCGACCGGCTGGTCGAAGCCTGCCGGTCGGCCGCCCCGCGGCCGGGCGTCGAGCGGGTCCGCCTGCCCGGCGAGGCCGCCCTGGCGCGCCGGCGCCGCGCGCTGGCCGAGGGTGTGGAGCTCTATCCCGGGATCCTGGAGCGCCTCCGGGAGAGAGCGGACGCGGCGCCGCAGCGTCGCTAGAACGTTTCCGCGCTGAGCGGAAACGTTCTGCCTCAAGTAGGCCGAGGGCCGATAGGCCCCAGGAATGCCGGAAGCGTGCTCGGTCTGACCGAGCACGCTCTAGGCGAAGTCGATGCCGTGGGTGGCGCCGACAAAGGTGATGGTGAAGATGGTCGCGTCGGGCCCGTCACCGGCGCTCGCCTGGAGAACCGTCCCGTCCGCGTCGGTGCTCACCTCGACCTCGTCCCACGCCGGATCGAGGCTGATCGTGTCCTTGCCCTTGTCGTAGTCCAGCACGGTCGCATCGTGCTCGCCCGACTGCCATCGGAACACCACGAGCTTGTCCCGGCCCGAGCCGGTCATGATCTCGGCATCCTCCGTCGCCCAGAGCCAGACCTCGTCGTTGCCGGATCCGGCGTCGGCGTACAGGTCACTGCTGACGTTCAGGTCGAGCAGATCGTCGCCGGTGCCGCCGAGCACGACGTCGCCGCTGCCGTTGCTCAGCAGGAAATCGTCCCCGTCGCCGCCGCGCAGCAGATTGGCGCCCGAGCCACCGGACAGGCGATCGTCGCCGCGGCCGCCGTCGAGCACGTCGTGCCCGCCGTCGCCCGCGAGCTCGTCGTCGCCCTTCCCGCCGAGCAGCGTGTCGTTGCCGTTGCCGCCGGACAGGCGGTCATTGCCCCGCCCGCCCGACAGGACATCGGCGTCGGCATAGCCGAACAGCACATCATGGCCGTCCAGGCCATAGATCCGGTCGGCGGCACGAGACCCCCGAAGCACGTCGTTGTCGGCAGATCCGAACTTGAGCGTCATCCACGAACTCCAAACACACACCGCGCCGCGCGTGACGACGTCGGCCGTGCAGCCAACGAGAGCTGCTCCTACACCCTACAGACGCTGCGATGCCCCTTGTCGATCGCGCGTCCGGTGTAAAGCCGGCCCGCTATGCCATTCACGACACAGCTGGAGCAGGCTCGGATGAAATTGATGGAACCTTCGCGCCGCAAGGCCGTTGAACCGCCATGCGAGGCGCTGCCGCGCCTTGCTGTTCCCCGCATGACTGGGCGGCTTCGGCCGCCGTTTTTTTGCGCGCCACGCTGGCTGGTGAGGCGCGAGCCTGATCCCCTCAGGCCGATTCGGCGCCCAGGGCGAGGCGGCGACGGATGTCGAGCAGCCGCGCGAACCGCTGCACCAGTGTCGGCGCCTGGTCGAGGCACTCCAGGACGCGCCAGACATAGGCGAGCATGGCATAGAGCTCGCCCGCCTGAATGCTCGGAAGAGAGGTCATCCGGAGAACGACCAGCACGACGGCGGTGATCGAGAACAGCTCGACCAGCGACCAGCTCGTCGCCTCGGCATTGGACAGCCGCACCCGCATCCGGCCGCGGCGCCGGAAGTGCGAGGCGAGCGGTGCGAAACGGTTGCGATGGATCAGGTCGACCTCGCGCTCGGTCTCGTCGTTGAGCGCGCGGTTCAGCCGGTGGGCACGCCGGCCCATGATGCCATAGACCAGCAGCACCGGCGCCATCCAGGCCGTGACGATCAGCCCGACGGTGCGGTCGTACCAGAACAGCATCGCGATGCCGCCCACCAGCCCGAGCGCCGAGGTCATCAAGGTCGGCACCTCGCGCTCGAAGAAGTCGACGAGCTCGCGGCTCATGGTGCTGCGGGCGGCGATCTCGGTGGTGTCGATCCCCGCGAGCCGCTGGCGCTCGATCGTCGTGGTGGCGATGGCGGCGTGGATCCGCGCGAACACCCAGGTGTCGTAGACCTGGCGGCCCGCACCGACCACGATGTGCGCCGCCCAGATCGCGACCAAGGGCACGAGCGACCGCCATCCGCGACCCGCCAGCAACCCGTCGATCGCGAGTCCGATCGTCCAGGGATAGAGCAGATAGAACAGGTTCTCGAGCAGCGTGACGCCGTAGGTGAGCGCGATGCGCCAGCGTTCCGCACGGAAGATCCGGGCCGTCGCCGACGATGCGCTCACGAGATCCGCCCAAAGCTGCCGCGACGATCCGTGGGCCGGCCGGAGCGGACGGAGTTCGGCACGGCCGGCCCCGCGCACCTCTCGACCCCGCGCTGGCGGCGGGAACCGAGCGGCGCACGACGGAGCGAACGCAAGGAGAGGATCCGAGCGGCGACGCGTGGCGGCCGGCGAACGGCCGCCACGCGCTCAGACCGTGAGGCTACTGACCCGTGGTGCCCGTCGCTGGCGCAGGCGTGGTCGCGGGAGCCGGCGTTGTCGCAGGGGCCGGCGTTGTCGCAGGCGCCACTGGCGCAGGCGTGCCGCCGAACCAGCCGAGCGACCAGCCGAGGATTGCCAGGATCACCACGACGACCACGATGATCAGGATGTTGCGCTGTGACACCGACATCTCCCGTTCGTTGTGCCCACGGCAATCTAGGGTGCCGCGACTGATCTGTCAGCCCACGGCATCGGCATTGCCGCAGGACATCCGGATGGCGGGTACGAGCTGTCACGGCATGTCTGTTCCAGCCATGCGACGTCTGTGGAATTATGGCACCGGAGTGGCGTCGGGAGGCGAGCAGCGCATGGAGAAGGCCGGATGACCAGCGGGCTCGACCTGCTGCGTGCCGACATCGCAGCCAAGCGTGACCAGCTCAGCCCGCGACTGCGCCAGATTGCCGAGTTCGCGCTGCGCAATCCGAACGACATGTCGCTCGAGACGATCGCGGTCATCGCCGGGCGCGCGGGGGTGCCGCCCTCCAGCCTGATCCGGTTCGCGCAGGCCTTCGGCTATGACGGCTTCGCGGCGATGCAGCGCGTGTTCCGCGAGCAGCTGGTCGAGCGTACGGCCGACTATGCCGAGCGCATCCGCAGCCTGCGTCGCCTGGATCTGAGCAGCGGTCCCGCCACGGTGCTCGACCGGCTCACGGCGGCGGGCATCGGCGCGCTCGAGCATCTGCGCGGCACCACGCCGCCAGAACAGATCGAGCGCGCGGTGGCCCTGCTCGCGGGGGCGCCGGCAATCCATGTCATCGGCCAGCGGCGGGCATTCGCGGTCGCGGTCTACCTCGCCTACGCGATCGGTCAGCTCGGCCTGCGCATCCATCTGCTCGACGGCGTCGGCGGGATGACCGCCCACCAGGCGAGCCTCATCGACCCGCGCGACGCGCTGATCGCGATCAGCTTCGCGCCTTATGCGGCCGAGACGCTGGAGGTGTGCCGGAGTGCCGCGGAGCGCGGCGTCGGAATCGTGGCGCTCACCGACAGCGCGCTCAGCCCGCTGCTGCAGCTGGCGCGCGTCGCGTTCGAGGTGGAGGACGCCGAGCTGCAGGGCTTCCGCGCCCTCTCGGCGACGATGTGCCTTGCCTTGACCCTGATCGTGCGGCTTGGCCAGACCGTCGAAGGCAAGGCGCGGCCGCGTCATGCGGCACGGCGGAGAGCCGGGCCCTCGATGCGCTGACGTCCTCGCGGCGGCACGGCGCCACAGGCTTGTCCGGAACGTTTATTCCGCGTTCCCCTTGCTGTGGAACGCGATCTTGGCAATAGGTGGATCGGGCGACGGGTGTTGCGCGGCCGCAGGGCAGGTGAACGAGGCGTGCAAAGGGGTATAAGAAGGCGCGCCGCGCAGAGGACGGGCTGAGGGAGGAGATCAAGATGGCGGTCAAGCTCGGGACCAATCCGATCGCCTGGAGCAATGACGACATGCCGGAGCTCGGCGGCGAGACGCCGCTCGAGACCTGCCTGAAGGAAGCGGCCGAGGCCGGCTTCAAAGGAATCGAGAAGGGCGGCAAGTTCCCCAATGACGCCGCGACCACGCAAGCAGCACTCGGCAAGCACGGCCTGGAGATGATCTCGGGCTGGTTCAGCGGCGAGCTGCTGAACCGCGGCGTCGAGGCCGAGATCGAGGCGCTGCGGCCGCATCTCGAGCTGCTCAAGGCTTGTGGCGCCAGGCTGGTGATCTGGGCCGAGACCTCGGGCACCGTGCAAGGCAAGCGCGACGTGGCGGTGGCCGACCGTCCGGTGATGAGCGAGGCCGACTGGCCGGACTATCTGAGGAACATCGCCCGGCTTGCCGACTGGATGGCCGGGAACGGGATGCCGATGGCGTTCCACCACCATATGGGCACGGTGATCGAGAAGGCCCACGAGGTCGACCGGCTCATGTCCGGCACGCCCGAGACGGTGGGCCTGCTCTACGACACCGGCCACCTCACCTTCGCCGGCGAGGATCCCGCCGCCGTGGCTAGGAAGTGGGCCAAGAGAATCAACCACGTCCACGCCAAGGACGTGCGACGCGAGGTGATGCAGCGCGTCCATGCCGAGCGGCTGAGCTTTCTCGATGCCGTGCTCGCGGGCGTCTACACCGTGCCCGGGGACGGGATGATCGACTTCGTCGCCGCGCTTCGGCCGGTGGCCGAGGCAGGCTACAGTGGCTGGATCGTCTGCGAGGCCGAGCAGGACCCGGCCAAGGCCCATCCGCTGACCTACGCCAGGAAGGGCTACGCCACTCTGCTCGACACCGTGCAGCGGCTCGGCCTCGAGCTGGCCTGAGCCCAACCCCTTCTCGGAGAGCGCGTGATGACGACCCAGATTCCCCATTTCCTCGGCGGCAAGCTGGTGGCCGGGAGGAGCGGCCGGTTCGGGCCGGTGTTCAATCCGGCGACCGGGGAGCGGACCGGCGAGGTGGCGCTGGGCGGGGCTGTGGAGGTGGAGGAGGCGGTGCGGCTGGCCCGGGCGGCGTGGCCGGGCTGGGCC
>JBFWWD010000081.1:0-21010 GCA_050246385.1 Geminicoccaceae bacterium
GAGGCGTTCTCGTTCATGATCGCCACCGAGGACCAGGCGGAGACCGACCGCTATTGGAACGCCATCGTCGGCAACGGCGGCCAGGAGAGTGCCTGCGGCTGGTGCAAGGACCGGTGGGGGATCTCCTGGCAGATCACGCCGCGCGTGCTCCTGGAGGCGATGGCGGCCGGCGGCGAGGAGGCCAGGCGCGCATTCGCGGCCATGATGACCATGAGGAAGATCGACGTCGCCGCGATCGAGGCGGCGCGGCGCGGATAGCGCGCCGCTTTCTTCAGGGCCTACCGGCCTTCGGCCTGCTTGAGGCAAGGCCCCCTCCACCCTGCGAGGAAAAGCTCCAGGGTGCATTGCGCCGTCGCGATGTGCTAAATGACTGCTGGGCTTGAAGGATCGGATCGCGTGGCGGAACCCTTGGACCTGACTCTCGAATATCTGCGACGCCTGGACGGCAAGCTCGACGACGTCCGCGCCGATCTCGACGAGGTGCGGGCGGCCCTGCGCAGCCTGGAGGACCGCCAGCTCGGGGTCGAACGGTCGATTGGGCTCGTGCGCGAGGACATGGCGTGGCGGCTGGAGCTGTCGGAGCAGCCGGGCCGCTGAGCGCTTGTGTCAGAGCAGCTTGAGCAGCGCTACGATCAGCACGGTTTGCGCCACGAGCATCCATGCCAGGCGCCGGTTGAAGGTCCGGAAGGTCTTGGCGATGTCGTACCGCAGGGGATCCCGGGTAAGGATCTCGTCACTGTCGACACGCTTGCCAACCTGATCGGCCATGGCGTCGTTCCCGGCGGCCCAGGACATCACCTTAGCCAGGTTTCGGGTCGGGGCCAAATCCCCCCTCAGTGCGCCTTCTCCCAGCTCTCGCCGTGGCCGACCTCGACCACGAGCGGGACGGACATCGAAGCCGCGCGCTCCATCGTCGTGCGGATCAGCGCCTGGGCGTCGGCGACCTGCTTCTCCGGCACCTCGAACACCAGCTCGTCATGGACCGAGAGCAGCATGCGCACCTCGGGCAGGTTGCGCGCGAGGTCGCGCCAGGTGTGGATCATGGCGCGCTTCATGATGTCGGCGGCCGAGCCCTGGATGGGGGCGTTGATGGCGGCGCGCTCGGCATAGGCGCGGCGCGAGGGGAGCTTGACGTTGATCTCGGGGATGTAGCAGCGGCGGCCCCACAGCGTGCGGACATAGCCCTGCTCGCGCGCCTCGGCCTTGGCCTTGTCCATGTAGGCGCGGATGCCGGGATACTGCTCGAAATAGCTGTCGATGTAGGCCTTCGCCTGCGCTTGCGGAATCCCCAGGCGCTGGGCGAGGCCGAAGGGGCCGATGCCGTAGACGATGCCGTAATTGATGGTCTTGGCCGAGCGGCGCAGGTCCGAGCCGACCTGATCCACCGGCACGCCGAACATCTGCGAGGCGGTGACCCGGTGGATGTCGACGTCGTGGGCGAACGCCTCCTTGAGTGGGGCGATGTCGGCCATGTCGGCCAGGATGCGCAGCTCGATCTGGGAGTAGTCGGCCGAGACCAGCAGGTGGCCGTCCTCGGGCACGAAGGCCTCGCGGATCTTCCTGCCCTCCTCGGTGCGGATCGGGATGTTCTGCAGGTTGGGCTCGTTGGAGGAGAGCCGGCCGGTCGAGGTGGCGGCGAGGCTGTAGCAGGTGTGGACCCGGCCGGTGTCCGGGTTGACCTGCTGGACCAGGCTGTCGGTGTAGGTGCGGGTGAGCTTCTGCAGCTGGCGCCAGTCGAGGATCACGCGCGGCAGCTCGTGGCCGGCCAGCGCCAGCTCCTCGAGCACGTCGGCGCCGGTGGCGTAGGCGCCGGTCTTGGTCTTGCGCCCCGCGCCGCCGAGGCCGAGCTCGTCGAACAGGACCTCGCCGAGCTGCTTGGGCGAGCCCAGGTTGAAGCTGCGGCCGGCGAGCCGGTAGGCCTGGTCCTCGAGCCCGGCCATGCGCTGGGTGAACTCGGCCGAGAGCCGGCGCAGGCGGTGGGCGTCGACCCGGATGCCCCAGCGCTCCATCGCGGTGACGATCGGGGAGAGCGGGCGGTCGAGGTTCTCGTAGACCGCGACCATGCGCTCCTCGAGCAGGCGCGGGCGGAGATGGTGCCAGAGGCGCAGCGTGACCTCGGCGTCCTCAGCGGCGTAGGCGGTGGCCTTGTCGACGGGCACCTGGGCGAAGCCGATCCGGGCCGCACCCTTGCCGCACAGGCTCTCGTAGCTGATGCAGTCGTGGTCCAGGAAGCGCTGGGCGAGCTCGTCCATGCCGTGGCCGTGGCTGGCGCCGTCCAGCACGTAGGACAGCAGCATGGTGTCGTCGCCGGGCGAGACCTCGAGCCCGCAATGGGCGAGCACGCCGGCATCGTATTTCAGGTTGTGGCCGATCTTGAGCACCGAGGGGTCGGCCAGCACGGGCCGCAGGCGCTCGACCACGGCCGGGAGATCGAGCTGGCCCGGGCGTAGCTGGCCGAACTCGTCGACATGGGCGAGCGGGAGGTAGAACCCCTCGCCCGGCTCGACCGCGAGGCAGACGCCGACCAGCCGCGCCCGCCAGATGTCGAGCGAGGTGGTCTCGGTGTCGAGGGCGAGACGGCCGCCGTCGACGGCACGGGCGAGGATGCGGTCGAGCTCCTCGAGCGTGGTGACGGTGTGGGAGCGCTGCTCGCCCTTCTCGGCGCGCTCGGTGCGGCTCGCCTCGGCGGCCTGCGCGACCTCGCCGATGCGCGCGGCGAGCGACTTGAAGCCGTTGGCGTGCAGGAACTGGAGCAGGGCCTGGGCGTCGAAGGGCTTGCGGCGCAGCTCATCCAGGGCGAACGGGACCGGGGCGTCGTGGGCGAGACAGACCAGGCGGTAGGACAGGCGCGCCTTCTCGGCATTGGCCTCGAGCACCTCGCGCCGCTTGGGCTGCCTGATCCTGTCGAGATTGGCCAGCACGCCCTCGAGCGAGCCGAACTCGGTGAGCAGCTGGGCCGCGTTCTTCGGGCCGATGCCGGGCACGCCCGGGACGTTGTCGGAGGTGTCGCCGATCAGCGCCAGCGCATCGCAGACCAGCTCCGGCCCGACCCCGAAGCGCTCGATCACCTCGGCCCGCCCGATCGCCTTCTGCTTCATCGGGTCCCACATGGCGACCTGATCGGCGACCAGCTGCATCAGGTCCTTGTCCGACGAGACGATGGTCACCGGCTCGCCGGCATCGCGCGCGAGCCTGGCGTAGGCGGCGATCAGGTCGTCCGCCTCGAAGCCCTCGACGTCGATCACCGGCAGGCCGAAGGCGCGCGCCGCCTCGCGCACGAGCTGGAACTGCGGGATCAGCTCACGGGGCGGCTCGTCCCGGTTGGCCTTGTACTGGTCGTAGAGCTGGTTCCGGAAGCTCTCGCCGCTGTAGTCGAACACCACCACGAGATCGTCGTGCGGGCGGTCCTGCATCAGCTTGAACAGCATGTTGGCGAAGCCGAACACGGCGTTCACCGGCGTGCCGTCCGGCCGGGTCATCGGCGGCAGGGCGAAGAAGGCGCGGAAGATGTAGCCCGACCCGTCGATCAGGACGAGGCTCTTCTCAGGGGTCTCGCTCATGGCGGCCAAGCTAGCCGAGCGCGCGCGGCCGGGCCAGCGCCGGAACATCGTGCCCTCCTGCCCGTTGGTGGAACGGTTCAGGGAATAGTTCGAGCGATCCGCGCGTCGACGCGGACGAATGCATGGAGAAGGCCATGCGAGGCATCATCCCGGCGGCGCTGGCCGCGCTGATCATGCTGGGCCCGATCGCCCTGGCGGGCGAGCCGGTGGTCTATCGCGAGGTCGGCAAGGCCTCGATCTACGCCAGCGACCTCGCCGGCCAGCGCACCGCGAGCGGCGCGCGCTACGATCCCGAGGCGCTGACCGCGGCGCATCCGAGCCTGCCGCTGGGCGCCGAGGTGACGGTGGTGGCGCTGGACACGGGCAGGCAGGTGAACGTGCGCATCAACGACCGCGGCCCGTTCGTGCATGGCCGCAGGATCGACCTGTCGCTGCGCGCCGCCCAGGCGCTGGGCATCGTCGACGAGGGCGTGGCCCGGGTGCGGATCACCGCGACCGAGGAGCAGCTGGCGCGGGCGAAGAGCCGTACGGCAAGGAGCTGAGGGGAACTGCGGCGCTCACGGTGAGGTTACCATGCAGGTGACCACAATCGCGGCGAACGACGTGTCCGGTTCCGCCTCCCCAGGGACGATCCGCGGCAGCTATCCGAGGCTGTCCGGCTCGCCGCCGCCGGCCTCGGACCTGGCGCCGGCCGAAGCCGATTCGTTCTACGCGGATTCCCTGCGGCTCCTGCATGCCAGCGGCATCCCGGTCCTGGTCGCCGGCACCTTCGCGGTGAACTGCTACACGGGCATCCACCGCGCCACCAAGGATCTCGACGTGTTCTGCAAGGCGGGCGATTTCCCGCGCATCCTGCTGCATTTCAAGGAGCACGGCTTCGACACCGAGATCGAGGACGAGCGCTGGATCGCCAAGGTGCGGTGCGGCGACTGCTTCTTCGACGTGATCTTCGGCTCGGCCACCGCGGTGGTCAGCATCTCCGACCTCTGGTTCCAGGAGAGCCATCCGGCGGAGATCTACGACGTGCTGGTCGAGCTCACCCCGCCGACCGAGATGATCTGGTCGAAGGCGCTGCTGCAGAACCGCCACCGGTACGACGGCGCGGACATCGCCCACCTGATCCTGCGCCAGTCGGACCGGATCGACTGGCGGCGGCTGCTGACCCACATGGAGCAGTATTGGGAGGTGCTGCTGATGCACCTCATGAACTTCCGCTTCATCTATCCCTCCGAGCGCGAGCAGGTGCCGCGCTGGCTGATCGAGGAGCTGCTGGAACGGGCACGGCGGCAGATCGAGCTGCCGGTGGCGCAGACCAGGGTGTGCCGCGGCCGGCTGTTCTCGGCCGAGGACTACCGCATCGACGTGCAGTCCTGGGGCTTCGCCGACGTGGTCGGCCCGGCGACGGTGCAGACCGATGGCTGAGCGGGCGAGGCAGCGCGAGGGCGAGCGCCGCCTGCGCGTGGCGGCGATCGGCGACGTCCACGCCTCGCCCGGCGCCAAGGGCCGCTGGCGCGACACGCTGGCCGAGATCTCGGGTGCGGCCGACATCCTGTGCCTGTGCGGCGATCTCACCAATCACGGCACCGTCCCCGAGGCGGAAGCGCTGGCCGAGGATCTGCGCGCCTGCTCGGCGCCGGTGGTGGCGGTGCTCGGCAATCACGACCATCATTGCGGCGCGCCCGAGGAGATCGAGTCCGTCCTGCGTCAGGCGGGCGTGATCTTCCTCGAGGAGGACGTGCACGAGATCGCGGGCGTCGGGTTCGCCGGGGTGAAGGGCTTTTGCGGCGGGTTCGACGGGCGGATGCTCGACGCGTTCGGCGAGGCGCCGATCAAGGCGTTCGTGCAGGAGGTGCTCGACCAGTCGCTGCGGCTCGAGCACGCGCTCAAGGAGCTGGACACCGAGCGGACGGTGGTCGTGCTGCATTATGCCCCGATCGAGGCGACGGTGATCGGCGAGCCGGAGGCGATCTTCCCGTTCCTCGGCTGCTCGCGGCTGGCGGAGACCATCGACCGCTTCGAGACCGTCCGGGCGGTGTTCCACGGCCATGCCCACCATGGCAGCCATGCCGGCGAGACCCGGCGCGGCATCCCGGTGTTCAACGTCGCGGCCTCGGTCGAGAAGCCGAACGGCAAGCCCTACGCGCTGATCGAGGTCTGAGGCCGCGGCAGCCAGCGGGCGGCGGAGGGCAGCGCAAGGATCAGCACGGCCAGACGGACGATCTCCGCCGCGCAGCGGGCGAGCGCGAAGGCAGGGAGCGATCCGACCATCAACGCTGCGCCGAGCGCCAGCAGAAGAGCAGCGCCACCGAGCAGGTTCGCCCGCAGGACCGCCTTCTCGCCGCCGCACGCGGTGAGGGCGGCCTGGAGCACGGTCGTCGGATGCTGCAGCACGAACCAGGGCAGCAGCCACGGCAAGATCGCTGCGACACCCGCATGCTCCGCGCCGAGCAACGGAGGCAGCGCCGGTGCGGCCAGGAGCGCCATGGCGGCGCCCGCGAGCGCCACCGCGAGAATGCCCACCCCCTCGCGCAGCACGGCGCTGCCGAAGCGCGCGGGATCGTCGGCCAGCCCGGGCAGGCGGGCGAGGGCGAGCTGGCCGGCGGCATTGGCGAACAGCAGGCCGGCGACGAGGACCTGGCTCGCGAGCCAGTAGTCGCCCGCCGCCGTCGCACCGAGTGCCCAGCCGACCACGAGCAGGTCGGCGCTGAGCTGGAGCTGGTTGCCGATCGTGACGCCGGCGAGGCAGGCACCCCGGCGCAGCATCCGCGAGACGCCGCACAACGTGCCGCACAGATCCGCTACCGGGCGGCGCAAGGCGAACCAGGACGATGCGGCCGCGACCATCCAGGCGACGAGGAAGCAGACCGCGATCTCTTCGGCGGCCGGCTCATCCGGCCAGAGCGCCACAAGCAGCAGGAAGATCAGCGGCCGGACGACCAGCAGGCCGGAGGCGAGCCAGATCCGGCCGTCGACCAGGGCCAGCCAGTCGAGCTGCAGGGCGATCGGCAGGATCGACAAGCCGGCCAGGGTGACGAGCTGTAGGTCGGCGGGCCGCCAGGCGGCGCATCCCGCGACGATCAGCGCGACCGCCAGCGCCGACATGAGCAGCCGGAGACGGAAATAGCGGGCCAGCAGCTCGGGCAGCCGGCGGCCGGCGCGACCGGCCTCGGTCGTGACGGCCGAGCGCAGGCCGAACTCGCCCAGATGCAACGCATAGCCCTGAACCGCGAGGGCGAGCGACCAGCGGCCGAGCTGGTCTGGGGGCAGCGCCCGGGCGATCAGGACCACGGCCAGGAGACCGAAACCGGAGGCGGCACCGCGGGCGATGCCCAGCACCGCCACACGGCCGAAGGCGGAAACGCTCACCGTGCGGCGAGCTGGCGGTAGAGCGTGATCACCTCGCTCATCAGGCGGCTCTCGTCGAGCCGCTCGCGGTGGCTGGAGGGGCAGTAGCGCTTGTCGCGGATCAGTGCCGAGGCGGCCTGGACACCCGCGGCGAGCGCCTCCGGGGTGGAGCCGCAGACGAAGCCCGTGCGCTCGGCCTCGAGCCAGTCGACAACGTCGCCGACGTCCGTGCTGACGACCGGCCGCATGGTGCGCAGCGCCTCCTTCACCACCGTCGGCGAGGCCTCGTAGCGGCTGGTCAGGAGCAGGATCCCGTGCTCCCGCAGGAGGGCCGGCACGTCCTCGTGCGGGACGGCACCGATCCAGCGGATCGCGTCGGCCGCCGGGCTGCAGGCGATCAGCCGCATCAGGTCCTTGCTGCCCTCGCCCCGGCCGGCGATCGTGAGCCGGTAGGGCTCGCCGGTGCGGGCGAGCGCCTCCATGGTCGCCACCGCCAGCGGCATGTTCTTCTGGTGGCTGATCCGCCCGAGGACGAGGATGCGGTGCGCCAGCTCGGGCGCCGGCGGCGCCGCCTGGCCGGGGTCGAACAGGGCGCTGTCGAACGCGGCCGGCATGACGTGGGCACGCCCGAACGGCTCGTGCGCCACGACCCGGGCGAGCTCGCGCCGGTCACGGCCGCTGACGCAGACGATGGCGTCGGCCAGCCGGGCGACCCGCCGCTCCAGGGCCAGCATGGCGACGCGGAACGGGGCGGCGGCACGCCCGAGCAGGCCCTCCAGCACGCGGCCGGTGACGTTGTGGTAGCTGATCACCACCCGCCCCCGTCGCGGTGCCAGCACGAGCTTCGGCCAGGCGGCGTAGTTGCGGTGGAAGTGGAACACGTCGTCCTCGGCGAAGCCGCCGCGCCGCCGCCAGAACCAGAGCCACAGCGCCAGATAGAAGCGCAGGAAGCCGGGACGGCGCGTGATGTAGCTCACCTCGGGCGCCGACCGCCCGCCCTGCAGCCGGGTGGCGACCAGGTGGAACGGCAGGTCGGAGGCGGCGAGCGCTCGATGGAGGCAGCGGAAGTGCTCGGCCCCGCCGCCGAGATCCTGCGCCAGCGGGTCGTTGTGGTAGAAGACGTAGATCATGCCCCGGCCGCCAGCCGCTCGAGCCGGTCGAGGACCTGCCCGGGTGAGGAATCGTTCTCCAGCACCGGCAGCCGGAACTCGGCCGCGAGCCGGCGGTAGAGCGCACGCCGCCGCGCGAAATTGCGGTCCAGCAGGACGTCGGGCCGATCGGCGCGGATGGCCGCCACCGGCCGGTTGAGCACGAGCGCGAGATGCGGGCGCGGCAGGCGGGCCACGAGCCATCGGCCCAGCGGACCGAACAGGACCTCGTCCAGGCCGGTATCGACCGCGAGGTCGACCAAGGTGTCGTAGACGCAGCGGTCGGCGAGGACGAGGCGGCGATCGTGGCGGCGGTGGTAGCGCCACCAGCAGTCCAGCACGAGGTCCGCGACCTGCAGCACGAGGAACGGCCAGGCCAGCCAGGGGCGGCCGGCGAACTCGTGATAGCCGATGCGAACGGCGCCGACCCGCTCCTTGCGATTGTGGCCGGTGAGCCGTGCCAGTGCCAGCAGCGGCTTGGACAGGTAGTTGCGAAAACGGGTCCAGACATGCCGATGCGGCACTCCGGCCTCGGCGAGCCGCCGCTCCAGCGCGCGCAGGAGGAAGGTCTTGCCACCGCCATCGACCCCGACCAGCGCCACCAGTCGGAAGGCGGCGAGACCGGCGCTCCGCTCAGCCAAAGGTGCGACCGCCGTGCGCCAGTCGGTCCACCCCGTCCGGCCCGGCGGCCGGCCATGGGCGCCGCCGGCGACGGCGAGGATGGCGTCGGGCAGCCTGGCCGGCGTGGCGGCGACGATGCCGCCGAGGCGGCGGGCGATCTCCTCGACCCCGGGGGCCGGCAGGACGATGGTCGGGCGACCGGACAGGCCGGCCTCGATCACCGCCAGCGGGACCTCCGAGACCGGTGTCCGGAACGGAAGGATGAAGGCGTGGCAGGAGGCCAGCGCGCTGCGCAGCTCGGCCGGCTCCAGCATCCCGACCCGGCAGTCGATGGCGTCGCGACAGGGGCTGCGGCGCACCCTGGCGAGGAAGCGCTCGATGCTGCGCGCGCCGCTGTCGGGCCGCAGCAGGAGCTGCAACCTCCCGTCCAGACCGCGCGCCCTGGCCGCCTCGAACGCGCGGAGCGCCAGATCGGCCCCGCGGGCGGCGAGCGGCGGGCCGAAATAGCCCAGGCGAAAGGGCTGGCCGGGCGGCGGCGGGGGCAGGACGGTGTCGGGCTCGATCTGCGGCCGGAGCAGCTGGCCCAGCGGCAGGCCGAGGGCGGCGAACCGCGTCCGGGCCGCCTCGCTGAGATAGACGATCCTGTCGGCGCCGCTGCGCCGGACGGCCGCGCGCAGCACGGCTCCCGGCAGCAAGGCGTTGAGCAGCGGCAGCGCGAGCAGCGCCCGCTCGCGATAGAGCGCCAGGGGGCCGAGCCGCAGCAGCTCGGTCGGCCGGAGTCGCGGGCTCGCCATCACCAGCGAGACCGGGATGCCGAGGTCGAGCGGGCCGAGGCGGGCGAGCTGGGCGGCGCCGGTGACGAGGAAGATGCGGTCCCAGGCATGTCCGGCCAGGAAGGCACGCAGCGCCCGGCTGGGCCGGCCGGCCACCAGCAGCTCCAGGGTCGAGACCGGGTAGCGGCTGGCCGGTGGCGGTCCGGTGAGGTCGGTGCAGAGATGGACCGCGTGCCCGGCGGCGAGCAGCCCGCGCGCGAGCCCGTCCGCCACGTGCCAGGGCTGCCGGCGGATCCGGTCGGCGGCGAAGCCCGGGCAGAGGATCGCGAAGCGCCGGCCGGTCTGCGGAACCGGGCGCGCACCGATCACGCCGCCTGCTCCCGGCGAACGCCGTAGAGCCACTCCAGCCGATCGACCGCCCGCTCCCAGTCGAAGCGGGCGGCGACCAGTGTGCGGGCCTCGCGCGCGCGCCCAGCCGCCCCGGCCGGGTCGCGCAGGAGCTCCGCCATGGCGGTAGCGAGCGCCGCGGGCTCCGGCCGCGCAAGCAGCAGCGGCGGGGCCCGCCCCATCTCGCGGGCGAGGCCGGTCGGCGTGCTGACCACCGGTGCCCCGCAGGCCATCGCCTCGAGCAGGGTCAACGGGCCGGTCTCGTAGTCGGCCGGATTCACGAAGCAGGCGGCCTCCTGCAGCTCGCAGCGGACCCCGTGGCGATCGAGGAAACCCGCGAAGCGGGCCCGGTCGGCGATGCCCAGAGCCGCGGCCCGGCTGCGCAGCGCCCGGTCGAGCGGCCCCTCTCCGACGAGGACCAGCTCGCGTGCGAGATCGCGCGGCAGCCGGGCGAAGGCCTCGAGCAGCCGGAACAGCCCCTTGCGGTAGCCCAGCCGCCCGACATAGAGAATCGCCGGCCCACGGCCCTGGAGCGGGGCGAAGCCGAAGAAGGCCGCGTCGACGCCGTTCGGCACGACGGCCGGGCGGTGCGGCACGCGGTAGCCGGCCTCGAGCTCGGCGCGGACGGCGTCCGAGACGGCGACCGTCTGCACCGCATGGTCGAGATACCATTGCTCGTAGCGGCGGCTGAACAGCCGGGCGTTGGCGCGGATCAGCATCGGGCGCCAGCCGCGTTCGGAGATGGCACCCGTGTCGGCGAGCATCGGGCTGTGGAACGTGGCGACGATCGGCAGGCGGGTCGGCAGCGGCGGCAGCAGCGGCAGATGGGCGTGCAGCAGCTCGGCACCGTCGGCCCCGTCCGCCAGCCAGCCCGCGAGCTCGGCGCGGGTGCAGGCCTGATGCAGCGGCCGCAGCGGATAGAACGGATAATGCCGCACCCGCAACCCGGCGACGCCGCTCTCGCGCCAGCGTGCGAACGCGCCGCCGCGCGCCAGCACGGTGACGGTGTGCCCACGCCGCTGCATGCGGTGGGCGAGCTCGAGCACGTGCCGGCCGATCCCCTCCCGCGGCGGGAAGCGGTTGTTGGTGAGAAAGGCCAGGCGCATGGCGCGGCTCAGCCGGCGAGCGCCGCCCGGCCGCCGCCGGGACCGACGTCGGAGGTCCAGTAATAGTCCTGAGCGCTGGCGCGGCGGGCCAGGGCGGTCGGCAGCGACGGGCCGAGCAGGCCCGTGCGATAGCCGGCCCAGCTCGCCGCCAATACCGCCAGGATGCGCGGCAGCTCCGCCGGAGATTCGCGCAGCGCGCGGGCGAGAACGCCGCGCGCGAAGCGCCGGCCGCGCTGGAGGTCGCCCTCGCCCGCGAGCAGCAGGCGGGCGTGCAGGCGACGGCTGTAGCCGATGTCGAACTGGCGGCGGAACGCGGCCGCGGGGCCGAGCCGGTGCGCGTGGCACACCACGGCGTCGGCGACATAGGCGATGCTCTCGCCAGCCGCGAGCAGCTCGGCCGCTGCGACCGTCTCCTCCGACACGAGCGTGGGCTTGAAGCCGCCGATCCGGTCGAGCGCGGCGCTCGACCAGGCGGCGGCGGCGTTGGAGCAGAAGTGCGTGTAGCTGCCGTAGCGGGAGCGATCGGCCTGGCCGCGGACATGGCTGTGCTCGGGGTAGCTGAAGGCGCGCCCGGCGCGCTCCAGGAGCCCGTGCTCCGGCCCTGCCACCTGCCGCGCATAGGCGACGGCGGCCTCGCCGCGCAGCACCGGTGCCGTCAGCCGCTCGAGGAACTCCGGCCCGGACGCCACCGCGTCCGGGGTGAGCATCACCACCACGGGCGTACCGAGCCGGCGCCGGGCGAGCTCGCGCGTGAGGCCGTGATTGAAGCGCCAGCGTGGCACGGACATGGTGTCGGCACCGAGCGCCTCGGCCGCCTCGACGGTGCCGTCGGCGGAGGAGGAGTTGACGACCAGGATGCGCGGCCGGAGCGGCGAGGCCTGCAGGGGAGCGAGGCAGGCCGCGATCCGGTCCCGTGCGCGGTGGGTGACCACCACCACCCCCACCGACGCCGTGCCCACCATGCCTGCGGTCATGCGCGCCGTCTCCACATCGCGACCCGCGTCCGTCGTCAGGGAAATTATCCTTCAACTATAAGTCGATTTCAATCGGAATATTCGCCATCTACGCGCTCAGGCGGCGAGGTGTTGCCCAGGGTCGAAGTCGGGGATCGCCGCGTCGCGCGGCGAGATCACGCGCGGCTCGTCGGGCCACCAGATCGCGAAGCCGGGATCGTTCCAGCGGACGGCGCCCTCGCGCGCCGGGTCGTAGGCGCTCGACACCATGTAGAGCAGCAGCGTGGCGTTCTGCAGGGTCATGAAGCCGTGCGCGCAGCCCGGCGGAATGATCAGGAGCCGCCGGTTCGCGCCCGACAGCTCGACCACGGCGTGGTCGCCGAAGCGGGGCGAGTCGGGGCGGAGGTCGAGGACGACGTCATGCAGAGCGCCCTGCAGGCAGGTGACGACCTTGGTCTCGGCGCTGGGGCCGACCTGATAGTGCAGGCCCCGCAGGGTGCGGGCGCGCTCGGAGAAGGACAGGTTGGCCTGCGCCACGCCGGTGTCGACGCCCCACTGCGCGAGCTCGTTGCGGCAGAAGCAACGGGCGAACCAGCCGCGCTGGTCGAGACGCGGCTCGGTCTGCAGGACCAGCATGTCCGGCAGCGGACGAGAGATCAGATGCATGGCGCGGGCCTCCTAGCCCTTCCAGGGGGCGGCCCCCGACTCCCACAGGCCCTGCACGGTCTCCCGGTCGCGAACCGTGTCGACGCAGGACCAGTAGCCCTCGTGGTTGAACGGCATGATCTGGCCCTCGGCCGTCAGCCGTCGCAGCGGCGCCTCCTCGAACACGCACTCGCTGTCGAGTGAGAGGTAGTCGAGCGCGCCGCGGCGGAAGAAGAAGTAGCCGCCATTGACGAAGCGATCGGTCCGGGCGGGCTTTTCCTCGAAGCTGGCGCTGCCGTCCTCGTGCAGCGCCACATGACCGAATTGCGAGGGCGGGTGCACGCCGAGCATGGTGCCCAGCCGGTCGTGGCGGAGATGGAAGCGCAGCTCCGCGCCGAGATCGGCATCGGTGAGGCCGTCGCCATAGGTCATGCCGAAATGCTCGCACGCGCCGAGATGGCGCGTCGCGGCACGGGCGATCCGCGCCCCGGTCATGGCGGAGGTGCCGGTGAACGCCACGGTGACCTGCCAGGGCGGCAGGCGGTCCTGGTCGTGGTAGATCATGCGCCGGTCGGAGAGGTCGACGGTGAAGTCGCCGTTGAGCGCCGCGTAGTTCGCGAAGTATTCGGCGATGACCTCGCCGCGGTGGCCGACGCACAGGACGAAGCGCCGGAAGCCGAAGCGGGCGTACCAGCCCATGATGTGCAGGAGCATCGGCCTGCCGCCGATGTCGAGCATCGGCTTGGGGCGGATGGCCGCCATCTCGCCCAGACGTGAGCCCTGCCCGCCGCACAGGACGAAGATCGGCAGCTCCGCCGGCTCAGGCACAGGCATGGAGACGCTCGCCCCCGGTGCGTGGAGCGCGTTCTGGCGACCGCGGCACCCGGTCGAGGGCGGCATAGGCGCGGATCTGGTCGACCACCCAGCCGGTGTCCCGATGGCGCAGGAGCGCGCGGTAGCCGTCAACGGCCCAGTGCACCGCCTGCTCGGTGCTCAGACGCGGTCGCCAGCCGAGCCAGCGGCGGGCCTGCTCCGAGGATAGCAGCAGGCAGGGCACCTCGACCGCGAGATCCCGCGCCCCAGCCCGCCAGCGCCCGCCGCCGAAGCGTTCGGCGGCGACCTCGGCGATGCGGCGCGCGGTCCAGGCGACGTCCTCCTCGGGGCCGAAGTTCCAGGCGGTCGAGAACGAGGCGGGATTGCCGGCCAGCCGCTCGGCGAGCAGCAGATAGCCGGAGAGCGCATCCAGCACATGCTGCCAGGGGCGGATGCCGTCGGGGCGGCGCAGCCGCGCCGGCTCGCCGGCCGCGAAGGCCCGCATCAGGTCGGGCAGGAGCCGCCCGGGCGAGAAGTCGCCGCCGCCGATCACGTTGCCCGCGCGCACCGTGGCGAGCCCGATGCCGGCATCGGGTGGGAAGTAGCAGGAGCGATAGGCCTGGGCGACGATCTCGGCGCAGGCCTTGCTGGCGCTGTAGGGATCGTGGCCGCCGAGCGGGTCGCCCTCCGCGCAGCGCCGGTCGGGGCGGAGATAGCATTTGTCGCTGGTGATCACGACCACCGCCCGCAGCGACGGCAGCTGTCGCGCGACGTCCAGGAGGTTCGCCACGCCCAGGATGTTCGTCTGCAAGGTGGCCAGCGGGTCGTCCAGGCTCGCCGCGACCAGCGCCTGGGCTGCGAGGTGGAACAGGATCTCGGGCTGCGCGTCGGCCAGATGCCGCGCCAGCGGCTCGCGCGCGCGCACGTCGGCGATCCGGCTGTCGATCCGCTCGGCCAGCCCGCTGGCCGCGAACAGCGACGGTTCCGCCGGCGGCAGGGCGATGCCCGTGACCTCCGCGCCCAGCTCGGCCAACCAGGTCGCGAGCCAGGCTCCCTTGAAGCCGGTATGGCCCGTGACGACGACCCGGCGGCTGGACCAGAACTGGGGGCTGGCCATTCATCATCTCCTCGCCCGCGCACCACCATCATCAACCAGTGCGCGATTATCTCGAAGTTAAATTACACTTGATCGGAAATGCAAGAAATTATCCACAGGCGCCGGAAGCGGTTGCCGATCGCGACCGCACGCCCTAGCTCAGCGGCGGGCCGGAGGAGGCCGGTCGAGCATGCGCCCACCCGTGGTTCACCACCCGGCCTATGTGACCCCCCTGCCCGCGGCGCACCGCTTCCCGATGCCGAAGTTCGCGCGGCTGCTGGCGTGCCTGCGCGAGACCGGGCTCTTGCTGCCGGCACAGGAATTCGTGCCGCAGCCCGCGCCACGGGCTTGGCTGGAGACGGCCCACGGCGTCGACTATGTGGCGGGCGTGCTCGAGCAGCGCCTCGACGCGGCGGCGGTCCGGCGACTGGGCCTGCCGATGACGCCCGTGCTCGCCATGCGCAGCCGGTGCGCGGTGGCAGGAACCGTGCTCACCGCGCGCCTGGCGCTCGAGCACGGGGTTGCCTGCAACACCGCCGGCGGCAGCCACCACGCCTTCGCCGGATTCGGATCCGGCTTCTGCGTGTTCAACGACGTGGCGGTGGCCTCGCGCCTGCTGCTGGCCGAAGGGGCGGTGCGCCGAATCCTGGTGATCGACCTCGACGTGCACCAGGGCGACGGGACCGCGGCGATGCTGGCCGACGAGCCGCGCGCCTTCACGCTGTCGGTCCACTGCCGGACCAATTTCCCGGCGCGCAAGCAGCAGAGCGACCTCGACGTGGCGCTGGATGCCGAGGTGGGCGACGCGGCCTATCTCGAGCTGCTCGACCGGCTCCTGCCGGCGCTGCTCGACCGGGTGCGGCCGGAGCTGGTGTTCTACAATGCCGGGGTCGATCCGCATCACGACGACCGGCTGGGGCGGATGGCGCTGACCGATGCGGGCCTGGCCGAGCGCGAGCGGCTCGTGCTGGGCGCGGTCAGGTCACGCGGCCTGCCGCTCGCCTGCGTCGTCGGCGGGGGCTACGCCGAGGATCTCGACCTGCTGGCCCGCCGTCACGCCCTGCTGCACGAGGCGATCGCGGCCCTGCCGAGCTGGTAGGGTGGGTTTTAGCGCCAACGGCCTTGCCGCGGTGCGCGATTAGAGACTGCTCGCCACGCTTGACATGCTCGAGCAGCGAAGACTGATACGTCTTCACGTCGAGGGACCGTGAGCACCGCCAAGGATGACAGCGCTCCAAAAAGGGGCTTATGATCAGCGGCACTTTAACGTTCTTGAAATGCGCGAACCTTCTCGGCGGGAGGTACCGTTCCATTTGCATACTTAATTGGTTCCGTTCCCGATTTTCAACCTCGTCACGCTATCCGGTCTACCTTGTCCCGCGCCAGTCGCCAGATTGGACAGCGATTACCGGTATCGACGAGCTAGAGCCCGAGGCTTTCGACCGCCTGGTAGGACGGCCGGAAGGAACGACGCGGAACTTGATTATGCAGTGGAATGAATCAACCGGGCAGCCATTCTGGGAGATTCGTGCGGCGGTCAAAAGAATTGCCGATGAGCAACTGAGATCCATCGAGGGTTTGGGTCGATTCCAAGGGAGTGTCGACGATAGGTTCGCGGGTAGTGCATCAACTCAGCCGGCATGGCTGATCCCGATAGATGATGACGATTGGATCGATCCAGCTCTGCCGCAGGAACTGGCAGCGCTGGAGCCCTCCGAGTCGCTGGGCATAATCTGGGAGAATTGGCTATTGGCGGAGGATTTCTCTGCTCGGGCGAACTCGCTCGCCTTTTGCTTCACCAACAACTATGCTGTTTCGACTGGTTATCTGACAACAGGTGGTGACTGGCCCTCGGTGGCTCAGCATTTCCATGCTCACCACACGTTCTTCAGGCACAGGCCAGTCGGGCTGAGGGTTATTGAACGTCCCGATTTGCGTAGCATCGCCAACAAGCATCCATGCTGCTTCACGACACTCGAACGGGTATCGCAAGGCCAGCGGCAAGATTTTGACGCCGCAGTAAGATTGGCGGTCAGTAATCACTGTGATCTTTTGTACCGCCTCGGGCGTGGGGACAGGCTCCCGAACGAAATGAGCTGGGCACAACCATCAATCGTGTCCCAGCTCGCAGTGTTTCAGCGCTGTCTAGGCAAGGGATAGACGCCTCTCAATCAGGAACGATCTTGCCCGGGTTCATGAGGTTGGCAGGATCGAGCGCGCGCTTGATCGCCGTCATCACGTCGAGCGCGGGGCCGGCTTCCTCGGCGAGGCTGTCCATCTTGCCGAAGCCGACGCCGTGCTCGCCGGTGCAGGTGCCGCCCATGGCGATCGCACGCCGGACCAGACGCTTGTTCAGGCGCTCGGCGGTGGCGAGCTCTTCCGGCCGGTCGGGGTCGAGCAGCATCAGGAGATGGAAATTGCCGTCGCCGACATGGCCGACGATGGGGGCGAGCATGCCGGCCTTCGCGAGATCGGCACGGGTCTCGTGGACGCAGTCGCCCAGACGCGAGATCGGCACGCAGACGTCGGTCGCCCAGCCCCGGCACCCCGGACGCAGCGACAGGGCGGCGTAGTAGGAATCGTGGCGCGCCTGCCAGAGACGGTTGCGGTCCTCGGCCCGAGAGGTCCACTGGAAATCCTGGCCGCCATGCTCGGCCGCGATCGCCTGGGCGAGCTCGGCCTGCTCGCGCACGCCGGCCTCGGTGCCGTGGAACTCGTAGAACAGGGTCGGCGCCACCCGGTAGCCCTCGAGCCTGGAGTAGTTGATGCATCCCTCCATCTGCAGCTCGTCGAGCAGCTCGATCCGCGCGACGGGAACGCCGGTCTGGATGGTCTGGATCACCGCCTGGACGGCCTCGTCGACGCCGGGGAACGCGCACACCGCGGCGGAGATCGCCTCGGGCACGCCGTAGAGCTTCACCGTCACCTCGGTGATGATCCCGAGCGTACCTTCCGAGCCGACGAACAGACGGGTGAGGTCGTAGCCGGCGGAGGATTTGCGGGCGCGTCCGCCGGTGTGGATCACGCGACCGTCGGCGAGCACCACAGTCAGGCCCAGCACGTTCTCCTTCATCGTGCCATAGCGCACGGCGTTGGTGCCGGAAGCCCGGGTGGCCGCCATCCCGCCGAGGGTCGCGTCGGCACCCGGATCGATCGGGAAGAACAGGCCGGTATCGCGCAGATGCGCGTTGAGCTGCTTGCGGGTCACGCCCGCCTCGACCGTGGCGTCGAGATCCTGGGGATGGACGGCGACGACGCGGCTCATCCTGGTCAGGTCGAGGGAAACGCCGCCGTGCAGGGCTGCGACATGGCCCTCAAGCGAGGTACCGGCGCCGAAGGCGACGACCGGCACGCGGTGCTGTGCGCAGATCTCGACGATGCCGGCGACCTCCGCGGTGGACGCGGCGAAGGCGACCGCCTCGGGCGGATGCGCAGCGTGATGGGCCTCGCCACGGCCATGCTGCTGGCAGAGCGCGGGAGCGGTCGTGAAGCGGTCGCCCAGAAGCTGGCGCAGGGCCCCGAACGGGCGCGTGCGATCCGGCTGCGCAGCCGAGATCTCGTCCATGTCACGTCCTCCCGACGGCCGATGCTCCGACGCCGCTTCTACGCCACGGCAACGGCGGAGTGCCAGCGCGGACACAGTCCCGCCGACGCCGCGTGACGACGGCGTATCCCGATACATCCGGGCCAGCGGAGATGCGAGCGCGAACCGGGCCGGTCTTTACAGTCCGCTCACCTCACCGAGTGCAGGTTCGAGGCATGGAGATCAAGAGCATGTCGGTTGATGCGGGGCACAGCCAGGTGCCGGAGAGCGTGGGCAGCCATGAAGGCGGCAATGTGGAACGGCGCGAGGCGCTGCGGCGCTTCGGGGTGTACGCCGCCTGCACCGCGCCTGCGATGACCGTGCTGCTGGCGTCGCGCCAGAGCGCTGCGGGCAGCTTCTTCAACAATGGTGACGCGCATCGTCGCGGCAGGTCCGGCCTGCCCGGCGGCGGTGGAGGTGGTGGCGGCAGCTGCGGATTCTCTTGCTGAACCCGGTCTCCTTGCACGGGCGATTCGGGCCGGGGCGCGCCCCGGCCCATTTCTTGCGCAAGCCGGAACGAACGGAGCCGGATCGAGAGTGTCGGCAATCGAGAGCTTTCCGCTTGGTGACCTGACGCTGATCCGGATTCCGGCGAGCGGCGGCGTGGCCGTGGTCGACCGGCGGGTGCAGGAGATCATCGAGGCTCTGGGCGCGGGCCACAGCGCAGCCGATCTCGCCATGCGCCATGCCGCTGCCGCAGGTGGCCTCGACGCGGCGATGCGTCAGGTCGCGGCCGTCCGCGAGGCATGGCTCGGGCTGGCGAGGCCCGCGGCACCGCCGGCGACGATCCCGTTGCCGGGCGCGATGACGGACCCGGCGCTCGATGCCGTTTGCGATGCCGGCGAGCGGCCGGTCGGGCTGCGGGTCTGGCCGCGCGGCCTCGCCCGAGTCCTTGCCGCGGTCACCGAGCCGTGCCGGCGGCCGGCCGGTCCGGCGGGAGCTTCCGCCGAGATCGCGGTTCGATGGGGGCGTGGGCGGTACTGGCTGTCCGTCGACGGTTCGGTCTGCCTTGCCACGCGCGACCCCATGCTGGCGCGCAGCGAGGTGCTGCGCCGGCTGGTACTCGCGTCCCATCCGGGAAGAGACTGGCTGGCCATCCTGCATGCGGCCGGCATCGTCGGGCCGGATGGTGCCGCCCTGCTCTGCGGCAGCAGCGGCGCGGGCAAGAGCACGCTGACGGGGATGCTGGTGGCGAGCGGGCTGGCGCTGGTCACCGACGACTACGCCCCGATCGAGGCGGGCACGCACGCGCTCTGGCCGGTCCCGTTCGGCCTCAGCGTCAAGGAAGGCAGCTGGCCCCTGCTCACGCCGCATTTGCCGGCACTGGCGACGGCTCCCGTGATCCGCACCCGGCAGCGGCGCCAGCGCTACGTGGCGCCGCCGTGTTGGGCCGCGGGGCCGGTACCGGCGCGCTGTCTGGTGTTCCCGCTCTACACGGCCGGCGAGCCGCTGAGCCTGATCCGGCTCGAGCCGGGCGAGGCGCTGGCGATCCTGGCCCGCAGCGGCGGCTGGTACGAGAGCTCGAGCGAGCGGCTGGCCGAGCTGACAGGCTGGCTGGGCACGCTGCCGGCCTATGCCCTCAGCTACGGGGACGGCACGGCCGCGGTGGATGCGGTGCGGCGCCTGCTGGCCGCCGACGCATGAAGCGGGACCCGTTCACCCTGCTCTGCGCGCTGCTGCAGGTGTCGCTTCGCATGCGGGCGGCGGACGCCGTGCTCGCGGGAGCGCTCGACGGCATCGACTGGCCACGGCTCGTTCGGCTCTCGGGCGTCCATCTCCTCACCCCTGCCCTGGCGCCGGCCCTCGCCGACCCGGCCCTGCGCGAGCGGGTGCCGGAGGATCTCCACCTCTACCTACGGGCCATGCTGGAGTCGGCTGCCGAGCGCAATCTGGTGCTGCGTGCCCAGCTCGAAGATGTCGCATCCTGCCTCAATCGGAGCGACGTGATCCCGGTCGTGCTCAAGGGCGGGGCGCGCCTGATCGATGGCCTGTGGCCGGAGCCGGCCTTCCGCTTCATGCACGATCTCGATCTGCTCGTGCCCGAGGCCTCGATGGAGGCGTGCATCGCCGCGCTCGCGAGCGCGGGCTGGCGAACCTTCGAAGCGGACGTGCCGGACGAGCGTCACGTCATGCTCGCCCATCCCGGCGCCATCGCCCGGATCGAGCTGCATCGCACGCCGCTGCCGCAGCCCTGGGCCGACCTGCTTCCGGCGGCGCGGATGCTGACCCGCGCGAAGCCCGCGCCGATGGGACGGGCCATGGTGGCGCTGCCGTCGACGGAGGATCAGCTGGTCCATCTGGTCGCGCACGGGATGTTGCAGCATCAGTTCCTGCGCAACGGGCGCTTCCTGCTGCGCGACCTGATCGAGCTCCGGCGGCTGAGCGCACTCGCCGGAGCGGGTGCCGCGCGCGCGGCCCGGTCGCGGTTCGCGGCGGTCCACGAGGAGCTGGCTTGGGACGTGGCCGTGGAGCTCGGTGCGCGCTGCCTCGGCACCGCGCGCGACGGCTCGTCGGTCGCCGCGCGCATCCTGGCCTTGCGCATGTTGCTGCAGCAGCGCCGGCCCGGCGCCATGCTCGTCCTGGGCCCGATCAGCTGGCTCGCCTCCGGCCTGCTCGCGGGCGGTGGTCGCGAGCAGGCCCTGTGGCCACCGCGGCGGTTCGCCGCCCGCCTGAGGGTGTTCTACCGCAAGACCATGTGGTGACGGCCGGACGATCCCTGCCGGCACTCCACACCGCCCGGGCGCTCTGGTACGTCGATCGCCATCGATGCGGGAGCAAGGCACGGAACGCCGGTGGCGGGCGCGGAGGAAAGCGGCATGGACAGGCGCGATCTGGCGACGGCGGTCGCCTGCGGGTTGGTGCTCGGGGCGGTGGCCTGGTCGATGCCGGCGCTGGCACTCGACAAAGTCACCTTCGGCACCAACTGGAAGGCCCAGGCGGAGCATGGCGGCTACTATCAGGCGGTGGCCGACGGCACCTA
>JBFWWD010000082.1:0-20750 GCA_050246385.1 Geminicoccaceae bacterium
TTGTACTCGTTGCCTTTGAAGCTGTCGGCAGCCGAGGAGCCGATCGCCCCTTCGACGTTGGTCAGCGTGTCGGTCTCGCTGCCGCGCCTGGCGGTGTCGGTCTTGAGGCTGAGATCGACCGCGACCTTGGTCGAGCCGCCATAGAACACGAGGTCGATGCCGGCGTCGCCGTTGAGCTTGTCGTTGCCGGCTCCGCCGTCGAGCACATCGCCGCCGTCGCCGCCATTGAGCGTGTCGTTGCCAGCCAGGCCCTTGAGGTAATCGGCACCGGCAAGGCCGCCGATCGTGTTCGCGGCTGCCGTGCCGGTGAGCACGTCGTTGTTGGCCGAGGCCTTGGTCGAGAGCACCTGGTTGATCTCGATCGCGCCGATGTCGGGCAGGCTGCCAGCGGGCAAGGGGCGGCCCGTGCCGCCGAGCTGGCCGGTGGCGGCTGTAGCAAGCGGATCTCCACCTGACAGCGCAGGGTTGGTGATCGCGTTCCTGAGCGGCACGATGCCCGAGGCGCTTACCAGGCCGCCACCGGTTCCGGGATCGATTGCCGCGAAGATGGCCGAAGCGGCGACGTTTTCCCGGTCGCCGGAGACATTGCCCAGGACATCGCTACCGAAGATGTTGTGGCCGTTCGAGAATGTGATCGTGCCGGAGAGATCCGGCGAACTGGCTTGGTTTGGAGCTTGAGCTATCGAATGGTTACCAGACAGAATGGTATTAGTAATCTCAAGCTGCGCCGTTCCCCATAACGATATTCCTCCTCCTTTGGCTGTGTAATCTGAACCATCGTATTCGCGAAGCAGTGCCTCATTGCCCGTGACCGTTGAAGATTGAATTACCACTCGTCCGGTTGCGAGAATTCCGCCGCCTTGGACAGAGTAGAAACCATCATGCCGAGCGCTATTCCGCGCGATAGTCGAGTTAGCAATGAACGCATCGCCAGATATGGAGAGACCTCCGCCGGATTGAGCCGCGTTATCTAAGATTGCGGAATCCTCGATGAAAGTTATACCATTGCTGGCGGCAATGCCCCCGCCATCACCAAAATAATCCATGCCGGCACTGCTGTTAAAGCAAACAGTAGATCCTTGCATGAAAAGGGCTGTCTTATCGACGAAGATTCCTCCACCACCCCATGTTCCGTCATTAGAAGAGACTAGTGAATTTCTCAGTACGACGGTGGAGCCAATTGCACCAATGGCACCGCCGACCCCATATTCTGCCCAATTGCCACTGAATTCGGTATCGATCGCAACGAGGCTCCCCGATGGCGCAATAAAAACGGCGCCTCCATCCCCCTCGTACGTCTGATTGTCGCTTAATTCACAACCCTTGAGTTCAAGGGTGCCCTGGTTTACCAGCACGGCACCACCGTCGCCGGATTGACCGGCATAGCCGCCTGTCAGGGCGAGGTCTGAGACGACCGCGTTTGTGCTAGACCCGTCGACGCGGAAGATCCGAGAACCAAGCTGCTCGAACGAGTCGGGGGCGTAGCGTCGATCACCTGAGATCGTCACCTCGACGCCATCATCGTTCTGGTCGCCGTCGATCGAGATATCCTGGGAGAGGACCAGCTCACCATCGCGGAGTGTCAGCGTCCGCCCCTCGAGCCCGCTCGCGAACACAATCCTGTCGGCTGCAACAGTCGCGTTCGCTTGAGCAACTGCCTCGCGCAGACTCAGAACGCCGTCGCCCGCATTGATCACGTCGTCCGCGGTCGTAACCGTGAACGTTGCCATTGGCGTATTCCTCCCGTCTTCTAGTTGCTTTGCAGATTACCCGGTTGGACTCGCGACGCCCACTGCCTGAATGGGTTAGATCGGGTGATCTGCCTCGTTGTTTCGCATGGCTCGCACTGGCCTTAGAGTCCCTCTCGGCCGCCCGGAGGAACAGGATGGCTCCTGACAGCCCGTGCTGCCTTCCCTTCTAGGTTGTGCTATGTATTTGCTATACTTCGTTTGGTAGCGCTGATCATTCTCTCCGTTACAAGTGGAGCGCTGGCCGGCGAGCACTTCATCCGGACGCCCCGGTGCTGAAGCTCTGGGCCGACGTGGTGGCCGAGCGGCTGGGTTTCGACCGTGACACCGCCCTGGCCCTCGGGCAGGGAGTCGCGGGGCTCACGCTCGGGGCGCCGGGGTGATTGCGGGGCCGACCGCGCACACGGGCGAGGCTACGTCCGCGCAGTCTTCTTCGCTCTGGTAGGCGGGATTTCGCCGCTGCCGGGCAACCACCTCTCACCGGTCGCGCCAATGCAGTAACGCTCGCTTGGAGGAGCGCCTGCAGAGGTTCCGGGCGCGGCACTTTTTCGAGCCCCCTTCATCCTCGGCGGAGGTATCGGGGGCAGGGCAACTACCGGCAACGGCGGGCGGAACTCCATCCGTCGTTCCACGAAGCGCTCCAGGTCGACGTAGGGTATGCGCTCCGTACCCTCGATCAGGACCACGCAGATTTCGCCGCGGTTCAACAGGCGCAGAAGGACGTCGCGGCTGATGCCGAGTTGCTCGGCCGCCTGCTTCTTCGTCAGCAGCAACGGCAATGGGCGGACCTTCGCCAGTTGCTCAAGCGCGCCACAAGTCGGGCATCTTTCCATAGTCGTCCTCCGTGATATCGATCAGCGGCTTCAAGGCAGCGAGGCTGCCGGAAGCGTCGCATCTATCGTCAGCCTCAACCGCAATCTGCAGACGCACGCGGCTGTGGCAGTCACCACGCGCGGCGCCGTGGGCGACCAACGCCATTGTCCAAAGTTCCCCACTGCGGCCAGCGCAAGGATGTGGCAACCGGATTCTATCGGCGGCGCCATCTCAGCGCCCTTCAGAAAGGAGATATCAGCGGCAGGATGGCCGGAGCAGCTTGTTCTTCCCTGCAACACGCTGCCTTCCCCATTCGGATTGCTGACTGCGAAGCGAACCGTCGCCCGCCCGCGGAACATCACCCGCGCTGAGATCCGAATGGCGCGCGAAATCGCTGCGGGCCAGGAGCGGGGAGAGATCGTCCACAATGGGCAGCATGGAGAAGCTGTCCAAACCTCGGACAGCTTGCATGTTTGATCGGCGCCGTGTCTATGAGTGGCGCGATTTGCCCGATGCTGCCGAAGATTTCGAAAGCGAAGCAATTGAGACAGCGGGCGGGCTCTTCAGGCTGTTAGCCCCGCAACGTCAGGCGCCCGACAGGGCACCTTGCTGATTTATGCGGCCGGAAAGGGCTTTATAGCCCGAAGCCCTTTCGCAATGTCACTCGGTAACGGGCAGACCCATTGTGCGGCTCGGCCGGTGAGTAACAGCCGGGAACTTGCCCGGCGGGCAGAACCGGCTCGTCAAGAACGCATGGCTGCCGATGCAATGCACCACCCGAGGACTCGGAGCTTGTGCGGGTATTGGCAGCGGCATGCGGCGTAGCATATAGCTGGCGAGAGGAAGGTTGCCGGCGATCGCCAGAGACGTTATAAGTTAATGTTCCTATCGGTTGGGAACGAGGTTCGAGATGAGCAGCATCCAAGAGGAAGTTGACAAAAATTTCGTCGCATTCAAGCGAATTCTGCCTCAGCTGCTAGAGTCCAAGAGGGATATGTTTGCGTTAATGCGGGATGAGCAGGTAGTAGAAGTGTACAACACAGCAACGGACGCTCTGCGAACCGGTCAGCGATTTTATCAGGATGGGGTGTTCTCCATCCAAAAGATCACAGACGAACCAGAAGACTTGGGGTACTTATCACATGCCGTGCATAGCGGGAGTATTTGAGCCAAAAGTAGGACTTCTGCTAAATGTAGCGATTCATAAAACGGACCTATTGACGACCATCAATGCGAAGCCTCGAACAGAGGCCAACCTGACCTTATACACCGCCCTTGTCGATACCGGGGCCTCTTGCACGTGCGTCTCGAAACGAGTCATTAGCGAGATTGGACTTGTGCCACATACCAAAGTAACAATGGTTTCAGCTTCATCCAATCACGATGTAAACGCTTACTATTTTATAGTAGGCATACCAATATTCTTGGCATCAAGCCCGATGGGTTCGGTCAGTGGAAAGATGCACATGTTCAATGAACCAGTGCAGGGAATGGAACTTTTGAATCCGACCGGCCGCTTTGATGTGCTATTGGGAATGGATGTGATTGGAAGGGGATCGCTTAAGCTGGATCATGATAGACATTTCTCTTTCTGTTTCTGAGAGCGCTTAATCGGCCGATACTATCCGTTACCCTTTCCTGCGCTGCCCGACCGCCACCCGCTCCACAACCCCAATCCGTCGCATCAGCGACGACCGCACCCTGCATGCGGTGGGTCACGATCTCCACGGCCTGCCGGTTCCCCACGTCATGCCCCGCCAGCCGCATGACCTATACGGCAATCTCCCGCGCCGTCATGGGCTCCTGCGCGCCCCGCAGCACGTCGAGGATCAGCCGCCCGAGATTGGCGAACCACTCCGGCCGGTGCTGTGCGCGCGCGGGGCGGATCGCGGTCACTAAACCAGTGGCTGTGGTAGCCCTGGTTCATGTGTCAGGCGCCTCGTGAGGCCAATGCTCCTCCAGCTGCTCCAGCCAAGCCGTTATGCTGGCACGCCGATAAAGCGCGATCTGCCCCACTTTGACCCATGGAGGCCCGCAGCGCTTGTTGCGCCAGCCTCGCAGCGTCCTGACCGTCGTTCCGACCACGGCCGCGAGATCTTCCTCGGAGAGGATGCCCAGCTCCCAGCGAAGCCGTCTCACATCGTTGAGAGATAACGCGTCCGATTCGCTGCCGTCGCCGTCGGTCATCGCGTCCGCGGACGCCCATGCGTCGATTTGATACGCACTCGGCCAATTAGACGCTGGAATGCCTCATCGATCTCGTTTTCAGCACGGCGCTCCGCGGAGACGATACGGGGCCGCATGACCGGTGCGGAGCGTGCGGCCACAGTTGCCTCGGCGGCAGAGATCCACGCCCGCACCGCCGCAGCGTCGAATGTCCAGATCCCGCAGAGCTGCGCAGCCCCCGGAATGT
The DNA here is from genome assembly GCA_050246385.1 of Geminicoccaceae bacterium. Lineage (GTDB taxonomy): Bacteria > Pseudomonadota > Alphaproteobacteria > Geminicoccales > Geminicoccaceae > Benzoatithermus. The sequence goes on from JBFWWD010000082.1 coordinate 4,975, forward strand.
CACCGGCAGCCGCCCGCCTCTGCACCATGCGAAGGCTCAGCCCAGTCAATCGCGCCACTTCTCGTGCCCGTATCCGGGCAGGCGGAGGCATGCCGGTCACTCCCTCGCGGCTCGTCTATGCCGCCGTGCAGAAGCTCGGTCGCGGGTACCAATTGAGGGGATGGTTCCGGCGACATCGGCATCTGACCGCCAGCGCGTGCTTTGCCGCTTGTTCTCACGCACCCACCGAACAAGCTCCTCGACAGAAATCAGCTCCCGCGAGCGGTAAGCAATGATCTGAAGCTCACCTGAACGCACTAGCTCACGGATGTGCTCCCGGTCGGTGCCCAGTTCGTCAGCGGCCTCAGCCTGGGTCAGCAGCAGTGGCACCTGTCCTCCGGCTATGCTGGTGCGCCGTCAGCTACGATTCCCTGCGCGGCAACGGTATGGGCGGATGTGGTGCCGGGGCTCTGGAGCTGCTGGTGCCACTCCCGTTCCCAGGCCGCCACTTCTCGCTTGGCGAATCGTTCGAGGAGCCCGTTGAGGCGCCGCTGCCCATCGACGTTGATCGGGAGGCGCGACGAGCTGGAATAACCCTAGCGGATGCCGGGCGTATTCCGCGGATCACCGTGCTCTCGCGCACGTACCGGACCAGCTCTCGCATCGGCACGCGGGCGTCTCCCCTGACCCACACGATGCCGATCTCGCCGTCGTTGATTAAGTCCCGCATAGTAGCGGGCGAAACGCCAAGCTCCTCCGCAGCCGATATGATGGTGAGAAGTAACGGCATCCTACTCCTCCGGCCTGGCCGCAGATGCGGGTGGAGATCACGATGCGGATCGCAGCGGACCTGCAGTCAACGAGGGCTCCTCCTCGCATGCCCTAGCCTGAAGGAGGGCTACAGGCCACAATGCGCCGCCGCTTGAGCGCGGGTGAGGAATAGGGGCATGCCGTCGATCCCTCGGTCTGCCGGTCAACCTGAAGGTAGCGCCACAAAACCCGCCTTGACACCTCGTGACACCGCGCGCACGCTTCCCGGCGCCCCGCGACGTGCGGGGCGGGACCGGCGCGGTGCTACCAACACCGGCCAGCCCCTGACCACCTTCGTGATGAGGCACGACGATGGCTGCAGCCAGCGATAGCCGTTCTACGCACTCTGCGCAGCGGCAAAACACACAGCTCCCTGTCCATTATGCCGCCGCTACAAGCGGCCTTCTCAGCCCTGAGCGCCGGAACCTGCTCGGCGCTCTCGTCGCCGCACCGGTAGCCGCCGCAGTGCCCGCCAGCGCGGCCGAGGTCCAAGATCCGCACCACGAGTGGCAGCGGCAGCTCGACGGCATCCGCAGCTTCCTCGCCGATCTGCCCTCACCCGAGACCGAGGAGGAAGAGGACGCCCGAGACGGTGTTTACCATCAGGAGTGGCTGCTCGTGGGCCAGATCATGGCAACGCCTGCCCGCACCCTCGCCGGCCTTCGGCTGCAGCTGCAGGAGGCGGTCAAGCTCGTCAGCGAGAACCACAGCACCTACAGCGACGAGCGCGACCTGCGCTGCTTCGAGGCGGCGCTGGCGACGGTCGAGACGCTGCAAGGGAGGGCGTGAGCATGGCCGACACTCAGACCAACGGCTTCTCGCTTGAGCATCCTGGCCCGCTCTCCGGCCCGAACCCGTTTGGCTTCGCGGACCTGCGCGAGGCACGCGAGGCGCTGGCCGAGCAGATGCGCCGCAGCGGCGACAATGAGTTTGAGGAACTGCGCGGCGTAACCCTGACGATCGACGCGCTCGCCACCGCGTCCGCCGAAATGCGCGACGAACGGTGCGAAATGTCGGTGGACGGGTTCTGCTACTTGGCAGACAAACTGACGGACGTGCGGGCGAAGATCGAGAAGTGGCACCAGCGGGTCTGGCAACTCTCGATCATCGTCCAAGACCAAGATCTGGACGCGCTGCGATCCTACCCCGCGTACCGCGACCGCAGCGGCGAATAGCTGTCACGGCCGAAGAGCTATGGAAGGGGCGGGCTTCGGCTCGCTTTACTGCTCACCCGCTGGACAGCAAGCCTGATCCGGGCGACAGTGCCAAGACTCACAGTTTGTTCCCCGCCACCTCTGGGCGCCTACAGGCGCCCTTCTTTTTGCGCGTTCGGGGCGGCGCCCCGACGCCGCCCCGCGTCCCGGTGGGTCCTCCGGGCGATATTTTAAGCTAGTAAGCGTATCTAGGTACGCAAGTGGTGGGATGGCGCGCCGGTCTCTAGAAAGCGCGCTCGATGCGAGCGACTGATGGTTGTGTGTGTTACCTTCTACTGCGGGCACCTTCGGGTGCCCTTTTTTGCGTGTCCATTCTCTCGCGCCGATAGTGGACGTTCTGGGGGAACGCTACCGTGGGAGGTGACCGCGCGTCCTGGTAGCCGTGGGTACTGATCCAACAGATCGATGATCCCACGCCTAATCTACGATCACCTGAGCCGATGCCGGCAGATAAAGTCGGAAGGATTTAGCGCACGATTATGGGCAGCTGCCGGTTGGATTTGACACTAGATGTCGGGTAGCTCCAATTGATAACTTGCGCTGCCTTAGCATTTATGCTGGCATCATTGCAGGAACACGCAATCGTGATCTAATCTTCTTGCTCATCGCGCATGAGTTGTACCGTCATGTTTTGGATTGACTGGTACAGGCCGCAATCGCGTTCAGTTGAGCAGAAAGACGTGGGGGTGCGTTACATGTCGGCATCGGCTTTAGCAACGGCAGCCTATGTCCGTCGTCCGCGGGCTGCGGACATTGACCGCTATGTGGGGTTGAGGCTGCGCGACCGCCGATTACAGCTTGGGCTGACCCAGCAGCAGATGGCGGACCAAATCGGCGTAACCTATCAGCAAGCTCACAAGTATGAGAAAGGCATCAACCGTCTGGCGAGCGGACGCCTTTACGTCGTAGCCCAAGCTCTCGGTGTGGATGTGAGCTACTTCTTCGAAGGCTTTGATTCTAGCAATCCCGGCCCTCGGCATACGTCCTCGCAGCGGAGGATGCTGGAACTGACCCGCAATTTCACCGGCATCAGCAGTCGGCAGCAGCAGGTAGCTCTCTGCAATCTGGTCCGTGTTCTCTCCCTCTTGAACTCAGAGTGCGAGGCTGAGCACGATGGGGCCGCGGACGATCAGCTTTGAGCCGGAGTTGCTGCTACTCCTCGTAGGCCACCTGCATCGCCTCGGCCTGATCCTTCAACACCTTGATCATCGCCGGCAGCTCCAGGCCGGCATCCTCCGCCTCGCCAACGAGCTGCCGCACACGCTCGGAGAACTCCTCTTTTGTCATCGTTCCATCCCTATCCCCTGGCCGGCAAGCCCGACGTAACACGGACAGAGCGATCGACAACTCCGCCATATGTTCGTGGTTCGTTCTCGTGGCTATGGTCCGCCCATGTCTCAGGGCTTCCGCACGATCACAACGCCGTTTGACACCCGGATATATATGAAGCCGAAGGGCGAACGCTGCCGGCTCGTGGTTGCCCTCGTCAACGGGCCTTGGCCCGAGCCGCGATGGTCGGTCGAGCTGCTGAACGATCAGAACGTCTCGCCGATCGACGGCGTTATGGCGATCGTCCATGCCAAGGATCGCGATGAAGCGCGGGTCTTCTACCGGGAGCGGCTGGCTGCGCTAAGGGCAGCCGGGTGGCGACGGGTCTGATGCGTCGTGCAGCGGTCCGTGTAGCGCAATCCTGGGCCGAGCTGATCGCACCCCGAGACGAGCACGACGCCGCCGCGCTCCAGTGCCTGCACCATCGCCTGCGCCGCGGGGCTCCCTGCGCTGAGCCGACCACACTCGACCGCGTAGACGGTGCTGGTGCTGATACCCGCCTCACACGCGAGCCGCGCCTGGCTCGAGTCCAACAGGAGCCGGGCACTTCGGAGCAATCGACAACGGATCGCGGCATGGTCCTGCACTGGCCGTTCCTCCCGAATATAGGAAGAGCGTCGCACATCTACCGGACGACGCATAGGTTGCATCGACGACAGAGTTGGCCAACCCTCCGACGAGTTACGACACCAAGCGGCTAACAGGCCGCTTGCCGACCGTCGGCGATAGGTCGGAGACGCCGTACTGGCATGCTAAGCGCGATTGTCTGAAGCGCATCCAGCCCAAGCGTCTCCCGGAGCATCTCCGGTGTCCGGCTCCCTCATCAGAGTCCGAATGGGTTTGCGAGCACCAAGTACATAGCGGCAGCGATCATCAGCACACCTGTGACCGTGACAATCGGCACCCACATTGGTACCCACCAAGGCATCCACGCAAATCCGCCCTGATGCTCGCGGTGAACTACCTGCGGGTTTTCGTCCGGCAGCTGAGGCTCGGGGTCGGGCGTGCACATGCGACTCGGTCCTCGGCCAGGCGCTCAGGGAGTATCAACGGATAGAACGCACCTGAGGTGCCCCAAGCGCGCGCGGCGGCGACCTTCTCCTTGTCGCTGACGGTGTCGCGGCCCGCAGCTGTACTCTCGCGCAGATAGTGGACGTTCGCGGGGAACGCTACCGCGAGAGGTGAACAAGAGGGGCGTCCTTGCCTCTGCCGTGGCCAACGGTGCGCAATTTGGCGAGCGTCGTGGCGCTACATGTTATCTCCGAGGTTCGTGCGCCCTTTCCTTTCGCCAAGGTTCGAGCTGAGCACAGCAATGTCTCGGAACCTGTCGTGCGGCCCCGCATTCACCTTCGCAATCACCGCGATGGTCGAGGAGGCCAACTGGATGTCCGAGGAAGCACTGGTGCAGGGACGCGATGAAGACGACGAGCAGGTCGCTCATGCGATCTCCAAGCGCTTCCAGCAGGATCGCGCGCTCGGCGGCGTGCAAATCCACGTGAACACCAATGAGGCCACCTTAACAGGCGATGTCGAAAGCCAGGAGGCGCGAGATCGCGCCGAGGAGATCGCGACAGGTGTGCCCGGAGTGCGCTTCGTCATCAACAATCTGCGCGTGGCGCAGGAGGGTACGACCGGCGCTACAGGCTGACGAAGGCTGGCGGTAGGTGATCGTCCCTCCGCTTCGGCTATCGCCGTCGCGGATTCTGATCGTCGCAGACGACAACCTTATCGGCGGGTACCTTGTCGAGCTGGTTCAGGATTTCGGGCATCTCGCGCTTGGTCCTTTGGCATCAAACGCCAGGGGACTTGCTCTCCTGCGAGGGGAAACGCCGAACGCAGCGCTGCTCGACTGCATGCTGAGCGACGGCGTTGCCTTGCCGGTGGCGCAAGCACTCAGGGCGGCCAAGGTGCCGTTCGCAGTGCTCACGGGCTTGGATGAGACACAGCTCTCGCCTGTCCTGGCCGCAGCGCCTCGCGTGACAAAACCGTTGGCCGAGGCCCAGATCGAGCTGATGCTGCGGGTGCTGCTCGCGACCGAGGGAGACTAGCCGGGCCGAGCCGCGAGATTATCCTGTGGATAGCGGTTGGAATCGCGTTGACGGCGTCAGAATCCGACGGAACTAGTATGAGCAAGCGCTGTTTTAGCGCCCTTTCCTGCTACTCAGACGTGCTCAGCATTGCCTGGGCCTGCTTCAGTAGCACGTCAACCAGCTCGGGCAGGGAAAGCCCGGCATCTTCCGCCTCGTGGACAAGTTGCTGCATGCGCTCGGCGAACTGCTCCTTGGTCATGGCCGCTCATCCGCTCTAGCGCGCAGTTTGGTCAGCGTCGTTCTCAGCTCACCAGCCATGCCGCGTCGCCCGGCCGCTCTGCTCACCTGACCGGCGCGCTCGTGCTCTGCGGCTGCTGCCTCGTGGGACGCAATTAACGCCTCGATCGAGGCGACCGTTCGGGCTCGATCAACCGGAGTCAACGAGGGCGACTTGAGGCGCATGGCGAAGTGTCCTGTGTTTCGCCGATGAACCCGTGCACGGGGTAGCTGTTCCATCCGCTGCGCGGCTGCGCGCGGCGATGGAGTTCGTCCTCAGCAGAGGTCTAGTTTCGCTTGCGGGGAATTAAGATCGCCGCAGAGCGACGGTAGCGGCAAGCGACCCTGTCATCAGTCGGTGCAACTTCGGGGCTTAATAAGGGCTGTTGGACTGCCCGCGTGGTAGCCTGCCGATTCCAGCGGCCCACGCCTTGGAACGCAGAATCATGCCTAGCTCTCCCGCCGAGTCGGTGTTCGCCGCCGAACTCGACGCCATGATCAAGCGCGCTGAAGCTGCCTGCGAGCGCCTCAGCAACGCTGCATACGCTGCAACTCTGACGACGCGGAGGCGCACCGTCTGCGGCCACCGTCAAAAGCAAATGGAGATCGTGCTGGCCGAGCTGAGGCAAAGGCGAGGCGAGCATGCGCCATGATCGGTGATGTCACTGCCAACCCGTCTTGGGGCGGCGCCGCCTCTCCCTGACGCCGCCCCGGCGCGCCGATCGGGTCCTGATCCACGCACCGGTAGATCTAGATGCACCGTGAGCGGGATACTCCCTATCTTGGATCGCTCGTAAAACGGCGGCGCTCGATCATTGCGGGCAGGCAGTCAGGCCGCCAACGGCTCCGCCATTCCAGGGTGCGGCTCGATCCGGCTGCTCTTGGCGTCGTCGCCAACGCGCCAGGCCTGCATCTCCTCGGCCGGATAGGGCATCAGCAGCTCCGCCGGCAGCGGCCCTGGCTCCAGCCACTCGCGTGCTGCCTGAAAGCCGAGGATCGCCGGCATCCGGTCATGCACCCGCATGATCGGGTTCGCCTCGCCGATCACCATTGTGTAGCTGTCCCCGGCTTCTCTGGTCTTCGGGTCCGGCGCATTCGACCACAGGCCGGCAATGAAGAACGGCTGGTCGTCCTTCATGCTGTAGTAGGACCAGGGTGCTGTGCCCTTTTCCCGGGCCGGCTTCTCCGGCTCCCAGAAGCCGCTGACCGGGATCAGGCAGCGCTGGCGGCTGACGGCCTTCCAGGGCCAGCTCGTGAGCTTGTCGGAGCGGGCGTTGTTGAGCGGGTAGACCGGGACTTCCTTCGCACCTGGCGGGATCAGGCTCCACTTGGCCCAGGACCAGATCAGCGGGCCGTCGCCGTCCGGCCGCAGGATCAGGCCGCGACCCTTGATGCCGATCCGGTGCCGCGGTTCGAAGGCAGGCAGGTCGGTCAGCGGCAGCTGCATCCGCCGTGCGATGTCCAGGATCGCCGCCTCACGGTGGCGCAGGTTGTAGGCGTTGCACATAGCCAACCCTTTAGGCCGGAGTATGGTGTGTGCCCAGACCCGAGGCTATGGCAGCACTTGCCCCGACATCTCTGGATCAGTCTGGGCGGAGCCAGTCCGCCGCGGAATCGAGTGCTCGTCGGGATCAGTCGCATGCCATGGCGATGAACGACCAGCGAAAGAGATGCGCTGCATGCGTCGTTACCTCCGTCTATGCATGCTCCTGTTGTTCGCGACCGTGCTTGCGCTGAATCGTGCAGCTGCGGCGGACCAGACCGACCCGCGGCTTGATGGATTGTTCGCGCGGCTTCGCACCGCCGGTAACGCTTCGGATGCTGTCGCGATCGAAGCGGAGATCTGGCGGATCTGGGGCGAGATCACCGACCCTGACGCTCAAGCACTCTATGCGCGGGGAACGGCGGCGATGGCTGCTGGCGACGTGCGCACGGCCAGCGCAGCATTCGATCTGCTGGTCCAGCTACAGCCCGGCTTTGCCGAAGCGTGGAACAAGCGGGCGACCCTGCGCTACCTGGCTGGGGATGATGATGGATCGATCGCGGACATCCGGCAGACCTTGGTGCTCGAGCCGCGTCACTTCGGAGCGCTGTCGGGCCTTGCCCTAATCCTGGATCGGCAAGGCGACCCAGACGAGGCGGCCCAAAGCCTCAAGGCTGCACTTGCCATCGACCCCTTCCTGCCAAACGGCCAGAAGCGACTGCAGCTACTTGAGAGAAAGGCGGCCGGGGAGCCGACGTGAGCCCCATCGGAATGGGCGTTAGCAGCGCAAACGACGCTCACCGGAAGTCCCGCGTCTTCACCTTGATCTCGCTGATGTGGCAGTGTGGATCGTAGAGGTCGCGGGTGCGGAAGGGCTTGTGCGGCACTGCGCGCAGCTCGGGGTCGGAGCCGCCCTGGCGGATCTGGTCGCCACGGCCGTGCGGCAGGGGGAAGGCGGCCTCGAGCTCGCCGACGCTGGCGAGCTCGGCGGAGAGATTGCTCACCCGCTGCACGACCAGGTGCACGACCTCGCCCTCGCGCTGGATGCGCCCGTAGACGGCCATCATGCTGGTCGACAGGATGATGCGCCGGTACTGCTCGAACAGCTGTGGCCAGACGACGAGGTTGGCGACGCCGGTCTCGTCCTCCAGCGTGATGAACAGGACCCCCTTGGCGCTGCCGGGCCGCTGCCGGACCAGCACCAGCCCGGCGGCCTCGAGCCAGCGGCCGTCGCGCGCGGCCATCGCCTCGGCACAGGGCACGATCCGCCGCGCCTGCAGCTCCGGGCGCAGGAACGAGACCGGATGGCTGCGCAGGCTCAGGCCGACATGGCGATAGTCCTCGACCACCTCGCCACCCGCGGTCATCGGCCGGAGTGCGACCACCGGCTCCTCCACCTCGGGGACGACCTCGGCCGGCGCGTCCGCGGCGAACAGCGGCAGCGGCGCGTCGCGCAAGGCCCTGATCGCCCACAGCGCCTCGCGTCGGGCCAGGCCGAAGGCGGTGCGGAAGGCATCGGCCTCGGCCAGGTGGACCAGGGCCGCCTGCGGCACGCGGGTGCGGCGCCAGAGATCGTCGACCGAGGCGAAGGGCTCATCGGCGCGGGCCGCAACCAGCGTCGCGGCATGGGCATTGGCCAAGCCCTTGACCATGCGCAGGCCGAGCCGGACGGCCAAGCGGCTGTCGTCGCCGGACGGCTCCAGGGTGCAGTCCCAGCGCGAGGCGTTGACGCAGGGCGGCCGGATCTCGACGCCATGCTCGCGGGCATCGCGCACGATCTGCGCGGGCGCGTAGAAGCCCATCGGCTGCGCGTTCAACAGTGCCGCGCAAAACACGTCCGGGTGCCAGCACTTCAGCCAGGAGGAGGCGTAGGCGATCAGCGCGAACGAGGCGGCGTGGCTTTCGGGGAAGCCGTAGGAGCCGAAGCCTTCCAGCTGGCGGAAGGTCTGCTCGGCGAAGCCCTGTTCGTAGCCATTGGCCACCATGCCGGCGATCAGCTTGGTCCGGAACCCGGACACACCGCCGGTGTGCTTGAAGGTCGCCATCGACTTGCGCAGCAGATCGGCCTCGCCGGGGGTGAAGCCGGCGCACTCAATCGCCACCCGCATCGCCTGCTCCTGGAACAGGGGCACGCCCAGGGTCTTGCCGAGCACCTTCTCCAGCTCGGGCTTGGGGTAGCTCGGCTCCTCCAGCCCGGCACGGCGGCGCAGATAGGGATGGACCATGTCGCCCTGGATCGGCCCCGGGCGGACGATCGCCACCTGCACCACGAGGTCGTAATAGGTGCGGGGCTTCAACCGCGGCAGCATCGACATCTGCGCCCGGCTCTCGATCTGGAAGGTGCCGAGCGTGTCGGCACGGCGGATCATGGCGTAGGTGCACGGGTCCTCGGCCGGGATGGTGGCAAGGTCGAGCTGGATGCCCTTGTGCTCGGCCAGGAGGTCGAAGCCGCGCTTCATGCAGGTCAGCATGCCGAGCGCCAGGACATCGACCTTCATGAACCGCAGCGCGTCGATGTCGTCCTTGTCCCACTCGATCACCTGCCGGTCAGCCATGGCGGCAGGCTCGATCGGCACCAGGTCGTCCAGCCGGTCCTGGGTCAGCACGAAGCCGCCGGGGTGCTGGCTGAGGTGCCGCGGTGCGCCCATCAGCTGGCGGGCGAGCTCGAGCGTCAGCCGCAGGCGCCGGTCGGTGAGGTCGAGGTTCAGCTCCTGCAGCTGGCGGTCGGTGACCCCCTCGTCCGACCAGGCCCAGATCTGGCCCGAGAGCGTGCGCACCAGGTCCTCGGGCAGGCCGAGCGCCTTGCCGACGTCGCGCAAGGCACCCTTGGCGCGATAGCGGATCACGGTCGAGCACAAGGCCGCCCGGTCGCGGCCATAGGTATCCAGCACCCACTGCATCACGATCTCGCGCCGCTCATGCTCGAAGTCGACATCGATGTCCGGCGGCTCGTGGCGCTCCGCGCTGACGAAGCGCTCGAACAGCAGGTCGTTGCGGCCGGGATCGATCGAGGTGATACCGAGCACGAAGCAGACCGCGGAGTTGGCGGCCGAGCCGCGGCCCTGGCATAGGATACCCTGGGAGCGGGCGAAGCGGACGATGCTGTGAACGGTGAGGAAGTAGGGGGCGTAGCCGAGCTGCTCGATCAGTTGCAGCTCATGGTCGAGGCTGTCACGCACCTCGTCCGGCAGCTCCTCCGGATAGCGGCTGGCCGCCCCCTCCCAGGTGAGCTTGGCCAGCGTCTGCTGCGGGGTGAGTGTGGGGTCCTCCCGCTCCTCCGGATACTGGTAGGCTAGCTCGGTGAGCGAGAAGCGGCAGCGCTCGGTGATCTCCAGCGTGCGCTCCAGCGCCTCCGGGTAGCGGGCGAACAGCCGGTGCATCTCGAGCGGTGGCTTGAGGTAGCGATCGGCGTGACGCTCGCGGCGGAAGCCCAGCGCGTCGATGGTGACCTTGTGGCGGATGCAGGTCACCACATCCTGCAGCATGCGGCGCCCGGGCTCATGGAACAGCACGTCGTTGGTCACGACGGGCGGCACGCGCATCCGGGTGGCGAGGTTGGCCAGCTCATGCAGGCGCAGCTGGTCGTTGGGCCGCCGGCGCAGTGTCAATGCCAGGTAGGCACGATCACCGAACACCTCGTGCAGGCGACGCAACTGCCGCCCGCACTCCTCGTCGGCGACGTCCGGCACCAGGACGGCGAGCAGACCCTCGGCGTAGGCGGCGAGATCGCTCCAATCGAGCTGGCAACGACCCTTGCCGGCGCGGGCCTTGCCGAGGGTCAGCAGGCGACAGAGCCGGGCATAGGCAGGCCGGTCGGTCGGGTAGGCGAGCACGGCGGTGCCGTCGGTAAGGTCGAGCCTGCAGCCGACCACCAGACGGACGCCGGTCACCTTGGCCGCCTCATGGGCGCGCACGATGCCGGCCAACGAGTTGCGATCGACGATGCCGAGCGCCTCGATGCCGTGGAGGGCGGCTTGCGCGAACAGCTCCTCGGCCGAGGAGGCGCCGCGCAGGAAGCTGAACTGCGAGGTGACCTGCAGCTCGGCATAGTGGGGTCCGCTCATCCGAACACCCCATGCAGGAACCAGCGCTGCGAGCCGGTGGCCGCATGCTCGCCATCGCCGGCGCGGTAGAGCCAGTAGCGCTCGCCGGCCTCATCCTCGACCCGGAAGTAGTCCCGCACCGCCGTCCGCTCGGCGTCGCGGTCCCACCACTCGCCGAACACCCGCTCAGGGCCATCCGCGCGCTGCACCCGGCGGCGGATGCCGCGCCAGGTGAACCAGACCGGCGGATGATCCGGCAGCAGGGCCAGGGTCTCGATCGGCTCCGGGCGCGGCAGCAGGCGCGTGGGCCGCGGCCAATGCCCGGGCCAGACGGCACCGGTCTCGGGTGCCATTGCTGCGATCCGCGCCACCGAGCGCTCGGGCACGTCGCTCGCCACCGGCACCGCCCGATAGACCGCACGCTCGCCGACCCGGTTGGCCAGGACGTCCACCAGATCGGAGACATCCGGCAGGGCTTCCTCGACCAGCGAGCTTGCCAGCTGCCGGCGCGCCAGCGGCTCCGCGATCGTGGCGGTCAGCGTCATCATCTCGATGCCGAAGCCCGGATCGATGGCCTCGATCTTGTCGCACAACAGCCGGGTCAGCCGCTTGGCATCGCGGACGGGCATGGCCATGCCGACGCGAACGGCCACGATGCGGTTGTCGACGCGGTAGCAGAGCAGATCGAGCCGGCGGGCGCCGAGATCCTTCGCCTCCAGACCGGCGCAGAGCTGGGCCACGAGCTTGCCGATGTAGCGGGCGATGGTCTCGGCGGCACCGATCGGCTCGGCGAAGGCGCGGCGCGCCTCGACGAGCTCGGCCGGCCGGACCGGCTCGACCGGCTCGGCGAGGACACCCCTGGCCTGGTCCAACCGCCGGCCCAGTTCGGGTCCGAAGCGCAGCGTCAGCGGTGCCCGGGGCTGGGCCAGTAGATTGCCAATGGACCTGAAGCCGAGCACCCGCAGATCCGCAGCCATGCCCGCTGGCAGGCGCAGCGCCTCGAGCGGCAGCGCGCTCAGGACCGAGCTGTCGTGGCCGGGCGGTGCGATCCAGCTCGGCTGGGCCGCGAAGCGTGCCAGGGCATGGGCAGCGCCCAGGCAGTCGGCGATCGCGACACGCGCCGCAACGCCGGACATGGCGAGCCGGCCGAGCAGGGCCTCGAGCATCGCTGCTTCGCCACCATGCAGATGCTCGGTGCCGGTGCTATCGATGGCGAGGCCGTCCGGCGGATCGACCGCGACGATCGGGGCCACCCGCTGCAGCACCCAGAGCGCAAGCCGCTCCAGCGCCTCGGCATCCGCTTCGGGTTCATGGTCCTGAACCAGGAGACCGGGCACTAGGATGCGCGCCTTGGCAGCCGGCATGCCGACCTGAAGGCCCGCGGCGCGAGCGGCATCGTCCACCGCCCGCACCAGCTGCCGGCCGCCCTCGCGCCCGATCAGGGCCAGCGCTGCGTCAGGCGGCGGTGCTTTGTCGCCGAGCCTGCGCCGCAGCCGGTCGGTGGGCCAGCTCGGCAGGAACAGCGAGACGACCCGTGGCATCGCACGCCTCCAGCTCGAAGTCGGCACTCTCGCCGGCGCGCGCCCGGATCAGCTCGACCAGCCAGCGCGGCCGGCCGACGCCGGGCACCGGCAGCGGTGCGGAGGGCAGCACCGAGACGCGCCAGCGGGTCATCGCCGCGGTGGGCTGGCCGAAGTCCGCGGCCTCCGCCTGCCGGCGCCAGCGGCGCAGGGCAATGCCGATGGTGGCGGCACCTTCGGCGGCCAGCTGCAGCCGGCGCGAGGCGCTCATCGGCAGGCGCGCGATCTCCGCCACCGCCGCACCCAGCCCGCCATGGCGCAGCCCCTCCTCCATGCAGGCGAGCACGGTCTTGTCGTCGCCCGCCTCGAGATAGATCACCCGGTCCGGGGCAAGCCCGGCCTGGGCCAGGGCGGGTGCGAACAGGTCCGCCCGCGTCAGGCACCAAAGCACCTTGCCGCGCGTGCGGGCGGCAACCCCACCGGCGAACAGCGCGGCAGCCGCACCATCAATCGCGCCGTTCCCGCCGCCCGCCACCTCGTGCAAGGCGCCCAGGGCAAGCCCGCCGCCCGGCAGCCGCGCGTCCACCTCACGCACCCCGAACGGCAGCACCGACCTGACACGCCGGCCCCGGCCTTCGATCCTCGCGATCTGCGCACGCAGTGATGCCAGGGCGGACCCGTCCCGCACCCTCATCCTTGTCTCCATCGAACAGCACGATGTTCTCTCTTTGTTCTCTCTCGCCAGCACGGGGAGTCAAGCCCGGTCGGGTTGTGGCAGCTGGATCAGCGTGGTTGAGGATAACTGTGCCTGCTGCTCGCGGAAGGCGACCATGGCTGCAGGCAAGGCCAGCGCTTGATCGGCCCGCGGAAGCAATCTGCCGTCGGGTTCCCCTTTTCCGCGGACGTTACGTCGTTCTCCGCAGCTTGTGCACAGGTCTCTCCCCTGATTTCTTCGTTCGGATTAGGGCAGTTGACGGTCACTCGATGGCGCCAGGTCGTGCAACGGGGATCTGCGCTCGTCGATACAGCTTCGCCGTGCCGACGTCCGAGAGGCTGTAGCGCTTGGCCACGACCAGCATCGGCTCAGCCCACACCTCGTCGTAGAGGCGGCGGCGTTCATCGGCGGTTACGAAGGCTATGCGGAGGCCGGCGGACGGCTCGCCGTTGGGGCCGGCTGGAATCGATTATCCGGCATAACTGGACACTGCTACGAGCGTACGCGCGGAGCGGATCTCAAATCTCTCATTCGGGCGGCGGCGGATTAAGGGTATGCGAGAAAGCGCGTCCGAACCCTCGCTCCCGCTTCCCATATGCTTCCCAAATTCGCATTTGGGAAGCGAGAGCTGGCCATCCGTCCCCCCAACCCGCTGAAAACATTGGCGCACCCGGCAGGACTCGAACCTGCGACCCTCCGCTTAGAAGGCGGATGCTCTATCCGGCTGAGCTACGGGTGCCCGGCGCGCTTATAGCAGGGTGGCGCTCCGGATGGCATAGGCTCAGTGCCGGCCCGGAACGCCCGGGCCGCACGACAGTACCCGGCTTCCGGGCCAAGCCGGGTACTGCCGCGTCATCAGCGATGCAGCACGATCAGCGAGCGCGCGTCGACACAGAAGCTCGAGCCCAGATCGGTGCGCCACTGGATCCGCGCGGTGTGCGAGCCCTTGGCCAGCGTCTTGGACTGCCAGGTGAAGCCGTGCGTGCCGCGCTCGTCGACGCCGATCAGGGGGATCAGCCCGTCCGCCGGCCCCTGCGCCGCGTTGTCGATGGTCAGGCGGACGAAGCCCGTGTCGAACGGCTGCCCCGACAGCGCGGCCGATGCCTGGAAGACCGCCACCACCTGATCGGCGGCGCCCAACGTGAAGGCCCGGCTCATGCTCGGCATGTTGGCGAAGGTGGTGCCGTTGGTGCAGTTTCGCGCGGGCAGTGCGGCGCACGTACTGCCGAAAGCTATCCGATGCTCCCGCAACCGGGCCAGGAGGTGTCCTGGGGTGAGCGGCAGCTCGGCGACCGGATCATCTTCGCCGAGGCGGGATTTGCCGGGGTTGCAGGCCGACGCCAAGATGCCTGGCGATGCGGTCGACTTGCAGCGGGTCCCGGTCTGGTCACCTCATGACTCTCGTTCGAGTTAATCTCTGTTGATCCGATGTACCTCACCTTCACCCTGGCGCATCGGCCGCTGCAGGTGCCGGAGGAGACGGTCGCACGCTATCGCGGCCGCTACGACGCCGGCCCCGAAGCGCTGCACCGGGAGCGGCTGCGGCGGCAGGTCCGGCTCGGCCTGATCGATCGGGACGCCGGAGCGTGCCCACCCGCCCGGCGCTGGCCGCTAGCCCTTGCGGATGAAGTTGTCGGCGTAGGATTTCGGCCGGACGATGCGCCGGTGCGGGTCGCTGATCTGGTAGGTCAGACCGTTCCGGTCGCAATAGGCGATCGCCGCCTCCCGGGTCGGGAAGTTCAGGCGCACCTGGTTCTCCGTGTCGTCCGAGCCGATCCAGCCGATCAGCCGGTCCGCCTCCTGCCGGCTCTTCGGCTCGTGCTCGACCACCCAGTGGCGCGTCTTGAAGCGGCCCGACTGCGTGGCGGGCTTGGCGGGCTGGTAGATCCGGGCATCCATGACGGGCGGCGTCCGCGCGGTTGAGCTTGCATGGCCGTAGCGGCTGCGGCGGTACCGCGCAACAGGCGCCCTGCCGCAGCGCGGCACTGCACCCTATGGCTGCCCGCCGACTTCGGTTTCTGGTAGGATGCCTGATACCGCAGGGCACACTGGGCGCTGGAGAGCGAGATGGGCGCTGCAGAACGTCGCGGTGGCGCCGCACAGCGCCTCGGCGGCTTGGTGGTCGTGGACGGTCCGGCCGCCGACGACCCTCGCAACGGCGCCGGACGGACGGAGGTGCAGACCGCCTGGGCGCGGACGTCGCTCGCCGACTCGGCCCTCGTCGTCGCGACCACGCGCCGGCAGCTCGTCACAGCCGCCTGATGATCGAGCGGGCGCGGCAGACGATGCGCCGGGATGATCAGGATGTGCGCACCACGCGTGACGCCGTGGCCCGCAGCCGCAGGCAGCTCGGCGGCGCGGAACGGGTGTGACCGGC